>JBMZAP010000089.1:0-15941 GCA_049611445.1 Phycisphaeraceae bacterium | reverse complement strand
ATGAATAGCGAAAGGATGGCGAAGAGGGAGAAGATCGGCGGTCGGAATTGCGTCATCATGTCTCTCTAGTCTAGGATCATTGAAGTTATGAGTCTGCCCCCTATTTCAACGATCGACCTTCGGGCCGAGTTCCCGGTGCTTGACGAGTTGGTTTACCTCAATCATGCGGGGGTCGCGCCGATTGCGGGTCGGGCGGCAAAAGTGATGGCAGATTGTGCCCGTCGTGCCGCTCAGGGCCAACTTGCGGACAACGATTGGTATCTGAAAGTGCTTGCGGTGAAGGCCCAGTGTGCCGAACTCGTCAACGCGAGGGGCAAGCACGAGATCGCGTTTATCCCCAACACCACAACGGGCCTGGGTATGCTCGCCGGGGGGCTGGACTGGCGGCCTAGCGATCGGGTCGTCATAACGGACGTCGAGTATCCGGCCAATCGCTATCCATGGACAGGCCTGAAACGTCGGGGTGTCGAGGTTGTCGAGGCCAAGCAGGGGCCGGACCAGCGCATTGATGTGGATGATGTCATCAATTTGATCAACGATCGGACGCGCGTTGTCTCGTTATCGCATGTGCAATTCGGCAGCGGGTACAAGATCGACCTCAAGCCGATCGCAGACGAGGTCCACGCGGCCGGTGGTCTGTTGTGCGCGGACGCGATCCAGTCGGTCGGTGTGATGTCGGTCGACGTACAGGCCTTGGGGATCGATTTTCTTGCCGCCGATGGGCACAAGTGGATGCTCGGTCCAGAGGGCGCAGGATTTCTTTACTGTGAGCAAGACCTGTGTCAGCAGTTGCGGCCGCCGATCTCAGGCTGGCTCGGCCGATACAACCATTTGGATTACGGCAACTACGACGAGCGTTATTATCCGGATGCTCGGCGCTTTGAGCCCGGCACATGGAACATCAACGGTATCCGCGGGATGGGGGCGGCGATCGAGTTGCTTTTGGAAGTCGGTTTGGACACCGTCTGGTCACGCATTGATGGGCTCTGCCAGTACCTGCGTGGTCGGCTATTGGAGAAGGGCTACGACGTCGTTTCACCATCCGGCCCAAATGAACGCAGCGGGATTGTCGCATTTGACTGGCCCGGGCAAGAGGGCGAGCACGCCCGAATCGTTCAACGCCTCGGGGAGCAGAAGATCATCATCGCCTCGCGCATGGGGCACTTGCGCGTGTCGCCGCACTTCTATAACTCGATCGAGCAAATGGATCAGGTCATGGATGCGCTGCCCACTTAGCCTTCGATCGGAACTTCCTGAACCTGCCAGCCGTTCTCTTTGCTTGGCAGCTTGGTATCGAAGACTTCTGATTCAATCTCAGGATTGATCTTCGGCGTGGGGAAGAGCAACTCGATTTCGTCGCCGTCCTCCTCGGTGACGACTTTCTGTAACAGCAATGTTTTGCTGTCGAACCAGAGGTCCATGGGTTCTGCTTTGTCGCCGCCTTTGCGTGGGGTCAGCTTCAGGTGATGCAACGTCTGCTCGCCCAGCGGCGTATCTTCAAGTTGTTGGACTTTGTATTGGCTCAGCACCGTATTGGCCTTGAGCTTCAGCGGGATCGACATCTGTTTATCGCCCATATTCAGCACGTCCGGTCGCTCAGCCCCTTTGGGCACGAGTTCCCGGCGGACGGCGGTCTTGTCATCGTGGTCACGTTCCAGCATCCAATTGCCGTCAAAAATGAACCAAGCCTTCATCGGCCGGGCTCGCTCATCAATGATCAGCCGATCGAACATCACCGCGAAACGCGTTGGTGATTTTTCACTGCCGGCGGCGTAGTAAAAGTCGCCGAACCGTCGCTGCTCATCACCGGTCAAGCCCTGCAAACGTGTGTAGCGTACGCGAGTGGTCAGGGTGTCCAGTTTGGCCGAAGAAGCCTCAATTTTTTTGAGCAGTTCGACAACCTTGGCGTCGGCTTGAGGCTCTGCCTGTTTCTTAGCGGGCGCCTGTGCGTCCGGGGTGGGCTTGGCTTCTTCCTGCGCGATTGCAGTGCAGGCCGTCAGGATCAGCGTCGTGACGGCGGCTAATGAAAGTAGGTTGTTGAGTTTGAATCGCATCGGTTCCATCCGGTAGGGCACCCTTGCAGTCTTAAGGACGCTGCTCAGGTTCAATCCATTATTCGCCGAGTTCCTTGATTCGAATATTGCGGTACCAGACTTTGTCATCGTGTTCCTGGATCACGATGTGGCCCGGGTTGGTTTTGGCAAAGTTCTTGACGTTCTTGTATTTGCTCTTGGCGAGAGCGGCGTTGAACGTGTCTGACCAGAGCTCGATTTCGAGCACGACCTCGCCATTGAGGTAATGCTGGACGTGATCGTCCTTGAGCACGATCCGCGATTCGTTCCACTCGCCGGGCGGATTCAATTTTTTGTTCTCATTGGCGACGAACATGTCGTACATACAAGCGGTGCGCCGGTTGTTGTTTTTCCCGTCCTTGTGCTTGTCGTCGTCAAGGATCTGATACTCCAGGCCCCAGGCATAGATCCCCTTGTTTGGATTCTCAAGGTCGACGCGGTATTTGATGCCAGAGTTGCCGCCCTTGGAGAGCTTCCACTCCCAGCGCAGGTCGAAGTCGACGAAGGCCTGCTTGGTGATGATGTCGCCGTTGAGTTTGCCGCCCAGATAGTGCAGCGTCCCGTCTTCGATGACCCAGTTCTGTGGCAGTTCGGCGTTCTTGAAGCTGCGCAGGTGCTCCGTCGAAGTACCGTCGAAAAGCACGAGCCAGTCGCTCGCGTCGGCGTCGGCGTCGGCTACCGGTACAGGGTCAGGTAACTCTTTGATCTTGATGTTTCGGAACCAGACATCGTCGGTGTGGTCCTGAAAGGCAATGTGGCCTTTCTTTTCAGTCGCGAACTTGGGCCAGCGTTTGTAGTGCGTGCTTTGGCTGATCTTCTTGAACGCCTCACTGTCCAGGTCGTAGGCGACGACGATCTCACCATTGAGCCAATGTTCGACCTTGCCGCCGTTAACAACAACGCGGCCCGTGTTCCACTCGCCGACGGGCTTGAGCGTCTTCTTGTCGTTGGGGGCGTAGTGAGCGTAAAGGCTGGCCGCGGAGGTCTTGGGGTTCTTGCCGTTGACGTGGTTATCGTCCTCGAGGATCTGGTACTCGGGGCCGGACATGAACGACAGGCGGACATCGTCATGCTCGATGCAGCGGTAGATGACCCCGGAGTTGCTGCCCTTGGCGACCTTCCACTCAAAACGCAGGTCGAAGCTGGCGTACTGTTTCTTCGTGACGATATCCCCGGCCTTGGAGTCTGCCTGGATATGCAGCGCATCACCTTCGATCACCCAACCCTTCTCAGGCAACGTGTCCTTTTTCCAGCCCCGGAAGGCATCCGTTGAGGTGCCGTCGAAGAGTATTTCCCAACCATCATCGGCTTTGTGCTCATCTGCGGAAGCACGAGTGGTTGTGATCAGCAGCCCCGAGAGGAGTATCGCGGCCAGAGCATGAAAAACGTATCTGTGGATCATGCGTCATCTCCTTCTTCACTGAGATCTTTGATCTTGATATTTCGGAACCACAGGTCTTTTCCGTGGCTTTGGAATCCGATGAAGCCGGTCTCTTCCTGCATGTAGCCCTTCCACTTGCGGAATTTGCTGCGCTGCAGGCGCTCCTTGATCTCGTCGCTGCCCCAAGTGTACTCGACCGCGAGAACGCCATTGAGGTAGTGTTTTACATTGTTGTCCTGAAAGACGATGCGTGAGCTGTTCCATTCGCCAGCAGGATTGATCTTGGCTTCCGGGTTTGGTTTGACCAGGCCATACAAAGAAGCGGTGCTGCTCATATGGACTCGCTGGTCGTCGATGATCTGGTACTCGGGCCCGGTGCTGTGCGGGTGGCTACCACGCTGGGCGACGCGGTACATGATCCCCGAGTTTGCGCCTTTGGACAGTTTCCATTCCATTCGCAGGTCGAAGTCGCGGTATTTCTTACGCGTCACGATGTCACGGGCACCATGCTTGGCATACAGTGAACCATCTGGCTGAATCTCCCAGCCCCTCTCAGGAAACTTGTCACTTCTGAAATCACGAAGTGCATCCGTGTTGCTGCCGTCGAAGACAATGTCCCAGCCCTCGTCTTCTGCCACTGATTCTGTGCGGGGCTCATCGGCAGCCGATATCGAGGTGCTCCAGGCAGACAGGCTGAGCAGGGCGATCAGTGCGATGGTGTATTGAGCGGTGGTGTTCATAGCAGGCCAACTATCCCGGGCTTACTTGCCGCTAAGGTCCTTGATTCGAATGTTTCGATACCAGACGTCATCATTGTGATACTGAAAGGCGATGTGACCTTTGTCTTTCGTCATGAACTCGCCCCAGTTTTTGAACTTGCTGCCCGCGATCTTTTCCTTGATGTCGTCGCTGCCCCAGGTGTACTGGACAACAACTTCGCCGTTCAGGTAGTGCTGGACATTGTTGTCCTTGATGACGATGCGGGAGTTGTTCCATTCGCCGATGGGCTTGAGGGTCTTCTTGTCATTGCAGGCGATCAGGGCGTAGAGGGCGGCTGCGCTGGTCTTTGTGTTCTTGCCGTCGCGGTGGTTGCCATCCTCGAGGATCTGATATTCGGGGCCGGTCTTGTAGGTCGGCTGATTCTTCACTTCTTCCACGCGGTACATGATGCCTGAGTTGGCACCCTTGGCGACCTTCCACTCCCAGCGGAGGTCAAAGTCGCTGTACTGTTCCTTGGTGATGATGTCGCCGGACCCCCGGGTTTTGCCGATGACGCGGATGCAGCCGTCTTCGAGCGTCCAGCCCTTTTCGGGAAATGCTTCTTTGTTGTAGCCACGGAAGTGGTCGGTTGAGCTTCCGTCGAACAGGACGGTAAAGTCTTGCTCATCGGTGGGCTGCGTCTTTTTATGATCGTCAGCTTGTGTGGCACTGATGCTCAGGAGGCCGGTGGTCAGGAAAGCAGCAGCCAGGACAGTCGTCAGGGGCGTGATTTTCAAGGTATGACTCCAAGGTTTTGTGGCGCAAGGATAGACGCCGATAAAGCGACTTTTGTACGCTAAATCAAGATAACAAGTTCTACGAATAAACGCTTCAGCCGATGCAGTTCAGATCAATGTCGCAAGGGGCGGGCTCAATAGCCTTCAATCAGCGGAAAGCGGTCGAACACGGTGCGTGTCGGGTCCAGCATTCGCAGGCACTCGGCAACCTGTTCTTTGACCTTACCGAGGTGCCCGATGTAGTAACCGGCCAGAGAGGGGTGGGCGGTGAGGCGGTCGACCTGTTCGCGGACCTGAGCGGTGGGGTCGCCTTCCGCATCGACGGGTACGGCCTGGACGGCCATGATCCCTGCGAGGTCGGCGGCCTGATAGAGCAGTTCCGCGCCATAGTGGTCGCGGACGAGCAGTAGTGACTCGCCATTGGCAGGGAGCAGTTGGTCCTCGTCGACTCGGTCCACGGTCAGGACTTCGACCACCTCGCAGATCTTGCCATTCACCAAGAGCGATGGGGGCAGGTCGTCGCCAAGTACGCGTCCACGCCGGACGGAGGCCAAGCCTAAGGTCAGTTTCGCTTCGTCGGTCACCTCGTCACCGACGATAATTCGAATGGTCAGGTCGTAGAGCGGCTGATCGCCGAGCCCCGCAGGCCACCAGCGTTGTGGTTCATCGATGCCGAAGCGGAAGCCGCCTTCCATCTGCGAGCCGCAGGGCTTGAGGATCAGCCGGCCACAGCCCTCATCGTGGAAGCCGTCGGCCCCCTCGATCTCGGCCATGACATACGCGATCGGCTGATCGGCCGTGCGGTGGGCGACATCCATCGGCAGGGTGGCGTGCGTGACGATGTGGGTGTCGATCACGGCTTGGTGATCATCGACGTAACGCACCAGTGGGCGGACCGAATTGATCTTGACGGGACAAACCATCGGCAACGAACTCCATTGGAAGGACGCGCAGACCTAGCAAGGTATATCGGCTAGTGGCCAGAAAAAGCCTAAATTCTGGTATCACGATAGGCAAGAAAAAACCCGCTCATGTTTTTCATAAACGGGTCTGGTGTGCGTTTAAGAGTCGGAGGGGGCTACTTTTTGCCGGTGAAAAAGCGTTTGACCGCGTGGACGGTGAGTTGCCGGCCGACTTTTGCGATGGCCTCGGTCAGCGGGATTTCCTTGGGGCAGACCTTCACGCAGTTCTGGGCGTTGCCGCAGTCGCTGACGCCGCCGGGTCCCATGAGCACATCCAGTCGCTCGCTCTTGAGCGCCTTGCCGGTCTCGTGTTCGTTGAAGTAGAGCGCCTGGGCGATCGCCTGTGCGCCGACGAAATCGTTTTCCTTGGTGAACTGCGGGCAGGCCTCGAGGCAGCAGCCGCAGGTCATGCATCGCGACAACGCGTAACGTTCTTCCTGTTCCTTGGGTGTCTCCCGGGGGCCCGGTCCGAGTGCTGCGGTCGAGTCAACGGGGACCCAAGCCTTAAGCTTGGTCAGGTTGTCGAACATCCGCTGGCGATCTACAAACAAGTCGCGCATGACCGGGAACTTGCTCATCGGCTGGATAGTGATCAGTTGGTCGTTCGATGAGCCTTCAAAGAATTCGTCGACGAGGCAGGAGCAGCTCTGCCGAGCCTTGCCGTTGATGACCATGGTGCACGCACCGCAGACTTCTTCAAGGCAGCCGCAATCCCAGACGACCGGGCGGACTTTGGTGCCATCGATCGTGACGGGGTTGGAGGCGATCTGTTGCAGGACGGTGATGATGTTCTGGTTCGCGGTCGTGGGGACCTCAAACTCCTGCCAATAGGAAGGCTGATCAGGGCCGTCCTGACGCTCGATGCGGACGCGGAACTTCGATGGTTTGTTGGTTGCGATCATGGGGTATTGGGTTATGGGCGGATGATGATGCGAGGCCAGTTATCTCAGGCTTTCGATGCCGCTTTCTTCTTCGTGGTCTTCTTCTTGGTCTTTCCGCCATAGTCGCGGATGCGCGGTTCGACGAGCGGGATGGGAACGTCTTCCCAGACGACCTTGTGGGTTTTCTTGGCCGGGTCGTATTGGGTCACAGCGGACTTCTGGAACTTCGCGTCGTTTCGGCCATCTTGGTCTGAGCAGTAGTGACAGCCTCGCGATTCCTTTCGCGCGATGCCAGCGAGAAGCATCGCCTCGGCGTAGATCAGCATGTCCCCCAAAGCACGGGTGAAGCTCAGGTTCTGATTGGTCCATGCGCCGTTGTCGCCGAGCTTTACTGACTCATACTCCTTCATCAGGTCTTGCACGACACCGAGGGCTCGCTTCATGCCTTCCTGTGTGCGCACGACCGTCATCTCGTCGGTCATGATCTCGCCGAGCCTGCGGTGGATGTCATACGGGTTGGAGCCTTCGCCCTCGACGCCTGCTGTCGCGATGAGTTTGCTGGCCTTGGTTTGCTCCTGCTCGACAGCTCTGGTGAAGACCGACTGGTCGATCTCGCTGATCGGGTTTTCCTTGGCCTGCTCCTGTGCGTAGCGAGCGACGCCCAATCCACAGAAGATGCCGTCAAAGATGCACGACAGCAGGGCGTTAGCGCCGAGGCGTGTCGCACCGTGGTACTGGTAGTTGACTTCGCCAAAGGCATAGAGGCCCGGGACATTGGTCATCATGTTGTAGTGCGAGCCATTGACCATGCCCGGGTGAGCGGGCTTGCTCGGGTCTTTTAGCTGGCCGGCGTCTGCGGGCACAATGTCGCAGAGGAACTTGGGCTTTGGATCCTGCTGGGTCTCATAGACGGTGTAGAGGCCGCCCATCGAGTAGTGGACCGCAGGGAAGATCTTCATCGGGACATCACGGGGGTCGTCGCCGGTGAACTTCTCGTAGATCTCAAGGATCGCTGCGAGCTTTTCTTTGGTATCCGCAGGCAGATGGGTGATGTCGAGGTAGGCCATTCGCCCGCCGCCTACGCCAAAACCATTCTGCACGGCGAAGAAGATGCCGCGGGTTGCGACGTCACGGGAGACGAGGTTGCCATGGCGTGGTGTCGGCCCATAGTCGGGGTACATCTCTTCGAGAACGTAGTAGCGTTCGTTCTCGGGGATGTCGTTGGGGTGTCGGCCGGCGTCGGGGTGTGGCTCCCACTGGCCCTGGTCGTTTTTGATGCCCGGCAGCCAGACACGGCCACCCTCGCCACGAGCAGATTCGGACATGAGCCGGCACTTGTCTTCGCCGGGGATCGCGGTGGGGTGCACCTGGATCATTTCGGGGTTGCCCAGCCAGGCGCCGGCCTGGTAGCAACGGCTCGCCGCGCCTCCCGTGCAGATGACCGACATGGTGGACTTGCCGTAAATCAGCCCGCAGCCACCTGTGGCCATGACGACCGCGTCGCCCTTGTAGGCCTTGATCTCCATCGTCCGCATGTCCTGCGCAACGATGCCGCGGCAGACGCCGTCGTCGTCAACGATCGGCCAGAGAAACTCGGAGAACTCGTACTTGTTGACCAGGCCCTCGGACTCACGCCGGCGGACCTGTTCATCCAGGCCATAAAGCAGCTGCTGGCCGGTCGAGGCGCCGGTGTAGTGTGTGCGGCGGAAGACCGAGCCGCCAAAGTAGCGCCGGTCAAGGAAGCCCTCAGATGTGCGGTTGAACGGCACACCCATGCGGTCAAGCAGGTCGATGATCTTGGGGGCCGCATAGGCCATCTCATAGACCGGCGGCTGGTGATTCAGGAAGTCGCCGCCGTAGAGCGTCTCATCGAAGTGGTCCCACTCGGAGAATCCTTCCTGGCGGACGGGCTCGGTGCAGGCGTTGATGCCGCCCTGGGCGCAGACGCTATGGCTGCGTTTGACGGGGACCATGGAGAAGAGGTCGACGGCGACGCCCGATTCTGCCACGCGTACAGCTGCCGCTAGCCCTGCTAAACCCCCGCCGACGATGATGACTCTGGGTGTATCTGCCATTTCAATTTCATCCTAGCGCTGCTGCGCTCGCGCGGCCAAGCCGCGTCGCTTGATCTTTCGTTTTAGTCTTCGCCTGCTTCCGAGTCTGCGTCCGGATCCTCTAGCGTGTCGATGTAGTATTCGCGGAGTCCGGCGTCCTGGATTTCGCTCGGCTCGATCAGTTTGTTTAATTCGCTCGCGAACTCGGGGTCATCAACGGCCAAAGCCAGTACGGCTTTCTGATCCGCCGTGGTGTCGTCATAAAGGTTGTAGCCGAACGCGGCGCCGTACATTGCAGCAAGGAAAAAGACGGTCAGTGCGGCGAACAGCCCTGCACACGCGTAACCCCAGCGCTTCATCGCGGCTTCGCTGGTGGTAATGCCCCATGAGATCGCTGCAGTCCAGAGGCCGTTCGCCCAGTGGTAGACCACCGACATCACGCCGATGAAGTAGAGCAAGATCACCGTCCAGTTCTGCAACGCATATGCGGTGTAAGGCAGCGACATGGGGACGTCGTATCCGACGATGCCGTCTTCGGTATTGAAGCCGTGTGCCCAAAAAGGCGTGTACCAGCCAAAGATGTCCCACCGCCAGCGCAGCGTCGCGATGTGCAGGAAGATGAAGATCAGGGCGATGATGCCGGTGATGCGTTGCAGCAGATACCGGTAGTTGCCCTTGTACTTGTAGCTCTTGACGTTGTGCTTGCCTGTGAAGGTGTAGTAGAAGCCAAGGATTGCGTGAAAGGCGATCGATCCCCACAGTGCGATCTCGATGAAGAGCAGCGCGGGCATCGAGTGAATGAAGTCAACTTCGTGCTGGAACACGGACTTGCCCGACCCGTCACCGTACTGGCCCCAGATCATCTGGGCGTTGGTGAACAGGTGCATGATGACGAACAGGCCGACCGGCAGGATGCCAGACAGCGAATGTAATCGCCGAAGCAGGAAGTGGTAGCGTTCTAAGAGCGAAGCCTTGGCGGCGGGGGATGCATCGGACACGGGGGGGTCTCGTTAGCGGTTCTGGTCGATTGCGTCGTGCTGTGAATCGGAACGATTTACTGTGCGGGGCCACCGGTTGCGGGTGAGCGAGAGGCATTGGCGATCTGCACGTAGCTCTGTCGCAGTTCGTAGAGCGTTGTTGTGAGCATCGTCGATTCGTCTTCGCTGAGATTGCCCTTGGTTTTCTCATCGAGCACGCCAAGCGAATCGATGTGGTGCCGGGCGATATCAAGGTTGGCATAACGCTGGCCGGTCTGCGGGTCGGGCATGGCGCCCATGGCAAAGAGGGCCTGCGTCGCGATCGAACTGACAAGCGTGGTGAAGTCGGCAGGGGGGATTTGGCCGGGCGCGCCTTGGGCGGCTCCAGCTGCGTTGGATTCACCCGCCTCCTCCTTCGCGGCTTTTTCCTTTTCCGCGAGCTTGGCTTTCTCGGCCTGGGCCTGGGCTTTCCAGTCGTCGTCTACGTGCAGGATCGGCGAGGGGTCTTCGTCACTCATGTTGGATCAATCGTTTCGGGTTTATGTGGCTTGCAATGTTGCAGTATAGAGCCCCTTCCCCGCCTCGGCGAACCCTCACCACGCCCTATTTTTACATCTCAAGATTGTTGAGAACCGCTCACAACACCCCGCGATGGCTCGACATGCGATACACTTCTCGCCTATGGCGAAACGTGCGACAAACAGTAAAAAGAAGCCTGCCGTGCCCAAGCAGCTTGATGCCCGCGTCAAGAAACTCCAGGGCCGGCTTCAGTCCGACGACATGGACGGCTTGATTATCTCCAATCCCCAGGACATCCGTTATCTCACGGGCTTTGTTGGGGACGATTCCTGGCTATGGGTGCCGTCGTCAGGCAAGAGCCTGGCCGTTATCTCGGATATGCGGTTCAAGGACCATATCCCGGACGAGGCACCTCACGTCCGCGCCGTGATGCGCAGTCGGTTTAAGGGCAAGAACGAAAACCTTGCCCAGGCGACCGCTCGGATCCTCTCACGCAAGAGTCTCAAGCGTGTGGGTGTACAGGCCCCGTATCTTCGTGTCCCCGAACGCCAGGCGATTGTGAAGGAGTTCGGCACCAAAGTCGTTAAGGACTACAAAGACGGGCTGCTCAACCAGCGATCGATTAAAGACGCCAGCGAGATCAAGAACATCCAGCAGGCTGTGAAGATCCAGCAGATCGCCTTCACCGAGATGCGGGAGATCCTTAAGCCCGGCATCACCGAGGTCGAAGTCGCGGGCTTCCTCGAGTACCGGATGAAGTGCCACGGTGCGGACGGCATTGGTTTTAACTCAATCGTTGCCTACGACGGGCACTCCAGCCACAACCACGCGGTACCCGGCCGGCTCAAGCTCAAAAAGAACTCCAACATCCTTGTGGATTGGGGTGCAAAGTACAACGGTTATGTTTCTGACATGACACGTGTACTGAACATGGGCAAGCCGAAGAAAGCGATCGCTGACATTTACAAGGTGGTCGAAGAGGCATTGCATGCAGGCATCGACGCGGTTGGTCCGGGCGTCCCGCTCAAGGTGGTCGATGATGCCGCTCGCAGTGTGATCAGGAGGCACGGACACAAGCTGGTCCACTCCTTGGGCCACGGCCTGGGGCTGTTCGTCCACGAGCAGCCGAACATCGGTGGGCACGAGGCGACCCTGGAGCCCGGACAGGTGATTACGATTGAGCCGGGCATTTATCTCGGGGCCAAGGGCGGTGTTCGTTTGGAGGACGATATCCTTGTCACCAAGACGGGGGCGAAAAACCTCAGCGACTTGCCCACGGCGCTGGAATGGACCATCATTTAACGACCTGATACCCACGGAATTACCTCATAAGGCTCCGACATGATTGATCTGAAAAAACTTGAAAAGCTCATCAATATGATGGCTGATAATGATCTCACGGAGATCGAGCTGGATGACGGCACCGAGAAGGTGCAGCTTAAGCGTGGCTCGGCCAGCGCTCCGGTGCAGGTCGTTGCGCCTGCGCCCGCCCCGGCACCATCCGCCGCTCCTGCTGCAGCACCAGCTCCTGCTGCAGGCGCGCCAGCGCCCGCCGCTGCTGGGCCAACCATCGACAGCCCGATGGTCGGCACGTTCTATTCCGCGTCTAACCCCGACACGCCCGCATTCGTCAAGCCCGGCGACTCGGTATCCGCCGATACGGTCGTCTGCATCGTCGAGGCGATGAAGGTCTTTAACGAGATCAAGGCCGAGAAGGCTGGCAAGATCAAGTCCGTGCTGGTTGAGAACGGCGACGCCGTTGAGTTCGGCCAGGCACTCTTTGAACTCGAGTAGGCCGGGGCAAGACGAGACACCATGTTCAACCGCATCCTCATCGCGAACCGTGGCGAGATCGCCGTCCGTATCATCCGTGCTGCGCATGAGCTCGGCGTCGAAGCTGTCGCTGTTTATTCAACCGCCGACAAGGACTCCAAGCACGTCCGCATGGCCGACCATGCTGTGTGTATCGGCAAGCCTGCGCCGGCCGAGAGCTACCTGAATATCCCCCGTCTGATCGCGGCCGCAGAGGTGACCGACGCCGACGCGATCCACCCGGGGTATGGCTTTCTCGCCGAGAACGCACACTTCAATGAAGTCTGCCGCGACTGCAACATCGAGTTCATCGGCCCGTCCGTCGAGGCCATGGCTAAACTCGGCGATAAGGTCTCCTGTAAGCAACTCGCGATTGCCAACAAGGTCCCCACCTCGCCCGGCTCCAAGGGCGCGATTAAGGACGAGAAGACCGGGCTGAAGATCGCCAAGGAGATCGGCTATCCCGTCATGATCAAGGCTGCGGCCGGTGGCGGGGGGCGCGGCATGCGGGTCGCCCACAACGACAACTCCCTGGTCTCCGGCATCAACTCGGCCTCCGCGGAAGCCAAGGCCGCCTTTGGCGATGGCACTGTCTATATCGAGAAATTCATTGAGTCCGCCCGCCACGTTGAGGTGCAGGTCCTCGGCGACAAGCACGGCAACGTCGTCCACCTCTGGGAACGCGACTGCACCATGCAGCGACGCAAGCAGAAGCTCATCGAAGAGGCGCCCTGCCCGGTGCTAAATGACGACGAGCGTAAGGAACTCTGCACCGCCGCCGCGCGTATGTGCAAGGCCGCCGGCTATCACACCGCCGCGACCGTCGAGTTTCTGATGGATAACAAGAAGCAGTTCTACCTCATGGAGGTCAACACCCGCGTTCAGGTCGAGCACCCGGTCACGGAGATGATCACCGGCGTGGACATCGTCAAGCAGACCATCCGCGTCGCAGCCGGCGAAGAGTTGTCTCTCAAGCAGAAGGACATCAAGATCAACGGCCACTCGATGGAGTGCCGCATCAACGCCGAAGATCCGGACATGAACTTTGCGCCCTGCGCCGGCCTGATCGAAGACTTCAATGCCCCCGGTGGCCTGGGCGTACGGCTCGATACCCATGCCGGTGCGGGCTACCGGATCCCGCCCAACTACGACTCGATGATCGGCAAGCTCATCACCCACGCTCCGGACCGCGAGCAGGCCATTAAACGGATGCTCCGTTCGCTGGCCGAGTTCGAGATTGCGCCTACGAAAACGACGATCCCGCTGCACACGCGGCTGCTGAAAAATGGCAGCTTCCTGAGCAACGATACGGATATCAACTTCGTAGAGCGGTTGCTGGGGCTCTGATCAGTTCTCCATTGGCCAGATCAGATAGTGGCTTTGGATTCGGTAAACGCCTGTACCGCTATTGCGGTCATCGAAGCGGCGTTCCATCTGGATCCGTTCGGCGACGGTTGTGCGGTGGATAGACAGGTTCGTGCCGTAGGTGTTGATCCCGCTGCCCGGTCCGTTCCAGTCCCAGCCGCCACCTATTGGGGAAGGTTTTGTGAAAGCGGTCGGATGCAGATAGCCATCCATTTCTGTCGGAAAGACGCCGACGTGGGTATTCGGCGGGTAAGACAAGTTATCCATGTAGTACGTGTCCATTGCAACCGCGATATTCCGGAAGCCCTGGTGTGCCGCGTTGTAGCGTGAATTCGATGCGGCGTTTGATAGTCGCGGTACTGCGATGGCGGCGATGACGCCCAAGATGATGACCACAATGATCAGTTCAATGAGGCTGAATCCAGATTGAGTCCTGAGTACATGCACGCATTGAATATCGACGCAATTAGATAAGCGAATTCGGACAGTCTTCCAGGCCTCACGGCGTCTGTAGGCTTTGTAGGGATTAGTATCCCTCGCTCAGCCGCAACGGCACGCCGCCGAGTTGGCTGATGACCTCAAGCGTCCCAGCCATGATCGGGTCGATGAGTTGGCCGATCAGCAGGAATGCGAGGATAAACGGCAGCAGGGCGACGGAGCGGAAGCTCTCGCTTGAGATCAGGTTGGCGTAGCCGCGGTGGAAGTTTGCAAGAATGTGCGAGCCGTCCAGTGGTGGGGCCGGCAGCAGGTTGAAAACGACCAATACGACATTGAGCGAGGCGAACATCCAAAGCATGTCGAAGCCGTTCTTGGCAGGCGTGTTGTCTTTGGGCAGGTCGCCGGTGATGCGAAGCCAGCCCACCGCGGCGACGAGTGCGAGAATGGCGAGTAAGACATTGACGGCCGGGCCAGAGGCAGCGACGTTGGCCTCCGCATACTTACCCTTGAGCCGAGACGGGTTGATCGGCATCGCGCCCCATGCGATCCCCGTGACCAGCAGCACGACGATTGAAAACGGGCCCATGTGCACCAAGGGGCTCAGTGTCATCCGGTTAAGGTCCTTCGGCGTCGTGTCGCCGAGCTTCAATGCCGCGATGCCATGCCCCAACTCGTGCAGGATGATGCTGATCACCACGCAAGCGACCCATGAGACGTAGTAGAACCGTCCGTCGGGGTCGATGAGGTGCTGGATAAAGAGGCCGTCCATGGCGTTATGCCCTTGCAGTAGATGTCCGCGAAAGCCCGAGCATACCAGAAGGATTGGTGCGATTGTCTCTGCTGTCTTTGTTGTTGGCGTCTATGATGAAGCGATGAATAAGAACATCCTTGATTGCTGGGCGACTATTTTTTTGTGCTTATGCCTGTTGTTTTTTACTCCGGCTGGGGCGTATGGGCTTGTGAATGGCCAATCGCCTGAAGCTGATGATGAACGCTTCGATGGTGTCGCTGCGTTCAGTAAGACCCAGTGGCTGTATGAAGACAAGGACGGTAAAGGCGGCCACAACTGGTTCGGTGCGGGCGTGCTGATCGCGCCGGATGTTGTTCTCATTGCAAAGCACCTTCTGCCGCAGCCGATACAGCAGGGCAAAACACAAGCCAGCAACCAATATGCGGTGAGGTTTCGGCGCCACGCCGAAGGCGGTCTTGGCAATCGAGAAGGCGGCTCCGCTTCGTATCACCACGCGACGGTTTATAGCTGGATTCTTAGCCCGAATACAGACCTTGCACTGGGCATTCTCAGTAAGCCCGTTGAGCACATCGAGCCGGTTCGGGTGCTTTTAGATGACGATCTCGATGTTTCGAAGCGTCGTTGCATGCTCGCCGGCTGGGGGTCTGAATCACCTTGGCGTGGTGCCAAGGGGCCACGCAAGGGACTGAGAGTCGGGGGAAATACGGCGACACGTAATGGCGGATTCCTGCGCGTGGATTCGTACAAAGTCGAATTGCGAGAAAAGGCGGATGGCTCTAGAGCTGCCTATATCGTCGAGAAAAACGCTGTCCCGAACATGCATGATTCCGGCGGGTCGATCTTCCTGCTTGATGACGAAGACAAGCCCGTTCTGGCGGGGATCATCAGCACCTATTCAGGCGGGATGTATCTTCCGCAGGCGAATACCGATGAATTCCCAATTGAAGCGGCGGTCAAAGGCGGCCGGGAATTAATGAAGGCAATCAAAGAGAACAGACTCAAAGAGCGGGAATAGTCCAGGCGATTACCGCTTGTATTCCGGACTCTTAAGGGTGGGCGTCTATGTTTTGTTCTGTCCGATGTCTCAGTCGCGTCGGCGTCGGGCGATCGCCAAGCCACCAAGCGCAAGAAGAGCCAGCGAGGAAGGCTCGGGAATGACGCTGACATCGCCGTTGATCGACAGGTTATCGAGGCCGGTGTGGTTGCCGGTTTCGCCGGTGCCAAGGTAGTCTC
>JBMZAP010000088.1:0-16217 GCA_049611445.1 Phycisphaeraceae bacterium | reverse complement strand
AACGCGATTAAGATCGCCGGCAACGACAAGATCGAATTTACGAAGGATGACGCCAACTTTGAGCAGGACCAGTCGTTCAGTTACGGCGCATGGATCAAAACGCCTGGCAACGTCACAGGTGCACCGATCGCGAAGATGCAGGACAGTGCAGCTTACCGCGGCTGGGACCTGTACCTCGTTAAACGGCGTGTTGCGATGCACCTGATCCACGTCTGGCCGAACAACTCGCTGAAGGTGACCACCAAGGCAGACGTACTTAAACCCAACACCTGGCACCATGTCTTCGTCACCTACGATGGGACAAAGAAGTCGTCAGGCGTAACCATTTATGTCGACGGTCAGCCCCGGCCCTTCGAAGTCAATAACGATTCGCTCAATGGCACAACACGCTCGCAAGCCCCATTCACGCTGGGCCGGCGTACGCCGGGTTCACCGTTTACCAACGGCGAGATCGATGAGGTGCGGATCTACGATCGGGCGCTGTCCCGGCAGGAGGTTGAGGCAATCGCAGGCGGAGACGGGCTCTCCAAGCTGCTCGCTATCGCTCCCGATAAGCGCACAGGCCCGCAAGTACAAACGCTTCGTCAGCACTACCTGACCAACGTGGATAAGACCTATCCCACGCTCTTATCCAAGCGTGACCTGATCCAGCAGCAGCGTAAGAAACTGCATGATTCAGCCCCGACGACCTTGATCTTCAAAGAGACGAAAGAGCCGCGCAAAGCCTATCTGCTCCACCGCGGTGAGTACGACCAGAAACGCGACGAAGTGGGGCGTGATGTGCCCGAGTTCCTCCCGCCGATGCAGGACGACATGCCTCGCAGCCGACTCGGGTTTGCGCAATGGCTGGTGCACCCGGATCACCCGCTGACCGCCCGGGTCACGGTCAACCGGTTCTGGCAGCAATTGTTCGGCACCGGGCTGGTCAAGACCAGTGAAGACTTCGGTGTGCAGGGAGAGCAGCCCTCGCATCCGGAACTGATCGACTGGTTGGCTGTACAGATGATCAAGGACGGCTGGGATATCAAGGCGACCATGAAGCGGATGGTCATGTCTGCGACGTATCGACAGACTGCCGCGGTCTCTGCAGACCTATACAAGACAGATCCTGACAACCGCCTGCTTGCCCGCGGCCCCCGGTTACGACTCGATGCCGAGGTACTGCGTGACCAGGCGCTCGCGGTGAGTGGGCTACTCAATAATGAGATCGGCGGGGCATCAGTGAAGCCGCCACAGCCCGGCGGGATCTGGCGTGCGGTCGGTTATGAGAGCTCGAACACGGCAAACTTCAGGGCCGACTCAGGCGACAAGGTCTACCGCCGCAGCATGTACATCTTCTGGAAGCGCACCGCGCCGCCGCCGTATATGGTCGCGCTGGATGCCCCCAACCGTGAGTCATGCGTCGTGAGGCGCGAACGAACCAACACGCCAATGCAGGCGCTGGTCATCCTTAACGAACCCCAGTACGTCGAGAGCGCGCGGCGCCTTGGCGAGCGCGTGATGCAGCAAGCCGAGGGCGATGCGAAGCGCCGGATCGTCTGGTTGTTTGAACGCACCCTGATGCGACCGCCGACGGAAGCTGAACTGTCCATCCTCACAGATGGCTTCGACGAACAACTCACGCATTACCGCGGCGACATCGAGGCAGCGAAGCAGCTCATTGCTTCAGGTACCTCTAAGCCCGATGCCACCCTCGACCCAGCCGAACTCGCGGCTTGGACGATGACTGCCAGCACACTGATCAACCTCGACGAATTCATCAACAAGCCGTAATGGATGCCGAACAGGGAGCGACACATGGACCCCCGCGAAAAATACATCAAACTCGAAACACGCAGGCAGTTTTTTGGGCGAACAGCGATGGGCTTGGGCGCCGTCGCACTTGGCTCGCTGCTGGGTAAAGAGACCTTCGCATCACCGATCAAGGACCAAGCGGCCACGCCCGAGGGGGTTGTTGGTGGATTACCCGGCCTCCCGCACTTCGCGCCCAAAGCCAAGCGAGCGATCTACCTCTTTATGTCCGGTGCGCCTTCTCAGCTTGATACTTTTGACTACAAGCCAAAGATGGACAAGCTGTTCGACAAGGACCTGCCCGACGACATCCGGATGGGCCAGCGGCTGACGACCATGACCTCCGGGCAGAAGCGGTTCCCGATTGCCCCTTCGATCTATAAGTTCAAGCAGCACGGCCAGAGCGGTGCGCACGTCTCTGAGCTGCTGCCACACATGGCGGGTGTGGTCGACGACATGTGCATTATCAAGTCGATGTATACCGAGGCGATCAACCATGACCCGGCGATCACCTACATCCAGACGGGCCACCAGATCCCCGGCCGACCGAGTTTTGGTGCCTGGCTCAGCTACGGTCTCGGCAGTATGAACGAGGACCTGCCCGCGTTCGTCGTGCTTAACTCCACCTGGTCAGCCAAGCGCGATGCCCAGGCGCTCTACCACCGTCTTTGGGGCCCGGGTTTTCTGCCAAGCGAATACGCCGGCGCGATGCTTCGGTCCGAGGGCGACCCGGTGCTCTATCTCAGCGATCCGAAGGGTGTCTCGCGTGGAAACCGCAGGAAGATGCTCGATCGTCTGGCCCAACTCAATCAGGTCCATGCAGAGAAGGTCGGCGACCCGGAAACACACGCACGTATCGCACAGTACGAGATGGCCTTCCGCATGCAATCCTCTGTGCCTGAATTGGTTGATACGAAGGACGAGAAAGAAAAGACGCTGGAGATGTACGGCCCGGATGTCACGAAGCCCGGCACGTTCGCCTACAACTGTCTACTCGCCCGACGCCTCGCAGAGCGCGATGTTCGCTGCGTCCAGATCTTCCACCGTGGCTGGGACCAGCATGGCAACCTGCCCCGTGACCTGCCCCTGCAGTGCAAAGATGTTGACCAACCCGCCGCGGCATTGATCAAGGACCTCAAGCAGCGCGGCATGCTCGACGACACGCTCGTCGTCTGGGGCGGCGAGTTTGGACGGACCATCTATTGCCAGGGCGGCCTGTCAAAAACCAACTACGGCCGTGACCACCACCCACGCTGTTTCTCCATCTGGATGGCCGGCGGCGGCATTAAGCCTGGCATGGTCTATGGCGAGACCGACGAGTTCAGTTACAACATCGTCGGCGATAAGAAGGTCCACATCCACGACCTCAACGCGACCATGCTGCACCTGATGGGCGTCGATCATGAACGATTGACCTACCGCTTCCAGGGCCGAGACTTCCGCCTCACCGACGTGCATGGGAACGTCGTCAAAGACCTGCTTGCCTGATTGTCGCCATCAAACGCGTGAAGACAGGAACAGGCATCAGGAACGGCCGATTGAGATTCCCCCGGCCTTGAATCAATATTGCTTTCTGACACGCACTCTCAGCGCGAGCATGTCGCAGTGAATCATCTCCTGTATGTCTCATTTTGATAGACGGCCTATCAATATGAAACGCTGCAATCGAGAGCGGGGGTTTTTACAAATAATCTCCGTAAGTATATAGCCGTATTTTTGCTGTTAATTAGTCGAAAGGAGTTGAACGACTGTAGGTGTAGGTATTTAATTAAAACAGAAGTAATTACCGAAGCAGCTTGTGCTGATTCGACAAAGAAACGTCATTTCAAAAAGTATGAGGAGAGCAGTATGAGAGCGTGTCTAACAGCTATCGCAATCGCTTTTGTTGCAACAGATTCGGCCGCAGGCGTATTAAACGATTTCAACTTAATCGTTCTACGAAACGTTGTTTCAGGAACCAGCGAGGTTGAGGGTAGGACGATTGTGTTCGGTGACATACGAAACAGCAACGCACAAAACTACGCAATATTTCCTGAATCGATGAGTGTCCCCACGACACCGGGTGTCAATACTTCGGACACGCTGATCGTAGGGGGGCGTAACTTCAACAATCTGAATGTCAATAACGGTGGCGTGCGGATCGGAGGTAGTGGCACAAGTGCTCCGATCAATAATGCTGATTATGTCAGCACGAACGATGCGGGAGTTGCGGGTATCACAGCGCACGTTTCACAGCAAGTTGATGCTATAACGAATTTCTTCGATGGGCTAACTGTAAATAGCAGTGTCAATACATCAGACTTTAATAAGGCCGTATTTAACAGTACTCAGGGTTCAGGGGGTATTTCGGTCTTTGAAGTTAACCATCAATTTTTCAATCGGAATGGCACGATTGATCTTGCGGGAGATTTGACGGCTGATCTGTTCCTGATCAAGGTCAATGGCGCGAGCGATATCACGTCTGGTAACGCGTTCAATGTCAAAACAGCTGAGTTTTCAAATGATTCTTTTCAAGAGAAGATTGTCTGGTATTTCCCTAATGCAACGAACTTGAATCTTGTGAATGGTATAGGTGGAGCTTTGGTTGCTCCCAATGCCAGTTTTCGCTTTGGCACGCCGGTCGAAGGGTCAATCGTTGTGAAAGATCTCAGGCTGACCTCTGAAGTGCATCTCCCAACACTAGAGTATGAGTATGAAGTAATACCCGAGCCAGGCACTGGTGCGCTTTGTGTTGTCGGAGCAGTGGTGATGATCAATCGTCGTAGACGTAAAGCGAACTGAACAAGGTCTTGATCATTCCATGCTGTCATCACCCTGAGTGGACTTGTACGAACGCCTTAGGACGGCTTGCCGTTTCGTGCAGCTGAAATCATGCTCCGGAAGTTCTGATCATCCTGTTCGCGATCGAAGTCTTCGATGTAATCTTCCCACCACGAACAGTTGCGTTTGTACGCAAGGTCATCGCGCTGCCAGCCTTTTGGCCTGTTCCAAGTCTCTAGCTTTACAAAGTAAGCACACGGGTCTCCAGGCGGCTGTTCGTAGGTAATCTCGAAATGGTCCTCTACGGTGCGTGCGATCAACTGATACACAGTCGGTTTATCGCAACTTGGACGCTGCCACATATTCTGGCATTCGTCCATAAGCAATCCGCACAGCAGTCCGTCTACAAGCCTCGCACCAGGGTTGAATTCATTGCACTTCGCTGAGTTCTCGAACGTCCACCAGGGACGTCGCATGACTTCCTCTACATACCAACCGTAATTGCGGTAAAGCCATCGCCTGGCGATAGAGTCAGGAGGCCGGCTCATCTTCCGCCAGACGTCTTTGCGTTCACCCACCAAGCGGAAGTAGCAGCCAGCGGGAACAAAGTCTTCGGGTTGGCCAATGAAATAGAGACACATGGCGATTCCATCCGGTCGGATCTAAGTAAAGCATCATCATCTTCATGATCGGGCGAAGGATCAACGGCTGTTTCAGGGTGATACAGTTAATGTAGATAATGGTGGATGAGGCCACGAGACAATCAAATTGCTGATCCTGGCCAAACAAAATCGCGGGCCCATGATTCACCCTTCCGGATGGTAGCGGCTCTTTCCTTTGTCCATCGCAATACTTAGGACGGACTACGACATCCCGGCGGCTAAACCATTCATCCCCCGACTGCCGAAGAGAAGACTAGCCAACCGTAAGAAGACCCCGCCCATCAGCGTCGGTGATTAGAACTAAGATGAGAAATATGAATTTTGAAGGATATCAATACGCTGGCCCAAGCCCTTTATTGCGAGGCTTGGTCTTCCTCAGCGTGAGTCTGCTCACGGTCTGCGTTTATGCGGCACCAAGTCAGCCGACGCCGGACTTGACCGGTTGGAAAGCCACCGTGCAGCCCTTCCTTTCAAAGCACTGCTTCTCTTGCCATGGATCTGAAAAACAGAAGGGGGACCTGAATCTTGAGGAATCCAATGGGAATATCCTCGACCTGACCGAGGCGGGTATCTGGCATGAGATCGTTGGCGTTCTTAATGCAGGCGAGATGCCGCCGAAGAAGCAGCCGCGTCCACCTGCCAAAGAGCTCATCAAGGTCGTTGAGTGGATCAGTGGGGAGTTGGAAAAGGCGGAGCAACTTGCCCGGGTCAAAGGGCCCGGAGTCAGCCTGCGCCGTCTGACCAACCAGGAATATCGAAATACCGTTCGCGACCTTGTGGGACACCCTTTCGATCCCAGTGTGCGTTTTCTTGAAGATACGCAACAGCATGGTTTTGACAACCTGGTGGACAACCTCGGGCTTTCAACCATGCACCTGCAGCAGTACTTGCATGCGGCCGAGCGCATCGCGGAGAAGATGCTCGATGTTCCAGCGCAGCCGCCGTCCAAACAGCATTGGCTGATCGAGCCGATTCTGGCCACGCCTCAGACCCCTCTTATCCCGGCCGGGAATGGTGCCTGGCACGACGGTCTCAGGGGTAAGGACATGAAGAAGGTGAAGCCGGGGAAAGTCCAACTGCCCGACAAGCCGCTCACATGGGTTGATCCCGGGCCGCCAGGAATTACCGGCCTGGTACGGGGCAATATTGAAATCCCCAACGGCTTTCACCCCTATCGCATGGTGGACCTCTCGTCAGGCAAGCCGGTCGTCTATGACGGGTTCGCCGACATCCGGGCCTTTGGCAGCCAGATCGGTGGTGGGGATTCCAATAAGAATCGGTTCGGCTTCAGGTGGTTTGCTCATGACGAAGGCAAGTACCGCGTAACGCTTCACGTAAATGGTTTCAAAGAAAAGGGCCGTCCGCCAGGGTTGCAGGTGATGCGGTACCCGGGCGCTGAAATCCTTGGCGAGTACGAAATACGTAACGGTGAAGCCCGCAAAATCACGTTTGATCTTTATGTGGATGACGTGGAGTACATGCTACGCACAAGCGGCAACCGTTTCTGGGGCATGCTGTTGTACTTCGAAGACGGGGTGCACCTGGAGCGCATCGAGATCGAGGGCCCGCTTAATGAAACTTGGCCGCCAAAGCATGACTTTGTGCGTTCCATGGGTGGGACGCCGGATAAGGTGGCTGGTTCGTTGCGAGCTTTTGCCACACGTGCCTGGCGTCGACCGCTAAGGGCTGGCGAGTTGGAGGCGTTGGTTGCGCTCTATAAAAATCAACGCGCCCGAACAAACAGTCACAAGGAAGCACTCCGGGTACCTCTGGTGTCGATTCTCAGTTCTCCACACTTTCTCTGCCGGGTCGAGCGGCGTACCGGAGAGCAAGGGCCACAGAAACTCAATGCTCATGAACTGGCCAACCGGCTGTCCTACTTCCTCTGGCGGTCCATGCCCGACGACCTGCTACAAAAATCCGCCGACGATGGAAGCCTGCTGCGGGACGATGTCCTGCGAGAGCAGGTACAGCGCATGCTCGCAGATCCGGCGATCGACTCCTTCTGCGAGACCTTCCCGGCCCGTTGGCTCGGGTTTGAACAGGTCATGACGGTGGACATCGACCCGCGCATGTTCCCGCTGGTCAGGTGGGGGCTTCGTCATGACATGCTTGAAGAAACGCGGCATGTCTTCACCGAGGTGTTTCAAACAAAGTCATCCTGCCTGGAACTGATCGACAGCGATTGGACATTCCTGAATAGCCGACTTGCCCGCCACTATGGCCTGCCAGCGGTAAAGGGCGATGCGATGCGGCGCGTCACGCTGCCTGCCAACTCCGAGAGAGGTGGTCTGCTCGCCCACGGGAGCATCCTCACGATCACGTCCAACGGCACGCGGACACTGCCCATTACGCGCGGCGCTTTTGTGCTGGAAAAGATCCTGGCCAGCCCGACACCGCCTCCGCCGCCGAACGTGACGCCGTTGGAGGAAGTCGAACAGCCTCGGCCTAATGCAACAACCCGTGAGCTGCTGGAGTTGCATCGCAACGACCCGACCTGCATCAACTGCCATAAGAAGATCGACCCTATCGGTTTCTCGCTGGAGCAGTACGACGCTGTGGGTCGCTGGCGTACGCACGAGCACACGCTGGTCGAAGGCAAACGCGTGCGCACACACCCCGTCGATACGATGGGCCAATTGCCTGGTGGTCAAAGCTTTCAAGGGTTGCCCGGCCTGAAAAAAATCCTCCTTGAAGATGCGGATAAATTCCGTCGCTGCCTCGTTGAGAAGATGCTGGTCTATGCGCTTGACCGGGAAGTCAACTTCACCGACGACAAGCTGATCGATCATTTAGTACAGGAAATGTCATCGAAAGATGACAGCATGCATACACTGATCCATGCACTGGTGCGCAGCGAGACCTTCCGAACGAAGTAAAGGAAATCATCATGCCCGATATCAAAATCAGCCGGCGTACGATGCTTCGCGGTGTCGCCGCCATGCTCCCCCTGCCTCTGCTTGAGGCCTTTCAACCCCGGGGCGCTTATGCCGATGAAACCGTGCCCGGCCGGATGATCACCATCTTCAACCCGCACGGTCCGGCTAATGAGTCCTGGTTCCCAACGGAATATGGCGCGGGCTATAAGTTGTCGCCAACTCTGCAGGGCCTTGAGCGCCACCGCGAGGAACTCACGGTGTTTTCCGGCCTGTGCCACCCCCGATATCCCGCCAACGCAGGCCACTCGATCGCGAGCCGGATGCTGACCGGCGTCGTGGGGGATCCGAAGCTGGAGACCAACTACGCAGCGCCGATCAAAAGTATTTCGATGGACCAGGTTGCGGCCAACACCATTGGGCAGGCCACAAGGTTCCCGTCCCTGCAGATCTCGTGTCAGGAGGGTGCGGGGGTCCCGGGACGCAGCGTGACCATGAGCTTTAACGCCAATGGCGTGGCCATGCCTTCCATCCAAAGCCCGCTGGACCTGTTCAACCGATTGTTCGTACCTGAAAACGCCAAGAGCGCTGCGGCGGCCAAAGCGCGTCACGAAGATCGGGCAAGTGTCCTCGACTCCATGCTCGCGCAGATGAAGTCGCTTGAGAGTGATCTGGGCAGTGAGGACCGGCAGCGGATGTCCGACTACAAGGACTCGGTGCGTCAGGTCGAGCAGCAACTTCAGCGCGACTTCGCCTGGTCCTTGAAAGAGAAGCCGAGCGTTGTGCGTGATGGTCTTGAGCTCCAGCCCAAGACCCGCACCGATTGGATCCACACCATGAACGACATCATGGTCCTGGCTCTGCGCACCGACTCCACCCGCGTCATTTCCATGATGAACGGGGTCGAGGTCGACTTGTACAAATGGGAAGAATGCGGTGCCAATGCCCAGCACCACGGTTTGCAACACCACAACGGAAAGCCAGGAAACCTGTCCAAGTTGCAGAAGGTCGACGCGCACAAAATTAATTCCCTCTCACGCTTCTGCGACAAACTGGCGGAGGTTGATGTGCCCGGCGGCAACCTGTTGGAGCACACCATGATCTGGTACGGCCACGGCATGAACAACGGAAGCGGTTTTAAGAATGGGCGGGGCGCTCATGGCACCCGTGACCAGGCGCACCTCCTGCTCGGCGGCAGCAAACTCGGTCTCAAGCAAGGCCAACACCGCAAATACACCTCCAGCAAAACCCCGCTCTGCTCTCTCTGGGTCAGCATGCTCAACGGCCTGGGCTGCCGCATTGAACGGTTTGCCGACGGAGATGGGCCCCTCTCAGGGATTTCTTGAAGTCAAACAAGGTGTGAACGTATCAACGAAACAGGAAGGGACTGCGTTCCTCGCGGAAGTCTCAGAGCTAAAACTGATTCCACACCTTTGACAAACAACGATGGTGATCTACATCAAACAAGCCTGGTGGCGATCCGTCACATCGACTCCAGCTCTTCCCATCGCGCGTACAGACTCGTGACGTGATTCTGCGCCTCACCCAGCCGATTGCAGATCTCGGCATATTTCGTGTGGTCCGCGATGACCTTGGGGTCTGCGGCTTCGTCCTGTAGCGCTTGCAGTTCTACCTCGGACTGAAGGATCTTTTCCTCCATCTGATCCAACTCGCGTTGCAACTTGTAGCTCAGTTTTTTAGCGGGCGCTGATTCAGGTGCGTCGGCTGTTGCCGGGGCGGTTTTAGCTTGTTTGTTTTTCCGCGCGGGAGGTTGTTCGCGTTGCACGCCCTCGGCGCGCGATGCGTCGGCTTGCCACTGCTCGTAGCTGACGTAAGGCTTGGCGTGCCCCTCGCCATCAAATGCGATGAGGTCTGTGGACAAACGGCGGAGCATGAACCGGTCGTGGGTGACAAGCACAATCGCGCCCGGGAAGTTGGTCAGCGACTCTTCAAGGACCTCCAGTGTGGGGATGTCCAGATCATTTGTTGGCTCGTCGAGGATCAGCAGATCCGCGGGTTGGAGCATCAGCCGGGCGATCAGGATGCGCGCCTGCTCGCCGCCCGAAAGGTCGCCGACGGACGTGCGGAATTTGGTTGGATCAAACAGAAAACGCTTGGCCCATGCCGAGACATGCATCGGCTTTTCCTGAAAGTAGACTGTGTCGCCTACGGGGCAGAGCGCATCACGCAGGGTCTGTTTTGGGTCCAGGTCCTCGCGGTGCTGTGTGAAGTTCACGATGCGCAGTTTGTCGGCCAGTGTGATGCTGCCCTTGTCCGGCTGAAGTTCACCGGTGAGCAGCCGCATGAGCGTGGTCTTGCCCGAGCCGTTAGGGCCCATCAGGCCCAGCCGCATCCCTGGCGAAAGCGTCAGGTCGAGGTCGGAGAACAGCTTCTTACCACCGAGCGACTTGCTGATGCCTTTCGCCTCGAGCAGCTTGCGCGTCTTACGTTCAGTCGCCTGGAAGTTGACGCCTGCACTGCGGCCGGTCGCGCTGTTTCGGCTTTGGAGCGCCTTGAGTTCGTCCTGCCGATCCATGCTCGCGGCAACCTGTGTCTTATTGCGCGTTTGTCGGCCCTGGATCCCCTGTCGCAGCCACGCCGTATCGCGCCGCACCTTACCGGCCAGCGCGCTCTGCTGCGCCAACTGCGCGTCGAGGAATTCTTCCTTCCGCCGGACAAAGTCCGAGTAGTTGCCTTTGACTTCGAATGAGCCGTCCGGGTACGACGTCGAAAGCTCGATAATTCGGTTCGCCGTACTTTCAAGAAACGTACGATCGTGGGTGACGCATACCACCGCCATCTCCGCCTGCTTGACGAACTGCTCCAGCCAGAGCACGCCTTCGAGGTCCAGGTGGTTGGTCGGCTCGTCGAGCATCAGGACCTGCGGCTCACGGACGATTGCGCAGGCGATGGACAGGCGTTTACGCCAGCCGCCGGAGAGCGTGCCGATCGTCTGCTGCAGGTCGGTGAAGCCGAGTTGTGACAGCGTGATCGCGGCGCGTGTCTCCGGATCCAGTGCGTGGTGGTCTGCTTCGTTGAGTTGTTCCAGTGATTGAACGACGGCATCGAGCGGTGTGGCGTCGTGCTTGAAAGGGTCGTCCTGCGCGACGTATGCGAGCGAGAGTTGACGGCGCCGGGTGATCTCGCCTTCTTCGGTTTCGATCAAGCCCGCAAGCATTTTCAGCAGCGTCGACTTGCCCGAGCCATTGGGGCCGATGAGGCCGAGGCGGTCACCTTCGACCAAGCCGATCGCGATGTTTGTAAACAGCGTATGCGTGCCATAGGTCTTGGACAGGCCGCGGGCATTAAGGAGTGTGGCCATAGTGAAGGTCTACATAACGTGGCGCGGGATCGTGTCACAAGCCGCTTGTGGGGCAGATCAATTTACCCTGCCGATCAGGACTTGGGTTTCTTGCCCTTCGGCTTGGCCTTGAACTTGGGCTTACCCTTGCCCTTGAGTTTTCCTTTTGTCGGCCCTTTGGTTGGCTTCTTCTTGGTGCTGGCCGCCTTGGATGAAGGCTTGGCCTTGGACTTTGCTGGACCCTTGCGGTGGGTGCTGGCCTTCTTGGTTTTCTCGGTCTTCTCGGGTGCCGACGGATGACTGCCAGTCTTGCTCGGCCAGGCACCCGGCTTGAACCGCTGCATTTGAAGCGGCTTGCCTTTCACTTTCGTGTTCTGCAGCAGCTTCAATACATTCGCGGGCATCCCTTCGGGCAGTTCGACCGTGCTGTGGGCCTTGAAGATCCGGACACTGCCGATGGCCTTCCCATCGATGCCCGCCTCGTTCGCGATTGCGCCAACCAGGTTTCCCACCTCGACGCCGTCGTCGCCGCCTACTGCAACGCGGTATTTCTCAAACCGATCCGACATCGGCTTAAAGCTTGATACAGAACCACGCTGCTCTGCTCGACGACTACTGCCTGTGCGCGGTATTGACGGCTCGCTGATCGGTGTCGGGGCTGTGCCGACGGTACTTTTCATTGCCGGGCCGACAAGGTACGCCGCGACGTCCAGTGCATCTCGGCCGGTATCCAGGCAGATCTGTTCAATGAATTCGCGCAGTGCCGCGGCCTTGGGCTTCTTGCCTTTAAACGCCAGTCGTACCTTGAGCTGCTCTGCGAACTTATCAAGTTTCAGCGCGTGGATCTCTTCGCCCGTGGGCATCTCCATCTTTTCGATGGTCGCGCCCGTCGCCCGTTCGATGTTCTGTAGCAGCCGTCGCTGCCGGTTCTCAACGAAAAGGATTGCTTCGCCGGATCGCCCGGCCCGGCCTGTCCGACCGATCCGGTGGATATACGCCTCGGTATCTTCGGGTACGTCATAGTTAATGACGTGTGTAATGCTCTTGACGTCGATCCCCCGTGCCGCGACATCGGTCGCAACGACCAGCTTCAGCTTGCCGTTGCGCAGGGCGTCGACTGTACGTTCACGCTGGTTTTGAGCGATGTCGCCAGACAGGGGAGCGGCGGGATGGCCTGCTTCCTGAAGCTGTCGGGCAAGGCTGGCCGTTGCTTCACGCGTGCGGACAAAGACCAGCGCCGAGTCGACGTCTTCAAAGGCGAGCAACCTGCACAGCGCATCAAACTTGGTCATGCCTTGTGCGCGCCAGTAGCGTTGGCGAACGGTTTCAGCCGTTTTACTCCCGCCTTGGATCTTGATGCGATCGGGATGATCGAGTTGCCGTTCAGCGATCGTCTTGATCGCACGGGGCATCGTTGCCGAGAACAGTGCGACCTGTCGTCCGGGCGGCGTCTCGCTGAGCACCCACTCCACGTCTTCGACGAAGCCCATCCGCAGCATCTCGTCGGCTTCATCGAGTACGAGCGTCCGGACGTTACTGACATCGAGCGTCTTCCTTCGCATGTGGTCCATGACTCGTCCAGGCGTACCGACGACGATATCAACACCACGATTCAGCGGGATGGATTGCCCCCTGAAGTCCGCGCCCCCATACACCGCGAGCACCTTGATGTGCGACAGCTTGCGCGCATATTTTTCAAATGCGTCTGCCACCTGAATCGCCAACTCACGCGTTGGTGTCAGAACCACGACCGATGGACCCTTCGGATGCTTCTGTCCGGCTTCGTGGTCGGCTACGAGTTGCGCGAGGACTGGCAGCGCGAATGCAGCGGTCTTCCCGGTGCCGGTCTGAGCCTGACCGATCACATCTCGTCCAGTAAGCAATGACGGGATGATTGCAGCCTGGATCGGTGACGGCTCGCTGTAGCCGTCCTCTTTCAATGCAGACAGCAGTTGCTCAGGTAGAGCTAAGTCGGTGAAACGGACATTCGTTGCCGCAGTCCCATCAGGTGCGGGCATGGAGCTAGGTTCAGTTGTCATGGTGGCTAAGCGTGTGGCGGGAAATATCGAGCTACGTAGCGTACCAAGACTAGGATTTACGCGTGGCAAGCGGTGTTGTATTGCGAGAAGTTGTTTCGTTGGCTCCGGAATAGCCATATATATGATCAACAGGCTTAGCCCCGCATGGAGGTTTATGTGTGGGTCTGAGGAAGCTAAGCGATCTATATTGGAAGCTGCATTGGGACTTTACGGATTGACAAATGGGATAAAAAGCTGAATCAGCTTTTTATCCCATTTATTGCTTTCTAGAAGCGTGTCGAAGCGGAGAGGGCGGGATTCGAACCCGCGGTAGGAGTGATACCCCTACGACGATTTAGCAAACCGTTGCCTTCAGCCGCTCGGCCACCTCTCCGGCAAGGTCGGGCTGTCTGCCCGAGCGAAGATTGTAGCACGGCTGGCGCGGGCGGCAACAGCGGGGCGTATGATGAGCGGCCCATTTCATGTAAAGTTGTTAGCCCATCCTGAGTCCTTGTAGTGGAGATTTCTCATGAAACGACGTGAATTCCTTGCCCTTTTGACCGCGGTACTCGGTGCGCCGAGCGTGGCACTGTCCAACAACCTTGCCAAGACCACGCGGATTGAGCGTTGGGGGCAGATGAACGACCGGGTTTTCCTCGGCGGCGAGGTCTGGGCCAACCCGATGGAGGACTGGCGCGTCAGCGGGGGCTGGGCGGTGTGTCAGAACGCGGGCTCGGGACGCAATATCCAGTCGCTGCTCTACCAACTCACCGATGGCGGCAAGGCGTTTATGACCTCGGTCGAGATCGAGAAACCAAAGAAACTGACGAGCGATAGCGGCGCAGGCATCCGCCTGGGAATCCGCGTTGATATCGATGACTATCGCGCGGCGTGCTTCAATCACCGGGGCGGGGTGGTTGCCGGCCTGAAGGGCGATACGCTGATGCTCGGCAAGGCCACGAAGAAGCTTGCGAAGAAGCCACCTGCCCATGTCATGCTGATGGTGGTGGGTAAGCCCGCGGGGGGCAAAACAGAGCTGACATTAAGTGTTGTTGATCCGAAGACCAACACGAGCCTCGGTGAATTGTCTGCGTCGTTTGCCAGCGGTCAGCTGGTGGGCAATATTGCGATCGCCAGCCAGTTGAGTGGCTCCGAGCGACTGAAGAAACAGCCTGGCTATCGATTCCGAAATTGGCAGATCTCGGGTGACGCGTTCACGCATTTCCCCGAGCGAGCTTTCGGGCCGATCCTATGGTCGATGTACTCGTTAAGTGACAACCGCAGCGCCGAAGGCTTCGTCATGAAGCTCACTGCACTGCTGGGTCCGATGGGTGCGAAGGATAACCAGACCGTTGGTCTCGACGTGAAACGCGACGGCAAGTGGCAGCAGATCGCGACAGCGAAGCTTGACCCGGACGCAAGCATTGCCACGTTCCGTGTGCCGAACTGGGATGCGACCAGGGCCGTGCCTTATCGCGTCACCTATGCCGAGTCGCTGACCGATGGTGGAAGCCAGGCACACGAATGGGCCGGCACGATCCGTGCGAACCCGACCGGTCCGCTGCGCATTGGCGGGTTGACCTGTCAGAACGCGGTGGGCTTCCCGTACCAGCCGGTCGTCGATAACCTGACCAATCTCGACACGGACCTGCTGTTTTTCTCAGGCGACCAGTTGTACGAGAACCATGGCGGCTTCGGCGTGATTCGCGATGACGCCGACATGGCGATCCTCAATTACTTGCGCAAGTACTACATGTTCGGCTGGGCCTTCCGCGGTCCCATGGCCAACGCCCCGACGATCGTCCTGCCCGACGACCACGATGTCTTCCACGGCAATATCTGGGGTGAGGCCGGCAAGGCCTTCGAAAGCGGCGCGAACAGCACCTCTTCCAGCGGCGGCTACCGCCAGCCCGCGAAGATGGTCAACGTGGTCCACAAGACCAGTTGCTCGCACCACCCGGACTATGCCGAGCCGACGCCGGTCAAGCAGGACATCAGCGTCTACTACGGCGACATGGTCTACGGCGGGGTTGGCTTTGCGATCATTGCCGACCGGCAGTGGAAGTCCGAGCCCGAAAAGTCCGGCAACAAGAGTAAGCGCGTTGACCACGTGACCGACCCGAAGTTTGATACCTCGACGTTCGACAAGCCCGGGCTCGTCCTACTGGGCGAGCGGCAGGAGAAGTTCCTTAAAGATTGGGCTTCGGACTGGCGCGGCCACAGTATGAAGATCGTGCTCAGCCAGACAGTCTTTGCCGGCGTCGCGACGCACCACGGCGGGTACAACGGCTACCTCGTGGCGGACCTGGACTCGGGCTCCTGGCCGCAGACGCCGCGCAACCGTGCCATCGACATCCTGCGCGAGGCGATGCCACTTCACATCTGCGGCGACCAGCACCTGGCCTCAGCGGTGCAGTACGGCGTCAAGAAACAACGCGACAGTTTCTGGGCCTTCTGCACTCCCGCGATCACCGTCGGCTACCAGCGCTGGTGGCGGCCCGATGAACTCGACAACATGTCACACGCCAACCGCCCGGCTCACAACCTGCCCAACACCGGCGAGTACACCGACGGCTTGGGCAACAAGGCCTACGTCTACGCCACCGCCAACCCCGGCCAGAACTTCCGTGAAGGCGGCGGCGACCGATATGATTTCGCCCACCGCAAGAACAGCGGCTTTGGCCTGATCAAGGTCGACACCAAGGCCAAGACCTACACCCTCAACTGCTTCAAGTTCCTCTGCGATGCAACGGATGGCAAGGCAAGCAACCAGTACCCGGGTTGGCCACTGACGATCCACCAGACAGAG
>JBMZAP010000087.1:0-16372 GCA_049611445.1 Phycisphaeraceae bacterium | reverse complement strand
CGGAACTCAACGTGCGCTCCCTCGGCTTGCAGTGCGATCTGGCCGCTTGAAGCCGTCGCGCCAAACCCGTCGTTCACGAGGTCGCCGTTAACCCACACGCGGATCTTGTCGCCCAGGGTCTCGATGATCATTGTGTTCCACTCGCCAAGTTCGTTTTCGCTGCCGTCGGTGAGGTTGCGGATGTGGCGGGACTGGCCCTTCTTGCCGCCGTAGTTCTCCGGCGGGCCGTTGCGGCGTTCGGCCATGTTCGGGACAGAAATGTTCTCGTGGATGCACCAGAAGTCGCCGGCCTGCCTGTGTTGCAATTGCACCTCGACGGATGCGGGGAACATATCATAGAGCACGCGCGGCCGCTTGCCGTCCGTGTGCACCAGCACGCCGCAGTTACCCGGCTTGTCGGCGAAGCGGTACTCGACGACCAGGCGGTAGTCCTTGTACGACTTGTGCGTGATCAGGTGACCCAGCGGCCGACCCATGGATACGAGCTTGCCGTCGCGGATCAGGAAGCTGGGTCGGATGTCCGGCTTGTCGTCCGCCTCGGGCACATCTGCGTACCAGCCGGTCAGTTTCTCGTCGGGGATCAGGGAGATCGTCTTCGGCGAATCGCATTGCGTGGCCGAGCAACTGCTGCAGGATGTCGACTTGCAGCCGAGCATCGTGAGCGGGATCAGAAAGAGCAGGGCGATGGGCAGCAGTCGAGGCATCGAAGAGTCTCCGGCTTGGTGTTTGTTTCGAATCAACACTATACCCGCCAACGACGATCGATCCGGCATAGCGTTTCAGCGCATGAAAAAGCCCGCGCAGGGCGGGCTTTGGCTCCTTCTCCCTTTCAGGGAGAAGGCGGGGGATGAGGGTGAGTGGTCGTAAAGACCACGGCTTGGTCTTGCTTCACTTTGAGCACCACGCCGCACCCTCACCCCAACCCTCTCCCTCAAGGGAGAGGGGGCGAATCTATTTGCAGATGTAGTAGTTGTTGATGATGTCGTGCTCGGACTGCTGCACATTGACGTCGTCAAAGCCGGCCTCGCCGAGCATCTGGACGGCCAACTCCTCGCCCCAGACGGTACCCAGGCCCTCGCCGCCTTGTGCGAGTGAGACGGTCATGCAGTGCATCGTCGAGATGGTGTAGAAGAAGGGCCCAAGGTCGTGGTCCATGTTCTTCTCGAGGTAGCTGCTGGCACGGATGTCCTGCATCAGGAATGTTCCGCCGGCGCGGAGTGCGGTGCGGACGTTGTTGAGTACGGTCGCCGGGTCCTTCTGGTCGTGGATGACGTCGTAGGCCATCACGAGATCAAAGCCGTTTTCATGGCCGAGGTTTGTGATGTCCTTGGTCGCGAGGGTGAGGTTGCTCAGGCCCTTTTCTTGCTTGATCTTCACGCCGACTTCCAGCGCGTCTTCGCACAGGTCGTACGCGGTGAAGCGCGAGTTGGGGAATCGCTCGGCCAGATAGCAACTCGGTCGCCCAGACCCGCAGCCGATCTCCAAGACGTCGATACCTTCTTCGAGCCTTGCCTGCAGGTCATCGGCCATTGGCAGGATATGATCGTCCAACGCGTTGACCACCGTGTGGATGCTCTCGGAAGCCATGACCTCGTGGAAGCGGTCGTACTCGCAGTAGTGCACGCCGCCACCGTGATGGAACTTGTCGATGACCGAGTCTTCGACGCTGCCGAGCACGGAGAACCACTGCATGGTGTTGGCGATGTTGTCGCCGCCTGCGTTGCGTGTCAGGAACGCCGCGTGTTCCGGCGGCAGGGTGTAGGTCTTTTCAATCGCGTCGTACTCGATGACGCGGCCGGTCACCATTGCGCCCAGCCATTCGCGGACGTATCGTTCCTGCAGGCCGGCGGCATCGGCGATCCGCGTGCTGGTGGAAGCGGGCAGCGTTGCCATCACGTCGAACAGGCGGGTCCGGTGGCCGATGGAGAGCATCAGTGCGAGAGAGGCCTGGTTAATGGTGCCCAGTAATGAGCCGGCGAATTGTTCGGCCTTGGCTTGATCGATCGGGGTGTTCAGTGTGGTCATGTCTTGTTCCTTTCCGGAGGGGTTTGGGTGCAGGCTCGGGCTGGCGTAGAATTCAAATGAATCAGGCCAGCAGTCAACACCGACAACTTTACGGCTCCGGAGTGCTGCTGTGAGTTGACTCATGGTCAAGTTGAGGTTGACTTGTGGTCAACCTCAAATCGGCGAGGCATGCAACATGAGCAATACCAACTTCTTAGATCACACCGGCAAACGCGCCTACGAATTGTTTGGCGATCGGCAAGAGCCCACTACGACGCGCGAGAAGCTCTTAGAGACCGCGATCGACCGTTTCTATGTCCACGGATTTCATGCGGTGGGGTTGGATCAGATCCTGACGGAGGTCGGCGTCACGAAGACGACGTTCTACAACCACTTTGAATCGAAAGACGAGTTGATCCTCGAGGCGCTGGCGCGGCGTGAGCAGTGGGAGACCAGTGCTTTCGCGGCCAGAGCGACTGAACTTGCTGGCGAAGATCCGCGGGAGCTGTTGCTCGCTTTCTTCGACGTGCTCGACGAGTGGTTTAATCACCCGGATTATTTCGGCTGTCTGTTTCTGAACGCCTGTGTAGAGTTTCCTTCGCCGCACGATCCGATCCACAAGGCGGGGATGCAGCATTATCTCGAAAGCAAGCAGGGCTTCAGCGAGATCGCGAAGGCTGCAGGTGCACAGGACGCGGACCTGCTGGCTGAGCAGTTGATCGTGTTGATTCAGGGGACGCTCACGCACCGGCAAGTGACGGGTGATAATGCCGCAGCCGCAAAGGCACGCGGCGTCGCTGAGGCATTGATCGATCAGGCCTTGGCCCAAGCGGACTGATCGGTCTATGATCTCGCTCGTGCACAGCAACCAGGAGCACCCATGAACGCTGACCTCATCCAGACCAAGCATGACGCCGGCCTCGACTGGCCCGACTACCTCGCCAGCATGACCGACGGCCAGCGGACCGCCTGGCAGAAAATCTACGACCAGATACACCTCACCGACAAGCAGAATGAAGTGCTTGGCTCGTCTGTGAGAGAGATGCAGGTCATCGCGCTCTCCGGCGCGTGGTGCGGCGACTGCGTCCGCCAAGGCCCGATGTTTCAGAAGATTGCGGAGGCATCGAATGGCAAGATCCATCTGAAGTGGTGTGATCGCGACGAGCATATGGACCTGCAGGAGCAAGTCACTGTGTGTGGCGGGAAGCGCGTGCCTGTCGTCGTCTTCGCGGCGGAGGATTTTGAGCCCGTCGGCTGGTATGGGGATAAGCCGCTTGCGAAGTACCGTCTGCTTGCTGCCCAACTCCAGGGGGCTGGCTGCCCGCTGCCGGGGGCGCCAATCCCCGATGACGAGCTTGCTGCCGAATTGGCCGACTGGTGTGATCAGTTCGAACGCGTGCAGTTGCTGCTCCGTTTGTCGGGCCGGCTTCGTAAAAAACACGGTGATTAATCCTGCCCGCCTGCACGTCGTGCTCTGAATCCGCAGGCTGCCCGATCGATTCATGGGGCATGGCGCATCCAACCCGCTGCGAGTGCAAGACTTGCCACTTTTGTGGCAGCGGGATACACTCCCTCGCTTGCCCGCACCGCGGGGGGTGCCGGCGAAGAAGCCATTTCCCCCGTAAATCCATTGCAATCATGCACTTATGCAGATTGTGTCGTACCCCGAGTCTGGGACGGAGTGACCCGTGGCCAAGAAAAAGACAACCAAGTCCAGCCGCACCAAAGCCTCTTCAAGCCGGTCCAAAAAGACCACCAAAAAGAAGACCGCGACAAAGAAAGTGACCAAGAAAAAGGTCACTAAGAAGAAGGTCGCCAAGAAGAAGGTCACGAAAAAGAAGACGACCAAGAAGGCTCCGGTCAAGAAAAAGACCACCAAGAAAAAGACCGCGACGAAAAAGGTGACCAAGAAGAAAGTCACCAAGAAGAAGTCCACAAAGATAGTCGCTGCCAAGCCCAACGGCCCCGCGCCCGACTCACTTGAAGCGGCGATGGAAAAAGAGTGGTCGATCCCGCAACTCAAGCGCGTCAAGACCGGCCTGTCCAAGAAAGACAGAGAAGAATTCCTTCAATTGCTTCTCGAAAAGCGGGCCGAGATCATTGGCAATGTCCGCGGCATGGAAGATGCACGCAATGCATCCCTCGGTGATATCGCGCACATGCCGTTGCACATGGCGGACGTCGGCAGCGACAACTTCGAGCAGGAGTTCACGCTCGGCCTGATGGAATCCGAACGCGAGATGCTCCGCGAGATTGAAGAAGCCATCCTGCGGATGCGCGAGGGGTACTACGGTGTCTGCCTCGAGTCCGGCCGACCGATCCAGCGGATGCGGCTTGAGTTTGCGCCATGGGCCAAGTACTGCATCGACGTCGCACGTGCCAAAGAGAAACGCGGCTGGTGAGTCGTTAACGTGTCGGCCCAGTACGCAAAACGCTAGACGCAACAGCGATGAACAAGCAAGTCAAGCAGACCGAGCCTGAGGTAGAGCCGATCGAACGCGTCGGACTTCGCTGGCAGGTCTGGGTACTGTTCCTGTCGATTGTCGTGTTGTCCCTTGCGATTGATCTCGGGCTGAAGTACTGGTCGTTTGAGAACGTTGCCGATTTTCAGGTGCATGTGCAGACCGCGGAAGAGGGCGGCCCTGAAGTGCTCGTTCGCTTTGTAGACGACTCGAAATGGGTGGTCGCTCACGAGGTCAACCTGACAGATTCGCCCGCTCAGGTCCCCGGGCATGACCCGATCGTCGTGATCCCGGGATTGCTTAATTTTCAGCTGACTTTGAACACGGGCGCGGTCTTTGGTACCGGGCAGGGCGGCCGACCGATTTTCATCGCGGTCAGTATCGTTGCCGTATTCGTCATCCTCTTCCTGCTCTACCGAAGCCCCGCTAATGCGAGGCTCTATCAGATCGGTCTCGCGCTAATCCTTGGCGGAGCGCTGGGCAACCTTTACGACCGTGTGCTCTATTCTGCGGTGCGTGACATGCTGCACATGCTTCCTTCGACCGGGCTTTGGCCATGGATCTTCAACCCTGCCGATGTCGCACTGGTTCTCGGGGTAGCGCTGGTCCTGCTCGTCAGTTGGCTCAGCGAAATGAAGCTGGCCAAGCAGAAGAAATCCAAGGCCGCTTAACTCGTGTGCTGGCTTGCCGCCGTCTCAACGAGCCCTCTGATCAGCCCGAGATTCAGTGGATCTTTCACGCTGGAATCCTTTCGCTCCGGGTGCCACTGCACGCCTAGATAGAAAGGCCTTTCAGGATGATCGATCGCTTCGATCGTTCCGTCCTCCGCACGAGCGACCACGCGAAGCTGGCCCGCATCAGTAATCCGTTGTTGGTGCGACGAGACGATCATCTGTTCGGAAGGCTGTAGCACGCTGTCCTGGTGCTCAAAGCAGAGCGTGTGTTGGGCGTTGTCCACGTGGACGCGGGCGGCCTCCTCGCCCATTGTCTCTGGCATGTACTGGTCCAGCGTCGCGCCGTTATGAAGCGCCATGAGCTGCATCCCCAGGCAGATACCAAGCACAGGCAGATCAGGCACTGAGATCGAACTTTCACGTCTTCGATCAACTTCATTGAGTAAGGCAAGCTCAAAGGCCTGACGGTTCTGGTCGATCCTTCTCGCGCGGCCGTCAGTCGCGCATCCGAACTGCTCCATGACCGGGTCCGCGCCGCCGGTCAGGATCAGCCCGTCGAGTCGGCCGACATACTGTCTCGCAAGCTCTGTGCAATGCGGGAGCAGCACGGGCATCCCGCCGACTTTTTCGACCGCCTGGCTGTACCGGATCGCCGATTCGTAGGTGCCCGTCTCTGACGAGTTGCCTTTGTTGTCGACGGTAATACCTATAACAGGGCTAACATTCATGTAACTCTCGACAAATACTAGGCTTAGTTCGTTATCCACATTTATGAAATATTCACACGAATTAACGTTTACTCATCAAACGCTAACACGAAGAACGCATCATTATGTCGATCTTAATAAAGACCTCAGGGACACTCCACATGACCGCGACCGCGATGACAACTCAGCCTGCCCAAGCCAAGACAGTAGCGGATTATTCGCCGGGCATTAAGCACACCGGTGGTGACCCCATCAAGGTTCGAAACGTCAACGCGTGGTACGGCGACTTCCAGTCGCTCTACAACCTCAATCTTGACATGCCCGTCAAGAAAGTCACCGGCCTCATTGGTCCGTCCGGCTGTGGTAAGTCCACCTTCCTGCGGTGGCTCAACCGCATGAACGACCAGATCGACTCTGCCCGCATTGAGGGCTCCATTGAAATCGAGGGTGAGGACATCCTTGCACCCAGGACGGACGTCGTCGAGCTCCGCCGACACGTCGGTATGGTCTTCCAGAAGCCCAACCCCTTCCCGAAGTCCATCTACGACAACGTCGCCTTCGGCCCACGCTTGCACTACAAGACCAGCAAGTCCGATCTTGATGAAATCGTTGAGAAGTCCCTCCGCGGTGCTTCGCTCTGGGAAGAAGTCAAAGACCGACTCAACCAGTCCGCGATCGGTCTCTCCGGCGGTCAGCAGCAACGCTTGTGCATCGCCCGTGCCCTGGCCGTCAGTCCCACGACCCTGCTGATGGACGAGCCGTGCTCCGCACTGGACCCCAAGTCTACTCTTGCCATCGAAGAGCTCATCGCTGAGCTCCGCGAGAAGTACACCATCATCATCGTCACCCACAACATGCAGCAGGCAGCACGCGTCTCGGATGCCACCGCCTTCATGTTCCAAGGTGAACTGATCGAGTACGGTGCGACTGAGCAGATCTTCACTGCTCCTCGCGAAAAGCAGACCGAGGACTACATCCACGGCCGCTTCGGCTAATGACCGCATCAGGATTAAACAACAAACCCACAGCCTTGCGAGAGCAACGCTGTGGGTTTTTAGATGTCAGATGCCAATGCCACGGCGTTGTTGCGCCGTAACGGTCGAGGACAAGTTTCTCAGCGAATATCTTCGTCGGGTAGCTCTTTCTTGATGCCTTCATAGATCGGCATGTTGCGCGAGCCCTCGACCTGGTCCATCAAGCGTTCCAGCTCTGCGGCAAGCCGCTTCTCTACGTCGGCATAACGGGTATCTCCCGCAAGGTTGCGGGTCTCGTTGGGGTCGCTTCGTATCTCGTAGAGCTCGGGCTTGATTTGGTCGGGTGAGCCGTCGCCGTGGGGATAGCGGATGTACTTCCAGCGATCGGTGCGGACGCCGCGCACGTTAGGTGTGTAGGGGAACTGCTTCTCATAGTCGTACTCGTAGTACCAACTCTTGCGCCAGCTAGTGTCTCCGGATTGCACAAGCTTGCGCCAGCTCTTGCCGTGGACTTTGGGCAGCGGGTCAGCACTGCACAGGTCGAGAATGGTGGGGGCGAAGTCCACGGTCAGCACCTGCTGATCAATGACCTTGGGCTGTTCTGCTGGAGTTAACCCGGGGTAGCGGACAACCAGAGGGATCCGGATGCTGCCCTCGTGCATCGTTCGTTTGTCAACCATGCCATGCTCACCTTCAAGCAGGCCGTTGTCGGTCGTGAAGATGAAGAGTGTGTTGTCGAGTTGCCCTGTCTTTTCAAGGTGTGCATAGATCCTGCCGACCGAGTCATCCACGCTGAGGATCGTGCCGCGATAAGCACGGACCATGTTGGCAAACTCCTTCACGCCTTCTTTCGATCGGTCCGGCCAGTCTTTACGCCAATCGAAGATCGGCCCGTAGATCCCGTGCCAGGTGTCCAGTCGCTCCTTGTACCAGGCCGGATTGTCGTCCAACTCAAACGCGGTTTGCGGGTAGCGGATGTCGGCTTGGTCAAATGCGTTGGCGTATTTCTTTTCCGGATAGTAGAAGCTGTGTGGTGCCTTGTGGCCTACATACAGCAGGAACGGCTTGTCTTCGTTATCGCGGTTCTCAAGCCAGTCGACAGCCATGTCAGTGACCACGGTGGTGTAGTAGCCTTTGACGACTTTTCGTTCGCCGCCGTTGAAACGGAACTCGGTGTCAAAGTATTTGCCCTGACCGCGGTGGGTCACGAAATGATCGAAGCCGGGACGTTTGCTGTCGTCTTTCTCGCCCATGTGATATTTGCCGATGTATGCGGTCTCGTACCCGGCTTTTTGTAATTGGCGTGGGAAGGTTGGCAGGTCGTCTGGATAGTCGGTGAAATTGTTGGACACCCCATGTGTGTGTGCGTACAGGCCACCCAGAATCGAAGCCCGGCTTGGCGAACAGAGCGACGTTGTGCAAAACGCGTTGGGGAAGTAGATGCCTTCCTTGCCAAGGCGGTCGATGTTCGGCGTGCTCATGACCGAGCTGTCAGCCAGGCCGATGGTGTTCCATCGCTGGTCGTCGGTCAGAACGAACACCACGTTGGGCCGTTTCACGTCGACTGCCTGCGAGGCTGATCTGCTGCAGCCGAGGGCAAAGCCAAGCGAGAGGGCAATGAGTAGGGCAAGGTTTATACGCATCGTTGTGTTCCAGGAATGGACGGGCATCTTTTCAGATCCAATTTCAGATTGAAGTCGATTCCATGATGGGGCAGGAAGTGTGGTAAATAGACACTAGAGAATACACGCCAGTGAAGTGTTGAACCAAACGGTATCGCTATCGCTCGAGAGATTCGTTGCAGAAAAGCGCGCAAACAACCCCCAATTAGCAATGGGGGTTGCGGGGCGTTGTGTTTTTGGAGGGCTTTGCTTTGGGATAGATCAGACGCGCTTGATACCGCAGCCGGAGGCCTTGGTTTCGGTGACGGGCGGTTCCTCGCCTTTGAGCAGGGCGTCGATAACCGGTCCAAGGTATTGAGTGTCAGACTCGCCGCACCCGGCCGGTCCGCCGGAGAGTTTTTCGACACCGCCGCGGTAGCGGAACTTACCTTCCTGGTCGATCACCATGATGTGTGGGGTGCTCTTGGCACCGTATGCGTCAGCAATCTTGTTTCCTTCATCCTTCACAACGGTGTAGTTGATGTTGTGCTTCTCGACGTACGTCTTGACTTTCTCGCTGGACTCATTTCGATTCGCATTCACGCCCAGGAAGACGACGTCTTTGTTTTTGTAGGATTCAACCATCTTGACGAAGACACGGTCATAACCCTTGTTTGGGTCCATCTTGTAGAACGGGCAACCGGTGGAATGAAACATCAACACGACGACTTTGCCCTTGTGTGCTTCCAGGGAGACGTCCGTGCCGTCGGTGACGGAGGGCAGCGTGAAAGAGGGGGCGGCATCGCCGATCTTTGCGGCGTCTGCGGCGAAGGCTTGTTGGCCGGTGAAAAGGCCCATGCTTAGTGCTGCAACCAGACAGAGTACGACGGTCAGAGAGGCGGTGAGTTTCTTCATGGCGAGTCTCCGTGGAAAAGGTTGTAACGGTGGATGTGCAATATCGTAAGCGTAGGCGGGGTAACCCCGCACAGTTTTGCAATCTTTGCAATCGCCGCATTATTCCAAGCCGGCGTCTGACTCTGCTCCGCTTTTGACCATGTGCACCTGCAATGGCTTGAGCGTATCCAGATGGACATCGCGTTGCGGGAATGCGATGGTGATCTTGTGCTCGTGGAAGAGTTCGTCAATCGAAAAACGCACATCGGATTCGATCAGTTGCAGGTCTGACGGGTTTTTGACTTCGGTCCAGAAGAACACTTTGAAGTTCAGTGTGTTGTCGCCAAACGCTTCGAAAAAGACGATTGGTACAGGCGTGCTGTGGATCTTGTCGTGATTGCTGACAGCCTCGCAGAGTAGTTCGCGTACTTTCTTGGCATTGGTTCCATAGGCTACGCCGACGGAGACGTTTCCACGGACCTTTGCGTCGTACAGGGTCCAGTTGACCACGTTGTTCTCAAGAAATTTTGAGTTGGGTACGAGCACATCGATGCCGTCACCGGTTCGGATGCGCGTTCGGCGGTTGCCGATCTCGGCGACCTTACCTTCCATGCCATCGACTTCAATGATGTCGTTACGCCGGATCGGTTTTTCAGTCAGGATGATGATGCCCGAGATGAGATTATTAAAGAGGTTCTGCGCCCCGAAGCCGACACCGATCGCGAGCGCACCGCCGAGCACGGTGAAGACGGTGGTGGGGATGCCGGCGACCTGCATGGCGATGAGCAGGACCATCGCGGCGGCGATGTAGTAGATGATCTTGCCGATGGTGAAAGCGACGGCTTCAGTGACTTTACTGACTTTGACCAGTCGGGCGCTGATGATGCTCGTGAGGAGTTTGGCGAGCCATAGTCCAATGATCGCGGTAAACAGGGCGATGACGATCTGATTGAGTTTGATCTCGGTATCGCCGGCGGTGAATAGCGTCGCGTTCCAGATCGTTGACACCGCTTCGGACGGCTGCTGATCGAAGATCGTTGGTTTCTCGGCGACAGGCTTTTCGCCGGTGCCTGTCAAGCCAGGCTCGACGATCTCGGGGTTTGCTTCAGCGGTGGGTTGCTCTAAGTCGGAGCTGTTTTGTGCGATCGCTTGCGAGCCGGGTGGGAGTCCCAGCAGCAGGACAATGCTCAATATCCATGACCAGTTGTGCCAGCGTGACTTCTGTGCCATGACCACACGATACCACCCACCTTGGCACATTGCCGCAGCTATGCGACACTGCAGGTATGACGACGCTAATCAACATCTTCGGCATGCCCAGCACCCTCGCACAGTTCGGTTCGGGTTCAGGCATGTTCGCCGGGATGTACATCTTCGGCATTCTGGTCTTTGCGGTCCTCGTGATCGGCGGCATCGCCAGCCTCGGCGGGCTGGTCTACATCTGGGTCCGCGCCCTCAAGCAGCCCAGCCTGGCACAAGGCCTGGCGAACTGCGGACGCTGTCATTACGGCGTACGCGGATCGACCACCATGACCTGCCCCGAGTGCGGTGCAGACTTCCGTGAGGTCGGCATCATCTCGCCTGCCATGCGTAAGATCTTTATCAGCCCGGCCCTGTTTGTCGTCCTCTGGACCGTGTGCCTATGGTTGCCCGGATGTGTTGTCTCGGGCATCGCTGTGGCCTTAGGACCTCAAGAGCAGATCGAGTATGAAGATGTCGATATCGCGCCGCCCGACACAAAGGCCGCAGGCTACGACAACATCATGCTCAGCCGGACGCCCTATGGCATGTACGACGGCCCGGCCGAAGAGTTTCTGCCGCTGAAGAGCCGATACATCGACGTCGATATCTATGGGCCCAATGCCAACGAATGGTATGAGGTTGACCTCGCCACGAACACCTATGAAGACTACATGAGCTCCTATTCAAACCCCCAGAAGTTTGACAAGGCCGCGCTCGAATCCTGGATGAAGACCGTTGGGGCCGATCTGAATAACCCGGATGTCAAACTGCAGATCGACCAACTCTACACCAATATCATGCAAACCTCGGCCACGGGTCTGGTCGGCAATCACTGGTCTACGTATACGATTAACAGTCAGAGCAACTGGACCGAAGATCAGCCGGCAGGGTGGTTTGTCCTGATCCAGCCCGTATTCTGGCTGCTGGTCTACGCGGGTGGCATCGGTCTGTACTTCTTCCTCAAGCATCGGTATGACAACGCGATGGCTCAGTTTCGCGATCAGATGATCGCCAACGACGCGTCTGCGTCGCCTGACTTGCCATCATCGATTCCGACACCCGATCCACCTGCCCAAGCGGGGCTGTAGCGCCGGCCAGATCTCTTCGCATTCGTATCCGTTGAATTCAAGGATGCGCTCGCCTGCGACTACGCTGATCTGAAGCAAATCGCTCAAGACCAATCTCTCCGGTCACTATCGTTTAGCATAGTCGGCGCGGCTTTCACGTGTTTGTGTCGGTTGGTCATGTCAAACCCAAGTGTTTAAACCTTCTCGAGAAATACATCATGGCATCCATGCTTGTTGTTGTAGCGGCGCTTGTACTGATCATTCTCGCTACTGTCTTGATTACTGGGGCCATTACTTCCCGTGGTAGCGGACCCGTCTCCACTGAGCCGTCCTGCGGCCGTTGTGGCTATGCGACCCGCGGGCTCAGTGAGTTGATCTGCCCCGAGTGTGGTGCGGACCTGCGCGAGGTCGGCATCCGCAAGCCGGGCGAGGGTAGGGCCGCTTTTGCGGGCTGCCTGATGCCTTTGCTGACGACGATCTTGATTTTTCTTCTCGCCGCGGGCGGCATGGCACTCTCGAGTACGTTTGTGCCGACGTATGAAGATCAGTCGACACACTTTGATCTTTGGCCTGAATCTGAGGCATACTCTGAAGTTCTTTTAAGTACGGATTTAATTCTGATCGTTCCTGCAAGTGATCGATCGAATGTTTACGGCTTCGGCGTCACGTCAAACTCAACCTCTCCAGCTTCAACAACCATTGATTTCGGGGGAGGATCCAACGCGAAAGTCAAGGTGGAATCAATTGCGATCGAAGTCATGTCGATGCCCAAGCCTAATGCGCCCAATACGCTGACCTATGCGCCGATGTTCCTGGTTGATCCGGCGACCCGTATCGCAACCTGGACCGATGCGCAGGGCAAAACGCACACCACAAAAGGCCCGGTCACCGACAAGGACCTGCTGGACTATTTCGCTGCATACAACGTGGATACAAGCCAACAAGGCGTTGCGCAAGAAGCGCAGCAACTCACCGACATGGTCAACGGGCTTCTCGACGGCAAAAATACTTTCACACTCCAAGGCTTTGATAGCGGTGGCTATGGCAGCGGCAGCACCGGGCACCTTGGGCCGCCCTGGTTCGTAGGCGTATATCTGGCCACATGGATTGTGATTTGGATTATTGCCATCGTTGTTGTGGTCCGGCGTTCCCGTAAACGTAACGCCTCCGCTATGTCTTGATTCCTCTTATTCGGTTGAGTGATGCCTGAACAATCCCAATCCAATTTCGGCTGCGGAGTGTGCGGCTACTCGGTTGAGGGACTCTCCGTCCTTCAGTGCCCTGAGTGCGGCGCTGACCTGCGCGAGGTTGGCATCACAGCCGGAAATAAGACGCGAGAGCGATTGATACGCATCGCGATCATGCTCGGCTATACGGCGGCTGTTGTGGCCTGCGCATTGCTGACCCAGCGAGCCGTTGAACCGATGCTGCCTGTCTATCAGGACCGCTACTACAGCATCCAGGTCCAGCCGTTGTCTGGTGAGTACCAGGAACTTGGCTTTCATATTGGCGCGGAACTTGTCCAGCCTGCCTCAGCTTCTCCAAGCACCAACGTCATGGTTGGCCCGGGTTCCGGGCCGATGACCACCGTCACGATGTGCGACCCGGGATCACAAATAACGGTTACAGACGTCGATATTGTTTTCAGGGCAAGGCAAATCAATGACGGCGTACCGATTACTGCCGGTACCAACATAGGGATTGATCCGGTCACGCTAAAGGCGAGTTGGGTTGATGCGCTGGGACAAAACCAGCAAAGCTCTGGCGCGTTTACCCCTCAGGATCTGCTCGATTGCTTCGAATCTCACAAAGTGGATGTCCAGCGAGCCGACGTCCAACTCGAGGCCAAGCAGGTGCACGCCTTTGTCACGGAATTTATCGGTGGCAAACACCAGCTCACCCTCAGTGCGTTTAATACTTTTGCCTATGGTGGCGGGGCAACAGACTCTCACGGCCCGCCTTGGTTCATGTACACCAGCATCTCGGTATGGATTGTGGTCTGGGGCATCGGCTTCATCCTGATCATCAGACGAGGCCGAAAGAAGGCCTGATAGGGACCCGAACAAAAATAGAAAAAATATTAAACCAACCCCTTGACATCTACCGAACAAACACTATCGTAGGGATTCCGATCGAAACCCTAACACCTGTCCGCCAAGTTCAAACCTCAGGAGACGCTACGATGGTGACCACAACAGCCCCCAGCCAGTCCAAACCCACCCCAAACGGGTTCAAGAAGCGAGCGAAGACCATGAAAAGCCCCACGAAGACCGTCGCAGCCGTCGCCGACAACGATTCCGCCAAGCGTAAGGCTCTGGACCAGGCCGTCGGCCAGATCGAGCGTGCTTTCGGCAAGGGCTCGATCATGAAGCTGGATGACGACCCCACGAAGATCCCTCCGGGCATCTCCACCGGGGCCATCTCCCTGGACCTCGCTCTGGGCGGCCGCGGCATCCCCACCGGGCGCGTCGTCGAGATCTTCGGCCCAGAATCCTCCGGTAAAACGACCCTCTGTCTGCACCTGATCGCCAGCATCCAGAAGGAAGGCAAGATGGCCGCCTTCATCGACGCCGAGCACGCGCTCGACCCGTCCTGGGCCCGCAAGTTGGGCGTCAACCTTGAAGAACTGCTTGTCTCCCAGCCGGACACCGGCGAGCAGGCCTTGGAAATCTGCGAAATGCTTGTCCGTTCCAACGCGGTCGATCTGATCGTCGTCGACTCCGTCGCCGCACTGATCCCTCGCGCTGAAATCGAAGGCGAGATGGGCGACAGCCACGTCGGTCTGCAGGCTCGTCTGATGAGCCAGGCCTTGCGTAAGCTCACCGGCGCGATCAACCGCAGTTCCTGTACCGTCGTCTTCATCAACCAGATCCGCGAGAAGATCGGCGTCATGTTCGGCAACCCCGAGACCACCCCCGGTGGCCGGGCGCTCAAGTTCTACTCCTCCGTCCGCATCGACATCCGACGCACCGCTTCCATCAAAGATGGCGACAAGGCCGTCGGCAACCGCACCCGTGCCCGCGTCGTGAAGAACAAAGTCGCGCCGCCGTTCCGCCAAGCCGAGTTCGACATCATGTTTGACGAGGGCATCAGCGCATCGGGCGACCTGATCGACCTCGCCGTCGAAGAAGGCATCGTTCAGAAATCCGGCGCGTGGTTCAGCTTCGGCGAGGTCCGCCTTGGCCAGGGCCGAGAGAACGCCAAGGCCTTCATTCGCGAGAACACCGATCTCTTCGATGAGATCCGCGGTCTGGTCCTCGACAAGATGGGCGTGACCGGAAAACCGGTCGAAGATCCTGAAGCGGGAGAAAACGAAGATGGCGACGAAGCATAAAAGTGGGGGCACGATAACTCCGGGTGGAAACCCGGAGCAGCCATAACCGCTCGCAAAAGCAACGCAAATCAATAGCCAAGACTCTTCCACCTGCTCCGGGTTTCCACCCGGAGCTATTTCATTGCTTGCAAGGCGATTGCCGATACATAGTCCATGCCCTCCGGCCCCGACTACATCCTCAAGATCGAAGGCCTCGCCTCGCCCGACGACCGCGAAGAAGACCAGTCCCAGCAATCGCTGCGCGGCCGGCCGTGGATCGCGGTGAACTGGTCGTGCTGCTCGGTCTACAGCCGGATCTACCGCAACCAGGCCGGCACCGCCTACGAGGGCCGCTGTCCCAAGTGCGGCACCCCGGCCCGCGCTGCCGTCGGCCCAGGCGGGACCAACTCGCGGTTCTTCAATGCAGGCTGACGAGGGCAATCTCATCAAAACCAATGCTGGCACTGCAAAGCGATCTGTAATAACACGAACAGCGGTCGTCTCTTTAGAACAGAAAATCATCTAACCATTGGAGTGCTCGATGCCGCCAATCCGCTTGTTTGCATTCTGCTTGACCTTGTTCCTGATACTTCAAGCGCTGCCGGGGCAAGCACAGCAGCTCCCCGCCCAGCCGAGGCAAGCCGCGGAGGCCAAGCCGCTCCAGGTCATGTTCCTCTACGGCAGCCCGAGCCACCCCAGCGGGATGCACGAGTTCCGCGCCGGTGCGCTGCTGCTTGCCAAGCAGTTCAACAACCAGGACGCGGTCCCCATCAAGACCCACACCCACGCGGGCTGGCCCAAGGACGAGAGCATCCTCGATGACATGGACGCGGTCGTCATCTACGCCGACGGCACCAAGGTGATCCGCCACGGCTGGGAAAAGATGGATGCGCTGGTCAAGGAGGGTGTCGGGGTGATGATGATTCACTACGCGGTCCATCCTCCGATCAAAGAGGGCGAGAAATACTTCCTGCCCTGGATGGGCGGGTACTTCGAGAACGGCCACTCCGTGAACCCGATCTGGGCCGCGACAATCAAGCCACTGGACAAGCACGCCGTCTCGCGAGGCGTCGAGCCGTTCACCGCCAAGGGCGAGTTCTACTTCAACCTCAAGTACGCCGAGGGCATGATCCCGCTCGGCGTCGCGACGCCGACCAAGGACAACCTCTACTCGATCAACAACCTCTGGACCCAGACCGGCTACGAAGCGATGGGCAAGCCGCAGGCGCTGCTCTGGGGCTACGACCGACCCGCGCCTGGGCAGGGCCGCGGCGCCGGCTTCACCGGCGGGCACTTCCACAACAATTGGGCCGTCGACGACCTGCGTCGCATCGTCCTGAACACCATCGTCTGGGTCGCCGGCGGCGACGTCCCCGAAGGCGGCGTACCCATCACGAAGGTCACGGAGGAAGAGCTCAATGCGAACCTCGACAA
>JBMZAP010000086.1:0-16524 GCA_049611445.1 Phycisphaeraceae bacterium | reverse complement strand
ATCGTTGCGTCGACGTTTCTCTACATCCTTGTCTCAGGCAACGCGATCAAGTTTGACAATGTGACGCCGCAGGAAGCGGCAAGGGATGCAATCCCCGCCTTGCTCATTATGCAGGGCCTGATCCTCATGGTGCTGGGCACCGGCGCGGTCGCGGGCGGTATGGCTCGGGAGCGGACCTACCGTCTGCTCGACTACCAGCGCCTTACGCCGATGACACCCAGCGCGAAGATCATCGGCTTGTTGCTTGGCCTGCCGATCCGCGAGTATTTCATGTTTGCGGTGTCGCTGCCGTTTGTTTTCTATGCAGCGCACAAGGGAGGGATGTCGTATGGCGTCCTGATCCAGTTCTACATCGTCTTTGTCACCTCGGCGATTGTCTACCACATGACCGGTCTGGCTGCGGGAATGATCGTGGATAAGCCATGGCAGGCAGGCACGCTCTCTCAGGGGCTGGTCATCGTGCTCTATGTCGCTTTGCCGCAGGTCTCCAATTTTGGATTCACATTCTTCGAGCACCTGACTGCCCGACCGGTCTTTTATGGCATGGTGAACCAGCATCTGCTGCCCGATGGCATCGAGGGGGCGGTGCAGGGCATGTTGCAGGACCCGCGCTATCAGACCGTGCCTTTCTTTGGGATGGTTCTGCCGCCGCTGTTGTTTTCGCTGGCCGTGCAGGGCTTTGCGATCCTGACGCTCTATGTCATGGTCTACCGCAAGTGGCGAAGTGAGAAGCGGCTGTCGTTTTCCAAGACCTATGCCCTGATGTTCTTTGCGATGGTCCAGCTATTTCTGGTCGGTAGCGTGTTGCCGTTTATCCAGAGCGACACCCTGTTTAATCAACTCGTTGACTCGTACGTTGAGATCGACAATGTTCGGGCGCCGCAACAGACGTTTATTTTTGCGATCTTGTTGATCACGCTTGTGGTGTCGGGATGTGCGGCTTGCTTAACGTTGTTCCTTTGTACGCCGAGTTGGTATCAGTCGTTGGCCGGGTATCGCAGGGTAATTCGCAAGGGCAAGGCCATGTTGCGCTGGGATGACGACGCGGCATCCGGCCTCTCGGTCGCGGTAGGCTGCATGTTGATGGCCTCTCTCAGTTTTATTGCCGTGTATCAGGCTGCAGAAAATGCAGGCAGGATTGCGGCGGACAACCCGGTATATGAAATCCTGTTGCCTCTAATCATCTTTGCTGCGGTCTTGTTCACAATGCAGCAGATTATCGAGCAGTTCTCCGAGCAGGTCCTGGTGATGGTGCTCTTTGGCTGCTGGCTCGTGCCTGTGCTCGCCGCGATCATCGTCTGGACCGTCGGCAACAGTCCGATCGAGGCGGTGTACCTTGCGTTGTTCTTCCCGTTTGTTGCGCTCTATCTCTCTTCCGCGATGCTGTTGAGTGATGACGCGTCACCGATGGGGGCAGACGTCTTGCCCGAGGCAATCGCGGTGCATGGCCCCGCGATCGTGGTGCTGTCCATCATGGTGTATCTGGTCGCTGCAGTCGCACTGCTCGGCCGCGCGTGGCGACGCTGGCGAAAGATCAAAGAGTTGGCGGGTGTGGCCCATAAGCCGACTGAAACGCCTTCAAACATCACAGATGAGATGGCTTCTGCCGTCCCGGCTTATGCGGCAATCAACCCATCGCCGCCTGGCCCGCAACAATGAGATCGATGATGCCGGCGACGCCCAGCAGGATGCTGATGATGCCGTTGACCGTGAAGAAGGCCATGTTGAGTTGTTTGGTGCGGCCGCCCCAGACCAGGACGTGCTCAAAAATCAGCAGGGCACATGTCAGCCCCGCCGCGATCGCAAAGAGCAGGGCGAGTTGATCTGAGAGCCAGACAATTGACAGGAGTGCTGCAATCGAAAGCAGGTGCAGTCCACGGCTGATCATTAATGCTTTGCCGATTCCCAGGCGTGATGGGATGGAGAACAAGCCGAGTTCCCGGTCGACCTCGGTGTCTTGGAGGGCATAGAGCACATCGAAGCCCGCGACCCATGTCAAAACCATCAGGGCAAGCAGCCAGACAATCGGTTGGCTCAAGTACTCGGGTTCGATCGCGATCGCCGCGGCGACGGGGCTGATGGCAAGCGCAAAGCCAAGGAAAGCATGGCAGAGCCAGGTAAAACGCTTCGTGTAGCTGTAGCCCGCCAGGACGATGAGCACAGGCAGACCTAGCAGCAGCGGCCAGTAATTGTCAGCCGCCACGATGAAGAGTGCAGTGCTGGCGACAAAGGCTGTCGCGCTCGCGATGACAACCCATAACATCGTATCCCAGCGTACCCGGCCGCTGGGCAACGCTCGCTGTTCGGTCCTCGGGTTGCTTGCGTCGATGAGGGCATCGCTGAGGCGATTGAATGCCATCGCAAAGGTGCGGGCGAAGAACATGCAGAGCAGGATCAGTACAAACTCGTTGACCCCTGGCAAGCGGTCATCCCAGTTCGCCGCCATAAACGCTCCCAGCAGTGCGAACGGCAATGCAAAAACCGTGTGGCTGAGTTTGATATCACGGGCGACGGCACCAAGTTGTTGAGCGATGGGTGGCGGTGGGGCGGTCTGGTCCATTGGTGCAGTTTAACGCCTGCTCACTGCGCCTCTTTTTAACACCTTCTCGCTCCAGCGGATATTCAAGTCGTGCTCGACATGCACCAGATCAAGCACACGTCCGACGACGAAGTCCACGAGATCACTGATGGTCTCTGGCAGCATGTAAAAGCCCGGCTGAGCAGGGCATACGATCGCACCTGCTTCAGTCACTTTCTCCATGTTCCGAATGTCGATCAGTGACAGGGGCATTTCCCGATGGATCAGAACGAGTTTGCGGCGTTCCTTCAGCGTCACGTGTGCGGCGCGATGCACCAGGTTCTGGCCGACGCCCGAGGCGATGGCCCCAAGTGAGTTTGAAGAGCAGGGGATCACGATCATCCCGTCATGCTGAAAAGAGCCAGACGCGATGGTCGCGCCGACATCCCGGAAATTATGCAGGATCAGATTGTCTGGCTTGTCGCTGTCTTCTTCGAGGCCTGCCAGTGATGCGAGTCCCGAAGGTGTCAAGCCCTCCAGTCCGAGTTCGTCATGCAGTAGTCGTTGACCCAGTGGGGATACAACCAGATGCGTCTCGATTCCCGCGGCGACGACCAGTTGAACCAGCCGATGGGCGTACAGTGCGCCGCTTGCACCGGTAATTGCGATGACCAGCCGCGTGGGTGTTTTCAACTCGTTCATGAAAGCATTCTAGGCGCATCAGAACGCAAGGGCTGATTCAACACACGATTACCTTGAGTTCCTGCGCACTGTTTCGCGGGTGATAACCAGGGCCTCGTCGGTGACTTCGAGTCCAACGAGTCGGCCGTCTCGAAGGCCGTCTTTGCTTGGGTCAATCGGAAGTTCAATCGGCTGTACGGGTTTGCCCAGCATCAGGTCCAGCAGAATGCCTTCCTCTGCCTGAGTCGCCACAATGTCGATGGCGGTTCCGACAGGCAGTGGCAGCTTTCCCGCGGTCGCGCGTTCGAGTTTGCTCGTGAGTGTGCCATCATCAGCCACGGTGACCTTGAAGCTCAGTGTTACGACCTGCTGAATCTCCTGGGTCGTCACTTCAAAGCTGATCCGCAGCAGACCTTCACCCGGAGAGTCGATCATGGCTGTCGTCGCGGTCTCGGGAACCTCTACATCGATCTCTTCGAGCAGGCTCAGGCCCTCGGTTTTGATCCAGGTGTTGAGCTCATCGAAACGGATTTCGATTTGTTGCCGGTGGCCAAAGAGGTCGTCCTCGGTCACAGGCGTCTTGTCGCCGGGGTTGCTCCATTGCCGAAGCAGTCGGTTGCGGAGTGACTCGCTGACCGCGGCGCGATTGGCCTCGGATAGCGCTGCGAGGCGCTGTTGCTCCGCATCCCAGTGTGCGGGTCGGCCATGCCATCCCAGATAGACGATCAGGGCAATGAGGCAGAGCACAGCGAAGAGCGCGATGAACCCCAGCCCCAGTACCCGCACCCCTCGGCTGCGGTTGGCTGTGGTGTTGCTCATCGGTTGGCCTCTTGCAGTGCCTTTGCTGCCGCAGCGAGTCGTTGATGCAGGATCTCGTGATCATCGACGCAGGTAAGCGCGTCTTCAAGCGCCTGGAGGTGCTCCAGCGATCCGGGTATTGCATCTATCGCGGCAAGGGCTGCGTTGCCCAGTGCTTCGCTGGCCTGCATGAACCAATGGGCCGGTGTCGGCGGTTCGACAGATGAGGCATCGATCCACTGGCCGATCCACTCGGTCTTTGGTGCAGGCAGGTCGATGCTCAAGCCGGGGCCGGCGTAGCTTGTGATCCGCCAGTTCTCGCTGTCCGGAGCATTGTCTGCGAAGAGCAGCTCGATCGGGCGCTTGCTTTGACGTACTTGCTCTGCAATCGCCACGACGTCGGCTGAGGTCGTTGGCCAAGAGAGTACGACGCAACCTTGGTCCAGGTCTGCGACCTGTGAAGCGATGTCTGACTGCTCGCCTGGCGTACCCAGGAGGATCGGCCCATCGAGTGCGGCCTGCCTTCTCTGTCGGCGCGTTTCCTGAAGTGGTAATAACACGCGCTGGTACATCACCCAGTCCGATGCGTCGCGCGCCTGTTTCAGTGCATCGACGCAAAGCGACTCGCACCGCGCATAGTCCAATTCGGCTAAGGCCTGGCTGGCAGTTTCCATCTGTTCGTCAAGGGTTGCAGGCATCTCTGCATTCTATCAGGCAAATCGCTACAGCCGAGGCGCCACAATCAGGATCGTCGGGAGGACGAGGCACAGGAAAATCAGTGTGTTGACGATCCACACGCTGCCAGCCATACGTGCGTCGAGATGGAACAGGTTCGCAACAATCACGACCTGTATCGCGGTGGGCATGAATGCGATCAGCATAAAGCTCTGCTGCAGCATGCCCGGTGGCGGGGCGATGCCGATATTGCGAGCAATCACCAAGAGCCCGAGTGTCAGTATCGGTGTCGCGAGGAACTTGACCGCCGCGACGAGGACATGCGATTTCACATGTGGCTTGAGATGATGGATGTGAAGGCGCATGCCGATGCCGAAGTAGGCGGTCGCGGAGCCGGCAAAGATCAGGCCCTTGAGGATATACCAGTCGAATACGATCGTTGGCACGGGCACACGCAGGTACGCGAGTGTGATTCCTGCTGCAGACGAATAGAACAGCATCGCCTTCCAGTCCACGAAACTCTTGTAGATGATCCGCCCAATGGGCTGCTTGTCGTCATCGCCGGACGCGAAGTGCTGCACCATCGGGAAGAGGAAAACGACCACGGCCATCGACATCGTCATGACGATCAGCATGCCATAGGCCAATGCACTGATCGAAAGTGCATCGATCTGTTCCTGGCCCACGTCGCCTTGTTGTCGCAGCAGTTCACCGACGGGCAGGATCGCATAGGCGAGGAAGGCGCCGAGTGCGAACCCGGAATTGCGCAGGCCCGCCGCCAGTGCGAGCACGCCGACCTGGTTGCGTCTGAGCTTGATCGCCTTGCCCAGCGGGATGATCAGGAAGGCGGGGATAACCACCAGCAGCGGCTCGATGACGAGCACCCACAGGTTGGCGATCTTCGGCTCAAGATTCCAGAGTGCGAAGAAGCCCGCTGAGCTCCAGAGGATCACGATCGTGACCCAGTGGATCTTTCGGCTGAAGTCTTCGTGAAGCCAGCCCCGCTCGCGGGAAATGTAGCCGGCGAGGATAGACAGGGCGCTGACGATGGCGAGCGCAAAAAATTCAAGGGTGCGTGCATCCATGGCTTAGCTTAGTGCGCGCGTTTTGCCGTCTTCGGAAACGAAGGCGGCGTAGATCGCCTGTACGGCCTTTTCGAAGTCTTGGACATCGGTGCCAACGATGATGTTCATTTCGCTGGAGCCCTGGTCGATCATGCGGATGTTGACGCCCGCTTCGCCCAATGCGCCGAAGAGCCGGGCCGAGGTGCCGGTCTGCTTGGCCATACCTCGGCCGACCGTTGCGATCAGTGCAAGGTTGCTGTCGATGTCTACGTTGTCGGGCTTCACTGCCGTCTTGATCGCTGCGACGATGTCGTCGAGTTTGCCTTCCAGTGCGGTGTCTTCGATGACGACACTGAGCGTGTCGATGCCCGAGGGGATGTGCTCGAAGCTGACGCCGTAGCTGGCAAGCACCCCGAGCACACGTTCACCAAAGCCGATCTCACTGTTCATCATTGCCTTTTCGATCAGGATGATGGTGAAGTCCTTACGGCCAGCGATGCCGGTGATCTGGTAGGACTCTTTCGCGCTGGGGTGGTCGTTTGACACGATGAGCGTGCCGGGATGTTCCGGGTCGTTGGTGTTGCGGATGTTGACAGGGATATTGGCCTGCCGGACAGGGAACACCGCTTCGTCATGCAGGACACTTGCGCCGGAATACGACAATTCACGCAACTCACGGTAAGTCACGGTCTCGATGGTGAAGGCGCCTGGGACAATGCGTGGGTCGGTGATGAGCAGGCCATGTACATCGGTCCAGTTTTCGTAGACGTCGGCCCCAACGCCGCGGGCGACGATCGAACCGGTCACGTCTGATCCGCCTCGGCTGAAGGTTTTTACATTGCCATCCGCTCCAAGCCCAAAGAAACCGGGAACAACCGCGCGGTCGATATCTTTCAGTCGTTCTGCGATGGTCGCATAGGTCTTCTCGTCATCGAGCCTGCCGTCTTCACCGAAGAAGATGATCTCGGTCGGATCAATGAACTCGCACTGCAGCAGTTCGGCGATGATGCGTCCATTGATCGCCTCGCCTCGGCTGGCGGCATAGTCCGCGGGGAGGCCTGCGTCACCGTGCCTGCGGATCGTGGCTTCGGCTTCGTCGAGGATTGGGTTCAGGTCCAGTGACAGGCCGAGTTCGCGGACGATCTCCTTGAACCGTTCGCAGATGGGGTCCCACGCATCATCGAACTTCAGTCCTTTGCTGGCGAGATCGTGGCAGAGGTAGAGCAGGTCCGTGATCTTGGTGTCCTTGGGATCCCGCTTGCCGGGTGCGGAGGGCACGACAAAGCGTCGGTCGGCGTCGCTCTGGACGATGGCCTGCATCTTGCGGATCTGCGGGGCGCTGGCCAGCGACGTCCCGCCGAATTTGGCGACTTTGGTGGGCATGGGCTCGTGTGTCCACGGAGGCTATAGGGCCAAACAAGATACCCGATCGTTCATCGTCACGCGGTGTGCTGCACGGCCGTGAGGTGTGTACGAATACGTCAATACAAGCTGGCAAGGCGTGTGTGAATTGTGCAGGCAGGAGCATTAGAAAGTTGTTAGCGGCAAGGCGAGGTGGGGCCTGAATCGCCTTTATGAGGCCTGTTAGATTGACGAATTCGCTTAAATCACTAGAATCTGTCCTTTCCCCTGCGGGCGGCATAGCCCGTGAAACGGACGAGACTTGCGACAACTTCGGCGAACAGCCTGGCAGCGAAGCTGGTGTTGACCGCCGATTCCCCCGTTTTTTACCTCTGATCACCCGCTACAAAGGACACGCGCGATCATGGCCACCAAATCCAAGAAGAAGACGACGAAGAAATCGACCCGTGCACCGAAGATGGTCTACTACTTCGGCAAGACCAAGACCGACGGCAACGCGACCCAGCGTGAACTGCTCGGCGGCAAGGGCGCGAACCTCGCCGACATGACCAGCATTGGTCTGCCCGTCCCCGCCGGCTTTACCTGCACCACCGAGTGCTGCGACCAGTACTACAAGCAAGGCAAGAAGCTCCCCGCTGGCCTGATGGATCAGGTGCAGAAGGCTGTTAAGACTCTCGAAAAAGAAAACGGCAAGAAGTTCGGCTCAAACACCGATCCCCTGCTCGTTTCCGTTCGCTCCGGCGCCGCTCAGTCGATGCCCGGCATGATGGACACCGTCCTGAACCTTGGCCTCAACGACCAGTCGGTTGTCGGCCTGGCCAACGCCACCGGCAACGAGCGATTCGCATATGACGCGTATCGCCGCCTTCTGAACATGTACGGCGATGTCGTCATGGGTGTGGACCACCACGCGTTTGAAGCCGAGTTCGACAAGATCAAGAAGCAGCAGGGCGTCACCGCCGACACCGATGTCGACGCCGCCGGCCTGATCAAGCTTTGCGAAGCCTATAAGAAGGTCATCAAGACCCATGCCGGCCAAGACTTCCCGCAAGACGCGATGAAGCAGCTTGAGTTGGGCATCACCGCGGTCTTCAAGTCGTGGATGGTTCCGCGTGCAATCCGCTATCGCCAGATCAACGAGATGATCGGGCTGGCCGGTACTGCTGTGAACGTCCAGACCATGGTTTATGGCAACATGGGTGAAGATTGCGGCACGGGTGTCGCGTTCACTCGTAACCCCTCCACCGGTGCGAACAAGTTCTACGGCGAGTTCCTTGTCAACGCTCAAGGCGAAGACGTCGTCGCCGGTATCCGCACCCCCATCCCTTGTGAAGAAATGCACAAGTGGAAGGCCCCCAACGACAAGACCATCGGCAAGCGTCTGCACGGCGAGCTGATGAAGATGAAGAAGACCCTCGAGAAGCACTACAAGGACGTGCAGGACATCGAGTTCACCTTCGAGAAGGGCAAGATGTTCATGCTCCAGACCCGTACCGGTAAGCGTACCGGTGCCGCAGCGGTCAAGATCGCTTGCGACATGGTCAAGGAAAAGCTGATCACCGAGAAGACCGCGATCAAGCGTATCCCTGCCAACGACCTGACGCAGTTGTTGCTGCCGTCGTTTGACCCCAAGGCCAAGGCCAAGGCAAGCCCGCTGACGGTTGGCCTGCCTGCGTCGCCCGGTGCGTCGTTCGGCAAGCTCGCGTTCACCGCGGAAGAAGCCGTTGAGCGCACCCACCAGGGCGAGCGCGTCCTGCTGGTCCGTCAGGAAACCAGTCCTGAAGACGTTGACGGTATGCACAGTGCCGACGGCATTCTCACCTCGACCGGCGGCATGACCAGCCACGCGGCGGTTGTCGCCCGTGGTTGGGGTAAGTGCTGTGTCGCGGGTGCCGGTGAGATTCAAATCGACGCCAAGGCCGGCAAGATCAAGGTCGGCGGCAAGACCTACGGCCGCAAGGATGTCCTGTCCATCGACGGCAGCACCGGCGAAGTTTTTGCCGGCGAGATGGCGACGAGCCAGCCCAAGCTGTCCGGCGACTTCGCGACCGTGATGAAGTGGGCCGACAAGTACCGCAAACTCGACGTTCGCACCAACGCCGACTCGCCCGCTGACTCCAAGCGTGCCCGCGACTTCGGTGCACAGGGCATCGGCCTGTGCCGAACCGAGCACATGTTCTTTGAGGGTGACCGCATCATCGCGATGCGTGAGATGATCCTGGCCGAGACGCTGGGCGATCGCCAGAAGGCGCTCAAGAAGCTGCTGCCTTACCAGCGTAAGGACTTCCAGGGCATCTTCACCGCGATGAAGGGCCTGCCTGTGACGGTTCGCCTGCTCGACCCGCCGCTGCACGAATTCCTCCCGCACGACGCGAAGGGCATCAGCGAAGTCGCCAAGGTCCTGGGTATTAAGCCTGCCGTCGTGAAGGCACGTGTTGCGGCTCTGCATGAGTCCAACCCGATGCTCGGCCACCGTGGTTGCCGTCTGTCGATCACCTACCCCGAGATCCTGACCATGCAGGTCACCGCGATCGTCGAGGCAGCGATTGCCTGTAAGAAGAAGAAGGTCGAAGCGCACCCCGAGATCATGATCCCGCTGGTCGGCACCGTGAAGGAACTCGCGATCCTCCGTGAGAAGGCCGAGCAGACCATCGCTGACGTCAAGAAGGCCAAGAAGTTCACCGGCAAGCTGGACATCACGATCGGCACGATGATCGAGATCCCGCGTGCGGCACTGACCGCCGACGAGGTTGCCACAGAGGCTGACTTCTTCAGCTTCGGCACTAACGACCTCACGCAGTTGACCTTTGGCTACTCGCGTGATGACGTAAACACCTTCCTGCCGGACTACATCGGTCAGGAAATCCTCGAGAAGGATCCGTTCCAGTCGCTCGACACGACCGGCGTTGGCCAACTCGTTGCGATGGGTGTCGAGAAGGGCCGGTCGACCAAGAAGAAGCTCAAGGTCGGTATCTGTGGTGAGCATGGCGGCGACCCCGCGTCGATCGCTTTCTGTCACGCGGTTGGCCTGAACTACGTCTCCTGCTCGCCGTTCCGTGTGCCGATCGCACGACTGGCCGCGGCGCAGGCAGCACTTGCCTGAGTTGCGAGACATCATTGAATGACAAAGCCCCGTCGGATTCGGCGGGGCTTTTTTCTGCGCTTGGTACACTACTGGCATGAAGCAAGTCGTACTTTGCGTTGTGTCCCTTCTCGTGCTCTCAGGGTGCTGTGCTGCTCAGAAAGCGAAGCCCAAAACCCCGCCGGTCGAACTGCTGTCGGGCAATATGGACCAGTGGGAGCCCATCATCTTCGGCGGCGAGGGCGATGTCCTCTTCAAAGACGGCGCAATGGACCTCGACTATGGCAACCCGCTGACCGGCGTTCTCTACAAAGGCGATTTGGCGGACCTCTTTGGCGAGGATCTTGAGAATTATGCGATCACACTGCAAGCTCAGCGGGTCGAGGGTGTTGACATGTTTGCCGCTGTGACATTCCCTGTCGGTAAGGATGGCCACGTCAGCCTGATCCTTGGTGGCTGGGCAGGGGCGATCACAGGCCTCTCAAATCTTGATGGACTCAACGCCTCGGAGAATGACACGACCCAGTTCCACAACATGCCCGAAGGGCAGTGGTTCAAGGTCAAGATCATGGTCACTTCTGAGAAGATCCAATGTTGGCTTGATGACAAGCAGCTCGTTGATGTGAAGCGTGCCGATTACAAAAAATTTGATACGCACGCGGCCGTTGTGGATACCAAGCCTTTCGGGCTGTTTAACTACAGCACGTGGGGCCGGGTCAAGGACGTCCGGGTCTGGAAGCTGAATTGATAAGTTTTACGCCGGCCAGTCACCGGTGAAGACTTCCGTCGCCGGGCCTGTCATGATGACGGGGCCGGGGACCTTGGCATCACTTTCGCGCCACTCCAGATGCAGCGGCCCGCCGGGAAGGTGGGCGGTGATGGATGGGCTGTTGCGGTTGGTCAGTACGCCAGCAACACAGACCGCACAGGCGCCGGTACCGCAGGCAAGCGTCGGGCCACTGCCACGCTCCCAGTGCAGGACCTTAACGGTTTCGTCATCCACAACCTCAACGAAGTGAACATTCATTCGTTCGGGGAAAGCGGGGTGGTTCTCCAGCAATTTGCCCCAGCCACGAAGTAAATCGCCAGTCTCCTCGCTGACCTCGTCGACGTAGATCACGGCATGCGGGTTGCCCATGGAGACAAAGGTTGCGTCGAATCTCTCGGTTGTACCGGGTACCGAGACTTTGAACGTCTGGGGCTGTTCGGTCTGCGTCAGTTCGTCGATGATGACCGGTACATCCTCTGGTTCAAGTAGAGGCCTGCCCATATCGACGCTGACGGTCTTGACCTTGCCATGGCTGTCAGTCTCATAGGCGAGGGACAGGACGCCGCACGCGGTCTGAATGCGCATTGGGTTATCGCTGAACTTCTCGCCGAGCTGGTGGTCGTAGACCATTTTGCAGACGCACCGGATGCCGTTGCCACACATCTCCCCTTCGCTGCCATCCATATTGAACATCTGCATCCTTGCGGCAGCATCGATGCCTTCATCGGGTGGCAGGACAAGGATCAGGCCATCACTGCCGATGCCGAAGTTGCGATTGGATACGACCTGTGCGAGTCGTGCAGGGTGTTCGACGGTCTGGTCAAAGCAGTCGACATAGACGTAGTCGTTGCCCAGGCCTGTCATCTTGATAAAACGCATAGCGGTTGCTCTTATGGGATAAGGGGCGAGGATTATAGCGGGGTTAGATGAGATTGAGTGCGGCGATGAATACGAGCCCGGCCAGTGTCCCCAGTTTGACCCTCAGCAGGACATGATCGACGGGGGTTGCGGCGATGGGCTTGCCGACCAGTGATCGCAGGTGATCTTGCCGCCAGGCGATCGAGCCGTGCCGCCAACTCCGACGATTCACGGGGGCATGGTTAAGTACCGAGACGCGTTGCAGGGCGTGGACCATGGTGTGGACGGCTTGGGCATCAAAGACTTGTCGGCCCAGATCATCGAACTGCTTGTCCTGCGATGTTGCGGCGAGGTGTTTAATGGCAAAGACATCCGCCTGACGTTCGATACGACGAGAGACCCAGCCAAAGGCCAGTAGGGCGATCAATAAAGCTGGGATGCTGACCAGTCCCATGCGGACATTCGGATCGTTGAGTGACCAGGCTGCGGCGGATTGCGAAGTGCCTGCAGGATCAATTGCCGCTTGAACGGGTTCTGCCCAACTGTCGAGAATGAGATGGCCGCTGCCTTCGAGTGTGCCGAGCAGAGAGACGACGATCAGCACCATCCAGATCAGATGCCTGCATTTGACGTGAGCCAGTTCGTGAGCCATGACCGCCTCGATTGCACGCGGTTCGAGTTGGTCGAGCAGCCCATCAGAGAGCAGGATATATCTCACCTTGCTGACAAGCCCGGTGACAGCGGCGTTGATCATCCGCCCACTTGTTCGCCAGAGCAGCAGTTCGCGGACACGGACGCGGTGCAGTTTGCAAAGCCCGTCCATGCGGTCACGGACCTCACCTGCGGGTAGTGGCTTAGTCATCCAGACATGTCGGATGATGAGTGGGGCACCAAGAAAGATCGCGAGTACACCTAAAGGCGAAAGCCATGTCACGGCATCATTGCTTAGTGGGCCATCAAAGCTCGGCCCCATGAGCACCATCACTTCAGACCAGGCGAAGACCGCAAGCAGCGGGAGCAACAGCAATCCGAACTGGTGGCGCAGTTGCATGGTGATATATGCCCCGCGAGAGAGCAATGGATAGACCGGCTTGCCTTCGTCGGCATGGCGCATGATCAGGGACTCGCGCAGCCGACGATCAACCGGGTAGTAGGCTGACCAGCAGAGCACGACCGCCAGCAGGGTCGGCAGCATGACCAGGAACTCGTCAATCAGAACGGTGTCCTGCAGAACCACGCGCAGGTGACGAAGCAAGCCCGCACTCAGGTCCACGATAAACAGGCACAGCAGCAGCATCGGTAGTGCGCTGGTCATTGCTTCAAGGCGATTGAGCGTACGTTGGCCGGTCGGGGTACCCAGGTGTCGGCGGGTACGCCGAGAAGCAAGCCAGTACGACAGCACAATGAACAGCTTGGGCAGGGCGACAATCAGCAGTACCCAGCCAAGCCCCAACCCTGGCCAGACATCACCGGGCAACGCCTCGCCCTGGACGCTGGTCGTGGCGTCGTGCAGGTAGACCGCAACAAACAGTCCCAGCAGCAGAATCTGCATCGATTACTTACGCAGCTCGTAGTATTCGTCGCTGTCCTTGATAGACTCGCCCGCTTTTGCTGCGGCAGCAACCTGCTTGTTGCTGTCAAGTTTGAGTTCCTCGATCGCAGCTGTGATTGCCTTCTGGTTGCCTTGGTCGCCACGCTCGTAGAGAGCGTAGCCCAACCTCAGTGAAGCCCAGATACGGAAGGTCGGGTCCTGGTCTTCCTTGGCAATCTTGATCAGGTCTGAGATGTTCGGGATTCCCTTGGATGCGTTGACGCCTTCGGTGGGTTTGAGCTTGCTGTTCCAGACGTCTTCCAGGGCCTTGATCGCGTTGTTCCAGTCCATCACCTTGTCGTTCAGTTCTCTTAAGCCGTCCTTTTCGATCTCGCCGTCGTCATAACGTGCTCGATTAATTCGGCCGATCGTGCTTAGTGCGCTGCGCATCATGGCCAGGCCACGCTGACGCGACTTGAGCCGAACGTTTTTGTCAAAGACTTGCTTGCCAAGATTGAGGTAGGACAGGGCGATTGCCTGAGCCTGGTCAAACTCGGCCAGTTCGATATGTGCGTCGACCTGCTTGCGGACGGCCGTGCCAAGCACCTGCAGGTCGCGCTTGAGATCGGGGGACTCGAAGCGCTTCTCGGGAATCTTCGCGTCCAGAGCACTGGCCGTGAGGGTGCTGGCGGCGGCGCCATGCAGGGCCTGAACAATTTTCTGAGCCGCAGCAGCTTTCTCATCTTCAAAGCCACCAGATCGCATCACAATCTTTGCTTCACCAATGGTCGTGAGCAGCGCCGCGAAGCTGCCGCTGCCGCCCGGAGCATTGCCGAGGTCGGGCAGGCCGGCAGTCTTGAGGGTTTGCTTGGCGAGGTTGGCGTCAGTGATCGCGCCGCTGGAACTGTCCGGCGGGCCCGGGCGCATCTTCAGGAAGAGTGCCAGGCAGATCAGCGCAAGGATGCCGACCGAGATGCCCGATCCGACCCATACGCCGTTGTTGGATTTTTTCTTCTTGCGTGTTCGTGCCAAGGTGTTCACCTAGTTGGGGTTTGGTGTCAGGGGGCCAAGTTCGCCCGGGGCATTGGTTTCGCCCAGGATCAGGCGGAGGAGGTTGGGGACGTCGGGGTTCTCGCGGTCGCCTGCCCCGTAGCCGACCTCGTTGATGGTCATGGCGGGTGAGGGGCCGTGGCTGTTGCAGATGCCCGCGATCAGGGCAGCGCCGGTAGGGGTAACCAGTTCGCCGGTGCGATCGACGCCAATGGTAGGCATGCCCTGCATGAGGTAGGCGGTTGCGGGTGCGGGCACGGGCATGATGCCGTGGTCGCACTTGACGAAGCCTCGGCTGATCGGCAGCGGCCCGCATGAAACGGTATCGACTTCAAGGTGTTCCAAAGCGACGACTGAGCCAAGCATGTCTACGATCGAATCGACCGCGCCAACTTCGTGGAAGTGGATCTCGTCAAGCGACTTCGCATGGACACGAGCCTCGGCCTCGGCAAGCCGGGTCACCACGCGACCGGCTCGTTCTCGACCACGCGGGGTTGTGTCGAGGTCATCGACCATTGCCATGATTTCGCGATAGCCGGTGTGGTGGTGGTGGCCGTGCTCATGGTCGTGGTCACCATGCCCGTGATCGTGGTGATGATCGTGTTTGTGGTCATGGTGCTTGTGATGGCCGACAACGTCGCTCGCGACAGGCTTCTCGTCCAGCAGCTTAACCTTGAGGTCAATTGCGCCGATGCCATGACGCTGAACGCGATTTGTGGTGATCTCGTAGGGGCGTTCAACGGGCAGCTTGCTCAGGGCGGACCGGATCGCATCCAGATCGACGCCTAAGTCGATGCATGCTCCCAGAAACATGTCGCCGGCGATCCCGCTGAACGGATCGATGTGCAGGTGTCGGGCCATAAGTGCCGATCATACCCGAGCCGAGAGGCCTAAACCACCGCTGATGCGATCACGGCAGCACATTTCGCCGTAGCATGACAGGACCCACCGAGCAGGAGTTTTCCAATGGCAGACGATCAGGCAACCCCATCCCCCGGCGCACCTCGCCCCCCCATCGACCCGACGGGCACCTCGACACCGCCGCCACCACCGCCCGGCTACGTCCCCGCGGTCTATGTGCAGCATCCCTCGGGCTCCAAGGGCATCGGCAAGGTTGTGATGTACCTGCTGGTCGTTGGCTTGCTCACGTCGGTCATGATCAATGTCTATCTGTCCAAGTATGGGCCGGTCGCAACGATGCTCAGCGCCTTTGCCGCCGGCGGATTGCAGGAACAGTCCTACCATCCGACTGTAACACCGAGTGAATTGAAAGACCGTGTCGTCGTCGTTGAGATCACGGGGATGATCGAAGGCTCGGTTGCCGATTTTGCGCGGCAGGCGTTCTACACACTCGAGAAAGACCCGCCCGCCGCAGTCGTGCTGCGCGTGGAATCGGGCGGTGGGGGTGTGACCGCGTCCGACCAGATCTGGCGGGCGATACAGAAGTTCAAGGCAGCTCACCCCAATGTGCCCGTTGTGTCCAGCTTCGGTGCGGTTGCTGCCAGTGGTGGTTACTACATAGCGGCGCCGACGGATTACATCTTCTGTGAACGTACCGGTATCACCGGCAGCATCGGTGTGCTCGCACAGGTACCTGCGGCAGGTGGCATCATTGAGAAGCTCGGCGTCGAGATGAACATGGTCATTGCTGACAAGTCGCCCAACAAGGATGACGCAAACAACCTCTTTGTCCAGTGGTACGACGACGAGGGCAATCTCACCGAAGAGGGCAAGGCTTCTGTTGCGGTACTCAAGAACCTGGTCAACGACGCCTATGACACATTCCTGGATGTTGTCGTTACAGGACGGACTGCAGCGGATGGCAGTATTACTAAAGAAGAACTCGAGCAAGCCGCGACCGGTGCGATCTTCATCGGGCAGGAGGCGCTTGATGCGAAACTTGTTGACGAGATCGGTTATCTCGATGACGCCATCGCTCACGCCGCCAAGCAGGCGAATATCACTGGCGATCCCAACGTCACGGTCGTTCGGCAGCCTGTGCCTGGCCTGCTCAGTTCAATGGTTTCGGGCCAGGAAGGTGTAAACCTGGCTGACGTGACCGGTGAAGACTTGCGGCAGTTGGTCGACGACGCGACCGCAGTCAAACTCGAGTACCGCATGCGGCTTCGCTGAAAA
>JBMZAP010000085.1:0-16612 GCA_049611445.1 Phycisphaeraceae bacterium | reverse complement strand
TTCGTGGATGGCGAACTGCACAGGGGCTACCTGCTCGACTTTGCCTGGCACCTGTTCCTACCCGTGATCTGCCTGACCTACGCGGGCTTTGCTTACCTGACCAAGGTGATGCGTGGGTCCGTGCTCGAAACGATCTCGGCCGACTTTGTACGCACCGCCCGGGCCAAGGGTGTTTCCGAACAACACATCCTCTTCCGGCACGTGCTGCGTAATTCACTGCTCCCATTGATCACGATGGCTGCGGCGATCCTGCCAAGCCTGTTCGTCGGCTCCTTCGTTGTCGAGTACATCTTTTCGATCCAGGGCATGGGCCTGCTGACGATCGACGCCGCAAAGAACGCAGACATCAATATCGTCATGGCAACGACGCTTGTCGGCTCGGTGCTGTCGCTGCTTTCACTGCTCCTACGAGACATCCTCTACGCCGCTGCTGACCCGAGGGTGACGTATGACTGATGCCACCCCCGCCGATCTGAATAAACGCGATGTGCGTCGGCGCCGCAGCCTGCTCGCGCAGACGACGCTGCGCCTTTTCGGTCGAACAGGCGCGCTGATCGGCGGCATCTGGATCGGCATCACTGCAATCCTCGCAGTCTGGGCACCGCTTCTCGCTAACTCTCGGCCACTGGTATGGCGTGTAGACGACCCGGAACTTGGCAGTGGACTCCAGTTCCCTCTCTTTGAACTGCTCACCCCGCAGGATGCCATGTTCATCGCGGGATTTCTTCTCGCGCTCGGCTGTCTGGCGAGCATCAAGGCAGGCGGCAAGGTCTTCTGGATCTGGCTTTCAGGTATGTGCGTCGTTTTTGCCGGATCGATGCTGTTCTACCTGATCGAGCATCATCAGGAACTGACCAACGCGATCACATCGAATCAAACCGAATATGACAAAGTACAGACCAAGGCCAATGCCGACGCGCTCAGTGGAAGCAAGTGGGCGCTGGCATGGTGGTGGCTGCAATGGATCATGATCGGGTTGGCGACTGCCGGACTCTTCGCGCTATCACAGGCCAAGCTGCGTAAACACATCCCCCTACTGATCGCCAACCTTGTCATCTGTGCCACGGCACTGGTACTCCTGCTTAACCCGATCACACGGATCGAACCGCCACGTATCGACACGCCATCAGATGATTTTTACCGCATCGCATTGGCGGAAGGCAGAGCTAGCGGCGCGATTTTCCCGCTGATCCCCTACTCACCCAACGACACGCTCAGCGACCAGACCACGATCGATGACAACAATGTTGGCGTCCGCAACATCCTGCGTCCACCAGGCGCCCACCCCACCGCCGCAGACATTGCCCGCGAAATGCAGAGCGAGGCCGAGCGCTACTACGGCATCCGTCTCTATGAACTCACTGACGCGTCGGGCGATGCCATACCGATCCCGCAGACCGTTGAGCAGGCACGTGAGGCAGAAGCCATGCTCTGGCAGGCCTATCAGGACAAGCCGGGCTACACCCCCGCGCGTGGCGAGCCCATCAACGAGCAGATCCAGGTCGTGTTCGATCGATTCGCTCAACTTGAGCCTGAAACCCGTTTTCACGTCATGGGCACAACCAGTTCGGGCCAAGACCTCGCCGCACGGATGGTTCATGGCTCGCGCATCGCGCTGTACATCGGCTTTATCTCGACAGGCATTGCTGTCATCCTTGGCATCATCATCGGTGGGCTGCTTGGCTACTTCGCTGGGTGGGTGGATCTCATCGGCCTGCGCCTCGTTGAAATCTTTGCTTCCATCCCTGTCATCATGCTGCTCATCATGATCGTTGCGTTCTACGGCCGATCACTGATCCTGATGATGGTCGTACTCGGTCTGACCGGCTGGGTTGGTTACGCGTACTTTGTCCGGGCCGAGTTCCTGAAGCTGCGGAACATGGATTACGTCATGGCCGCGCGGGCTTCGGGCACACCGCTGTACCTGATCCTCTTTAAACACATGCTGCCCAATGGCGTGGCACCGGTCCTTGTCGGAGCCAGCTTTGGTATTGCTGGCGCGATCATGACCGAAGCGACGCTGAGCTTCCTTGGCCTGGGTCTGGAGCCAACCGAATCAAGCTGGGGCCAGATGCTTGATCAGGCACGCCAAGGCGGCTCGTTCTCATGGTGGCTGGCCATCTTCCCCGGCATGGCGATCTTCCTCACCGTCTTCGCCTACAACCTCATCGGCGAGGCCCTGCGTGATGTCATTGACCCCCGGGCCGTGAAATAAGCTATAAAACAAGCGGAAATCCGTTATGAGCAAAGAACCCGTCCTACAGATCAATAACCTCGCGGTCAGCTTCCCCGGCGGCGCGAATGGCCGACGCGTTCAGGCCGCTGACCGCGTCTCCATGTCCATCTTCCCGGCACAAACACTGGCTGTCGTCGGCGAGTCCGGCTCGGGCAAGTCCGTCAGCGCTCTGAGTGTCCTGCAACTGATCCCTCATCCGCCGGGCCGGACCGACCACGGCGAAATCCTCTGGACCGCAGACCCGACTACACCGCCCAAGAACCTGCTGGACTACAGCGACAAGCAGATGCGCAGCGTCCGCGGCAACGATATCGCGATGATCTTTCAGGAGCCGATGACTTCGCTCAACCCGGTCTACACGATCGGCGAGCAGGTGCTTGAAGCGATCCTGCTCCACCAGAATGTCGGCAAGGAAGGCGCCCTGAAGATCGCCGAGCAGGCGCTGCGTGACGTCGGGATCGCCGACCCCGCCAGCCGACTCAGCGAATACCCGCACCAACTGTCCGGCGGCATGCGTCAGCGTGTCATGATCGCGATGGCTTTGGCCTGCCAACCCGCCCTGCTACTGGCCGACGAGCCCACCACCGCGCTGGACGTGACCATCCAGGCGCAGATCCTGGAACTGCTGCGCAAGCTGCAGCATGAAAAGCAGATGGCGATCATGCTGATCACGCACGACCTCGGCGTTGTTGCGGAAAATGCAGACGTTGTTGCGGTGATGTACTCCGGCCGAATCGTCGAATACGCCAGCGTGTTCGACGTGTTCAACAACCCGATGCACCCGTACACCAAGGGCCTGCTCAAGTCGATGCCCGTGCTCGGGCGTCGCGTCGATCGCCTGCCGACCGTGATGGACGGTGCGATCGTCGAGAACTTCCCTGCCGGCTACACCTGCGCCCCGCACATCGACCAGCAGAACCCCGAGGGCGGCTACGGCGGCAAGGACGCACGACTCTATGAGATCGCAGAGAAGCACTGGGTCTTGTGCACGAAGGATGGCGAGCCCCCTGCCAACGACCTGCCCGCCCCGCGACTGGATTACATCCGCGAAGACGCGCTGGCTTCGAGCTGATCGCTTAGCCCTGCAATTTCTCTTTGATCATCGCGGTAACGGCCTGCGGGTTGGCCGAGCCTTTGCTTAACCGCATAACCTGTCCCAGCAAGGCATTGATCGCCTTGTCCTTGCCGTTCTTCACGTCATCTACAGACTTGGCCATCTTCGGATTGGCAAGCACCTCGTCCACCCATGCTTCCAAGGCACTGTCGTCCATGACCTGCATCAGGTCGTTGGCCTCGGCGAGTTGCTCTGCCGAGTCATCGGAACCCGCACAGAGTTCGAGCAGCTTGTCGACCGCGCTGGAGCCGACCTTGTTCGCGCTGGTCAGTGCGATGACGTCGGCGACCTGTTGCGCGGAGATCCCTAACGCATCAGGCAAGACGCCCTGTTCGTTGGCGAGCTTGCTGAGGTTGTTTCGAATGAGCTTGGATGCCGCCTTGGCGTCCGCACCGGCCTTAAGCACCGCCTCATAAAACCGTGTTGTCGCAGGCTCATCGATGATCGCTTTGGCGTCGATCTCTTTCAAGCCAATCTCATCAATGTAGCGTTGCAGACGATCCAGCGGGAGCTCGACGAGTTGCGCCTTCACGCGGTCCATCATCTCTTCGGTGACTTCGACTTCGCATAAATCCGGATCGGGGAAGTAGCGGTACTCGTCTGCGTCTTCTTTTTCGCGTTGAGGCGTCGTAACGAGGTTGACGTCGTCCCAGCCACGCGTGGACTTGGCACGGGCACCCATCACCTTGCCGTCGGCCAGCCACTGCTCGATCTGGCGTTCATGCTCGTGCAGGATCGCGCCATGCACGGCCTTGAAGCTGTTGAGGTTCTTGATCTCAACCACAGGCGTCTTATATGTTTCGCCGTCTTTTTCGATGATGACGTTGATGTTGGGCTCGAAGCGCATGTGGCCCTTCTGCATGATGCCCTGCGTCACGCCGAGGTGTCGGCAGATATCTCGGAGCATCTGACCGAAGGTCACGGTCTGGTCGGCGCTATCAAAGTCCGGCTCGGTGACGATCTCCAAGAGCGGCGTACCGGCGCGGTTGAGGTCAACGAGCGACCCATCGCTGAAACCACCGCCGGGTAATTCGTGCAGCAGCTTGCCCGCATCTTCCTCAAGGTGTGCACGGGTGATGCGGATCGTTTTCGTGTCACCGCCATCCGGAATATCGAGGTAGCCCTCGCCGCAGATCGGCTCGTCGTACTGACTGATCTGATAGTTCTTGGGCAGGTCGGGGTACCAGTAGCTCTTGCGGTCCCACTTCGTATGTTTGGCGATCTCACAGTTCAGCGCAAGACCAACAAGGATCGACATCTCGACCGCTTGCTCGTTGATGACGGGCAGTGTGCCGGGCATGCCGATCACAACCGGGCTTAGAAGCGTGTTGGGCTCGCTGTTGAGAAAGTCGGGGTGCGCGACGTTGGGAGCGTCGGTCCAGATCTTGGAACGGGTATCGAGTTCGACATGGATCTCCATGCCGACTTTGAGGGTGGTCTTCAGGCCGTACGGCGCGCCGGGGTCGGGTGTGGTCATGGCGAGATTTTAGCGATCAGCTCGGCAGGTCGTGGAACTTCGTGTCGAACCCTGCGGCATTGAGCGTTTCACGCAACTGCAGGATGTGCTGGTGGTCGCGTGTTTCGACTTCACATTCAACGGAGACCGAGGCGATCTCGTCTCCGCCGAAGACACGGTCATGGGCGATGTCGATCACCGAAACGCCCTGGTCAGCGAGCATCTGGGTGAATGCCGCGAGCCCGCCCGGCCGGTCGGAGATGTGAGCGGAGAATCGGCAGAGTCGTCCATCGACCGCCAAGCCGCGCTGGATGATCCGGCCGAGCATGGTCGAGTCGATGTTGCCACCGCAGAGGATGGTTGCGACGCGTTTGCCCTTGTATTGGTCAAGCTTACCCGCCAGGGCCGCCGCGACACCGACCGCACCCGCGCCTTCGACCACCGCTTTCTCCATCTCAGCCAACCGCAGGATCGCCAGCGCGACCTCCGGTTCGGTCACAGTGATCATCTCATCAATCAGCGGGGCACCAACCGCGAACGCATTGTCGCCCACACAAGGCACAGCCAGGCCATCGGCAAGGGTCGGCCGCACATCGGCACGCTTGGGATGCCCCGCCTCGATTGCTGCGATGAAGCTCGCCGCGTTGACCGGCTCGACACCGATGATGTCGATCTCAGGGTGTGTCGACTTCAACGCAAGGGCGATCCCGGCGATCAGCCCACCGCCACCAACGGGCACAACAACCGCGTCAAGACTGCCTGCCTGCTCAAGGATTTCCAGACCGATCGTCCCGGCCCCGGCGATGATGTCGGGGGCGTCGTAACCGTTGATGTAGGTCAGGCCCTGCGACTTCACGAGTTCTTCGGCATGTTCCTTACATTCGCCGATGTGTTCGCCGTGGAGGATCACCTTGGCGCCATAGCCCCGGCAATTTTCGACTTTGATCATCGGCGCGAAGGTCGGCATCACAACGGTGACGGGGATACTCAACTGCTTGCCATGCGATGCGAGGGCGAGTGCATGGTTGCCGGCCGAGGCTGCGATCACGCCATTTTTCTTCTGGGTTTCATCCAGACGAAGCAGCGCGTTGCGAGCACCACGCTCCTTGAATGAGCCCGAGCCCTGGCGATGCTCACGCTTGAGGAAGAACTCGAAGCCGACGATCGGGCTGAGCCAATCACTGATCAGGCAAGGCGTCCGCCGGATGCCGCCTTCAATACGCGCAGCGGCGGCGTGGATATCGTCGATGATGACAGGGGTGGGCATATCGATAGTTTAGATCGGATTGATCTCTTCGCTGGAAGCGACCACTTGTCGTTCATTGCGTTAATGCAGGGTCGGTCATCCCCAGTGACTTAAAAGCTTCGATGCGCAAGTGGCATGCATCGCAGTGCTCGCAGGGTTTGCCTTGCGGCGTAGGGTCGTAGCAGGTATGGGTCTTGGCGTAGTCAACACCCAACGCCAGGCCGCGTTCGATGATCTGCGCCTTGGTCAGTTCGATCAGCGGCGCGTGGACGGTGATCGTGTTGCCTTCGACGCCGGCCTTGGTCGCAAGGTTGGCAAGGTTCTGGAACGCTTCGACAAACTCGGGCCGACAGTCGGGGTAGCCGGAGTAGTCCACCGCGTTGACACCGATGAAGATGTCGTGGGCATCGATGACCTCGGCCAGACCAAGCGCATAGCTGAGAAACACCGTGTTACGTGCCGGGACATAGGTGACGGGGATGCCGTGGGCGATGTCGTCGTCGCTGCGGTCCTTGGGGACGGTGAGCTTGTCGTCGGTCAACGCGCTTCCGCCAAAGGCTCCGAGGTCGACGCGGACGGTGCGATGACTGACAGCGTTCATGTCTTTTGCCAGGTTCGCGGCGGCGGTCAGTTCGACACGTTGTTTCTGACCATAGTCGAAGCTGATCGCGTGGCAGGCGTAGCCCTGGTCCCTTGCGATCGCCAGCGTGGTCGCCGAGTCGAGCCCGCCAGAGAGCAGTATTACCGCGGGTTTCACGTTGTCAGATGGGTCAATACTCATCGTCTTTATCCAGTTCCGGCGGCGGTTCGGGCTTGCGCATCACCACGGTCGTCTTCGCGAGGATATCGCCGAGGCGTTGGCGTGCGGGGCTGATCACCGCGACAAGGATCATCAGCGGCGCGAACAGCTCAAACGCTCGGCTGAGTGCCCGGCCAAAACAAGGCATGGGTGGCGCGGGCTTGCCATGCAGGTCTGCGACATACATGCCCATCATGATCTTGCCCAGTGAGCGGGCAAGAATAAACTCGCAAATCGTCGTGTGGAAGAGCGTGACACCGATCACGACGAAGCCGGGCCGCATTGCGGCGAAAGCTTTCTCAATCCCATTACCCGGCCATGACTCGAGGATCGTCTCGCCGATCGACACGTCGTAAATCAAGCCCGCAAGGAAAAAACCAGGCGCGAGATCGATCATCCCGGCGATCGCGCGTCGGCTGAAGCTGGCGAGCACAAGATGATCGGGCAGGTCGAGTTGATCCTGCTGCGGGGCCCTGCGATAGAACATGACCATCATGAACATCGCCGTGATAAAGGCGAGGATCTGAATGATCAGGTCGGCGTTGCCTTCGAACGCGGTGGGCTTCTTCTCCGCGATCGGCATCATCTGCGACCGGCCCTCTTTGTCCTGGAACATCGGCTGGCCATCCATACTCAGCCCGGCTAACAGCGCAAGCGTCGGCAGGTAGTTGTTTTGCTCCTGACCCGGGTCCGGAGCAGGTGCGGGGCTGGCGAGCAGGCCGATGTCGTTCTGCCTCGGGAACAGGGCCCATCGCGCGTTGTCGCCGGTCGAGATATTGACGTAGCCGATCTCGTAGGCGTCGTCGCCGCGGAGCAGGAAAGTATCGATCGTGACGACTTCTTGCGGGCGATAGCGTTCCAGTGCGACAACGATCTGCTCGTTCACTAAAGCGGCAGACCACTGCCGACCCGGGCGAAGCTGCATGCCCGTCACCAGACGAACCCAACCGGGTGCGTCGGCCTGTTCGTCTGCTGGCGGTTGCACCGGAGCAATCGGGTTGTAACGGACCAGTTGTGGCATCCGCTGGAACCCTGCGTTGCCATCAACAAGGATCGTGGGCCGATCATCGCTCGGGCGGATCAACAGCCTCGCTTCACGTGGCACGTCGAAGCCATCAGGCAGTGGTGAACTCGTCCACTTGCTGCTGCGCAATTGGATCAACCGATACGCGGGCAGCTTGACCGGCTCAGCAGGCTCTGGCTCGACAGCTTCGGCAGGCTCTTCTTCCGCCGTGCCGGACGAGTCATCGCCCTGCTCAGCATCGGTTTCTTCTTCAGCGGGGGTGGCATCCTCTTCCCACTGCAGATCCTCGGGCAGGCCGAGCGCCTTGTTGAGCATCTGCTGATCAGTCGGTCCATCCTTCTGCTGCTCGCGCGCATCGAGTTGTTCAAGCAGCTCGCGCGATTGCACCTGCACCAGCGCCCAGGGGCCACGTTCTCCCATGGCCAGAGAGAGCAGCGTGCAGCCCTCAGGCAACGCGGTGAGTGTGCGCTGTTGGTAAACCCAGTTTCTGAGCAGTTCGGACCAGACCGGCCGGATCGTGATGAGCTGGCGGTCACTGGTCACGACTAGCAGCCGACCATCGCCGACCGCCAGGCCACGCGGCATCAGCTCGCCCTTGATCGGGTCCAGCTTGGTCGCGAGGTAGCGGTCGGTATCGGCTGGCAGGTGGTAGAGCGTCAGCTCAGGCTCCGCGTCTGCATCATCGGCGGGTGCGGGGTCCTGCTGGATCAGCCAGACGTGCTCGCCATCGCTGGTCGCAGGCAGGTCTCCGGCATGCAAGCCCGGTGAAGCAATGCAGGACACGATCGCGATCGCGACGAGGCTCAGGAGCGTGTTGAAGCGGTTACGGGAACGCATGAAGTCGGGCAGCCTACTGGATTGGATGGGCTCTTGCGCGTCAGCATCGGCCTGTGGCGGGTACCATGCCGACCATGCTCAAGTACAGGCTGATCTTAGGCCCAATCATGATCGCGCTTCTGCTCGGCGTGCTCTGGCTTGACCAGTGGATGGCGCAGGCCGATCACGCGCGGGCCGGGCTGATCATCCTGCTGGTGCTGGTGCTGCCGGGGATCCGATTCGCGGCAAGAGAACTGGCCATCCTCCTGCGTGCCAAGGGGGTGGCGACGGGTTTCCGCGTGCTGTTCCTGTCTGGCGCAGCGGGATGCGTCGGGGTCTACGCGGTGATGCAAGACGATTTATCACTGGCCGGCCCGACCGCCATGCTGGTGGTCTCGCTGGGCATCGGCACGCTGCTGATAGGCGTGCTCACGCAGTGCAGGGGGAAAAACACGGAAGGCACGATGGCGGCGGGTGCCGCGGCAGCGTTCGCGTTTGTCTACCTGGGCCTGATGCCCGGGACCTTGCTGGCAATCCGTGCCGAGCACACTGCCTGGGTCCTCGCCGCCGCCCTGCTCACGACCAAGTCCTGCGATATTGGTGCCTACTTCACCGGCCGAGCGATCGGCAAGACCAAGCTCATCCCCTGGCTGAGCCCGGGTAAGACCTGGGAAGGGCTCATCGGCGGGGTCCTCTTTGCATCGCTCGTTTCCTTGGCATCGCTCACCCCCCTTGCGGGCCTGCACTGGGCCTATGCCCTGCTGGTCGGGGCCGTGCTCGCGGTCGTGGGGCAGGCGGGCGACCTGCTGGCATCCATGTTCAAGCGCGATGCGGCGGTCAAGGACTCGGGATCATCGATCCCGGGCTTTGGCGGCGTCCTGGACGTGATCGACTCGCCCCTGCTGGCCGGCCCGGTGGCCTACTGGCTGCTCACGATCGCCTGAAAGAGCACGATTCCGGGCGCGGCCCTGTTGCCAACAGCCTGAACCACCGATAACCTAGGTAGATCGAACCCTGCGGACAGGCCCTCTATTGGCTGCGCAGCGGCGGCCGCGTGAGCCGTCATACCCTTTTTGTCCCGTACCTTTCCCGGAGCATTCACCATCGCCAGAGGACGTTTCAGACCCCAGCCCAAAGAGACCGGCAAGCGACTCCGCATTAACGATCAGATCCGAATTTCACCGGTCCGCCTGATTGATGAAGAAGACACCCAGGTCGGCGTCGTCGAACTCGACGACGCGAAGCAACGCGCGCAAGACGCGGGGCTCGATCTCGTTGAAGTCTCGCCCGGCAAGCCCGGCGCAGACGGTCGCCCACCTGTTTGCAAGATCATGGACTACGGCAAGTGGAAGTACGCTCAACAGAAGAAAGAGCAGAAGGCCAAGGCCCACGCCAAAAAATCCGAACTCAAGGGCATGCGGCTCCGCCCGAACATCGATACGCACGACCTTGAACTTAAAGTCAAGAAGGCACGCACGTTCCTCGAAGACGGCGACAAGGTGCAGTTCGTCATGCTCTTCCGCGGCCGACAGATGGCACACAAGGGCTTGGCCCTTGGACAGATGCGCAACATCTGCGAGATGCTCGATGACGTCTCGAAGATCGAACAGGACCCCAAGATGATGGGCCGACGCGCAACCATGCTCCTCGCCCCGGACAAGGGCAAGAAGGACGCGTCCGACTCGAAGCGTGAGAAGGAATCGGCGACTCAAGGTCAGTAGTTGCCGAATTACAAACCATCGAATACATCAACCCCGGTTCTGCCGGGGTTTTTTCATATGAAACCTGGTTGAACGTCTGCGGTGCCCATCATCGCGCTTTGATGCAGTGGTGCCGCCTGTTAAGATGGGCTGGCTGCTTGCTATTGAAGGACCATCCAACTTGGTAACCCTATGCGCAAAGCGTTTACGCTGATTGAACTGCTTGTGGTGATCTCGATTATCGCGATCCTCATTGCCCTGCTGCTACCGGCACTCGGTGCGGCCAACGATTCGGCAGCCAATGCACAGTGCCTGGCGAACGTCAGGCAACTCGGCACCTCGATGCGTGCATTTGCCTATGAGAACAAAGCCAAGCTGATGGACATGGAAAATGTTTCGTCGCTGGGTCCGCTCGATGCCCAGTTCAACTGGTTCATCCAACTCACGGACTACATCGACCAGACCGGCTACGCAGACTCTTCCGACGAATCTTCCGCTGACAACATCGGCCTATGCCCCGCCACCGAAACGCCTGACGCCACCGGGACCTCCGGTACCGGCTACAAACCGGGCGATGCGTTTAACGCATGGGGCTGGCAGACCTTCGCGGGAAGCTATGGCGTCAACCACTGGCTCCAGCCACAAGGCCCGTTCTATGACAGAACGAATCCAAGCGTATGGACCAATGGCGCTATGAATTACCCCGTCAGTCAGTTCTACATGAACTACGACGCGCCGAAGAACACCTCCGAAGTCCCCGCAGTCAGCGACGCCCGATGGGTCGGCGGCTGGCCCCAGGAAAACGATCAGATCCCCTGGGATGTCTATGGCACGCGGATGTTCATCCCGCATAACAACGGCTACCAGATGCAGCGCTTCGCGATCAAACGCCACCCCAAGGCCACGGTCAATGTCGTCTTCATGGACGGCCATGCCGAGCCCGTCTGGATGCCCGACCTCTGGCAGTACGACTGGCACGCCCAGTGGCAGGACCCGGCACCCAAAGAGATCCCGGGCATTTAAAATCAATCAAATCCGCTTGTATCCTGCTGTCCCAGCACCCATACTTCACATCAGAACACATTGCCTTTACTTGCCGTGTATCTAGAACGGCGCAGCATTTCACTTCAATTCCACAATCACCTGCATCGCATGAAATACAAGGCCTTCACACTTATTGAACTACTGGTCGTGATCAGCATCATCGCACTGCTGATCGCGATTCTGCTGCCGGTCCTGGGCAGCACGCGCGAGTCGACACGGCGTGTTCAGTGCGCAAGCAATCAGCGTCAGGTCATCCTCGCAGCGACCGCTGTCGCGGCAGAGCAGAAGGCCATGCTGCCGGAACTCGTTCGCAGCGACGGCAACATCATGTGGATGCACGAAGGGGCGTTCGAACAACTCGCACTGGGCGAAGTGCTGCCAAGCGAGGTGGGCACACCCGCAGACCAAGTCCCGGAACGCTATTTGCATCTGTATTGCCCCAACACACTGGGCCTGTGGAAGCGCGTTTACAACACCTCTGACGGCGTCGCGGTCCGAACCGGATTCCTGTTTATGTTTGGCAGGCGTGATCGTCCGAACTACGCACGCAATGACGGCCTGAACCCAGCCGCCTTAGCCTGGCGATCGACGTTGTCCATGGATAAGCCCGAGCCGACAACAATCCTCAATGGCGGGCCGGTCGATGGAACAGGGCTGGAAGATCAAGGCATGCTTCTCGCGGACCTGAATGTTGAGAATGTCCTGTATCCCAGTGTCACACAATCGCCCCATGGCTCAAAAGGCGCGATCCAGGCCCCACGCGGGTCAGGCGTGACGCCAGAAAACATCGGCGGTCAAGGCGGCAACGGCGGCTTCCTGGATGGCTCGGTCCAGTGGAAATCATCCATCGACCTTCGCCGACATTCTGCCATCCAGAGCAACAACGGCTTTGTCGGGTGGTGGTAACCGAGGCAGAACCCGCGCGGCAGTGTAATCCCCCCAGTTGTCCGCGACGGAAGAAGCAGGCAAGACCTGATCGCATGCTTCAAGATGACCCGAATACAGGAAGGCAGGCAACCGTCAAGTTGCCTGCCTCTATTCATGCATACATGTGAATGCTTGCCTGCCCTGCCGGTTCCACTTCGCGGATTGGCTAACAGTTGATTATCCCGCATTTCGCGGCGACAAATTGAACGTCTCGTCCCGTCAGTTACTGAGTAGGCCGACATTTGTCGGGCATGATCAAACCCATTAGTTTGACAAGCTTTCATTGGCAGCCGGCTTCTTGAGAATCTCCTTTGGTATCTTCAGTTCTTTCTTAAGAGGAAATCCGACCAAATCCTGTTCGTAAGTCTTCCCTTCGACAATCCAAACCACGTGACCATCGTCTGCAATTACCCGCTTCTTGCCATTGCGCACGATTATGCCTTGTGAAGGAATGATCTGTAGCGGCGCGTTCTGTGAGTTGTCTGGTCCGATGGTGATCTGGGCAAGAGGAGCATCTGATACGAACCCGCCGACGACATGGATACCGTCGGCCTTGTGTTGGATGACAAGCGCCGAATGGTAGTCGTTGCCTTCAACGGTGAGGGTTCCATAAGAATGATTGAACGGACGGGAGACGTCGCTACCACAACCAGCGATGAGTACGGCCAAGATAGCAGTGAATAGTCGTCGCACCATCATTAAGTTCCTAATAAGCCTTTGGCCATTTTTTTACTAGCGGGATAACGCCGAAGTCTCACGACGTGAGACGCGCAGCGTCTGGAGTTGTGAGCACTGAATTGTTCGCATCTATTGCCATCTCGTATCTTGCAGCCGAGAAGTGCCCTACCTGCTTTAAGCTATGTAGACCAAAGCCTAAGCCTTCGTAAAAAGCCCTCAATTTGGGTCTCGTGGATTCGCAATCCAATCTTAGAAACTGTCTATTCATTTCTTTCGTTAGTTTCACCGCATGGTTGATCAATGCGCTTGCGACTCCTTTGCCAGCAAATGTCCTTCTCACAGAGAGGCGGTGAATGTAAGCTGCTTCGTCGGCAGATGATTCAGGCCAGAACAATGCGTCTTCTTCTTGAAACCGGAAAACGCCAGCGTCTTCTCCATCAACTTGGGCCAAGTAGTAGGTTCCAATCTCCAATTCCTTTTCGAGCTTTTCTGAACTCAGTTGTTGAGTGTCCCAAAGAGGTTGTCCCTTTGTGTCCAGCCAATCGGCTGCTTCGATGAGAATGCTCGAAACCTTCGGTAAAGAACTGACTTCTACTTTTTGGATGACTGTATTCATTCTTTACTAACGCCGTGCGCATGGGCGGAGCAACCGCAGGTTGCGGAGTCCAGCGCAGCGAGCAGCCGCACCTGGTTATATGGCATGACCACGGTAAAAGTTAAATTTTTAAAACAAGAAGCCATATTTTCTTGGTGATTCATAAATTGTGTTTACTGTATTTGTAGCCTGTTCTTCAGAAAACTCTGCTTGCATTAAAACTGCGACAGCTCTCTTCTTGCGACGAAAAAGAATAGCCCTCCGGAATTTCCCTTCTAAACCTAGAGTGAAAAGCCTTTCGTTAACTGTCATTCCTTTAAGATCTTCTCTAGCCATACTTATGCCATATAACAGTTGATTGAATGGCTCTGTTGTGCGTGCTATTGGGCGTGCACAACAGGATTCAGATGGGCAAGAACGCCTTACCCCGAAATCGATCGCATCGTATCACGGGAATTCATCGATTGCCTAAACCAGTCAAATTGCCCGGCGAGAAAGGGTGTCATGGGCGTGCGCAGCCCGCTGGATGGGGCTGAGGGTACGCCCTGTCTCCGGCCCCGCTCGGTTAGGATGCCCATGATGCCCTGGCCTACCTCTCAACGCGCGATCCTGCATGTCGACATGGATCAGTTTTTCGCGGCGATCGCCGTGCTGGATGATCCGTCGCTGAAAGGTAAGCCCGTGCTTGTCGGCGGCGGCGGACCGCGCGGCGTGCTCTCCACCGCCTCCTATGAAGCCCGCGCCTACGGCTGCCGCAGTGCGATGCCCACCGCGGTCGCGATGCGGCTGTGTCCGGATGCGGTGCTGGTCAAGGTGCCGGGGGATCGCATCCGCGAGATGTCCGGCAAATTCTTTGACATCCTCGATCGCGTGTCGCCCCTGGTGCAGCCGCTGTCGTGCGATGAGGCGTTTATCGATGTGACGGGCAGCCAGCGCCTGTTGGGCGACCCGGAAACCATCGCTCGCCAGATCAAACAACAGATCAGGGACGAGCTCCAACTCACCGCGTCCGTCGGCGTCGCGCCGAATAAATTTCTCGCCAAGCTCGCCAGTGACTTGGAAAAACCCGATGGGCTCACGGTCTTTCCGCCTGACGAGCAGGCCATCCAGCGACGCCTCGACCCGCTGGCCATCAACAAGATGTGGGGCGTCGGGCCGGCGACCGAAGCCAAGCTCGCCAAGCGCGGCGTACGCACGTTCGCTGACCTGCGACAACTAACCCAGCACCAACTGACAAGCGACGCTGGCGAGGACGGCTCACGCCTGCACCGACTGTCGCGCGGGATCGATGACAGACCCGTCGTCCCCTCGCGCGAGGCCAAGTCCGTCGGCCACGAGCAGACGTTTCGTGAAGACCTCAAGGACCCGGACCACGTCCGCGCGATCATGCTCACCCAGGCCGAGGACGTCGCCCGCCGCCTGCGACATAAACAACTCCAGGCACGGGGGGTCACCGTCAAGATCCGCTTTGGCGATTTCCAGACCATCACCCGCTCATCAACGCTCGACCGCCCCACCGACCTGACCGACGAGATTTACCACCCCGCCCTGGAACTCTTCAACAAGTGGGCACAGACTGCTTTCCAGCCCGTCCGGCTCATCGGCGTGACCGCCGGGCCACTGACGCACGAGCCGCCTCAGCAGGACCTCTTTGCCGACCCGCAGCGCGAAAAAAAGAAACAGGTCGAACAGACCCTCGATGAGATCAAATCGAAGTTCGGCAAACGCGCTGTCCACCGCGGGCAGACGCCTAACGACGAGCGCACCTACGACCCGCGGAATGGGTATGCGTGATTGGCGGTAGCCGCCGCGTCATACGCGGGCGGACCGATCAGAATGGGGCGTCCGCCCGGGCATGGCCCGGCGGCTACATCACTCCATCACAAACGCGTCGATGATCTCTTCGATCCGCGGCCTCGCCTCGCTTGCATCATTCTGCTCCCAGTACTCATCTGCCAGACCAAAGAGGTGGGAGAACAACGCATCGCCCTTCCACTTGTCGCGCAGGCGAAGTACATCGTGCTCCGCAAAGACGCCCTCCCACACTGAGCGGACTTCCTTCCAAAAGGCCTCGGTACTCTTCCAGTAGTCGTGCGCTTTATCAAAGCCCTCATCAGGAATGCGCGTGTAGCGGTTCGTCCCGCGTTCGATCGAAAGGATCGGCTCCGTCGCGTGATCGCTGTCGCGTTTCAGGTTGTCCTGCAGATGCAGCCAGCCCTGCTTGCTGACGGCGTGCGTGTTGTTGGAATAAAGCGTGTCGTATTGCTCGTCGAGGTGCTTCTCACGCAGGGGTTTAGGCCGCTGTGTCGAGCTGCCGCGCCACGTGCTGACCCCCCAGTCGTGCTGCCATCGGCCGACGCTTGAATAGCGTGGCGAGTCGGCAACGTTGTAGACCGTCTGGGCCCACTTGCCTCGCATCGTCTTGGGATCCAGATCGATGCGGGACCAAGCCTCATCCGGACTGTAGAAGTAAGCCGACTCCGCTTGGTATCGCCAGTCCTGTCGCCAGTGGTTGATGACGTGGACTTCTTCCCCGTGCCGAACCACGAGCAGGTGTTGCAACGAGATGTAGCCGGGCTCATCGGTCACGACAACGACCAACTCGTCTGCCTCCGTGGCATAAGGCTTCTGCAGCGTGTACCCGCGCCTAACCGGCAGCACTTCCTCAAACGCGAACGACACCGCAAACGTCCCGGCCATGCCAAGGATCGCCTGCCGATCCGCTTCGCTGGGCATCGGCCTGATCCCCGGTGCTTTGCAGCCGCCAAGCAACGAGAAAGCCATCAAGATCAGTAACAGGCATCTATGCAGATTCTCTTTCATCTTCGCTACACAATAGCACGCTTCATCTCCATGTTCCGAACAACAAAAAACCCCCGCAGTTGCCTGCGGGGTTTAGACCAAACGCCAATCGGTCTTTTGTTTAGTAGCGGTAGTGTTCGGACTTGTGCGGGCCTTCGACCGGTACGCCGATGTA
>JBMZAP010000084.1:0-16806 GCA_049611445.1 Phycisphaeraceae bacterium | reverse complement strand
GGGCACGGGCAGAAGATGAGTAAGTCCCTCGGCAACGGCGTGGACCCGATGGACATCATCCACAGCCATGGTGCCGACGCGATGCGCTACACGCTCACCAAGATGACCACGCAGACGCAGGACGTCCGCCTGCCCGTCGACATGGTCGACCCACACACCGGCGAGACGTTTACCCCCGAGTACGTCACGGCAAGTGGCGGCGTGAAAGTGGCCGCACCCATCCAGGAACGCAACGGCAAGAAGATGGTGTCCAGCTACGGCATCGCCTCGGGCAAAGAGAAAGCCAGCGACGAGATCCCCGCGGCGCGCAACACCTCGGAGAAGTTCGACGAGGGACAGAAGTTCGCCAACAAGCTCTGGAACGCGTTCCGCTTCGCCTTTGCCAGCCTCGGAACACTGGGCGAAGCGACCGAGCACTTCTCGCTGGAGCAGACCAACGCGACCCTGGCCGACCGCTGGATCCTGCATCGCCTGCGCAAGACGATCGATACGGTTGACGCCGCTCTGGCTGAGTACCGGTTCAGCGACTATGCCACGGCCCTGTACGACTTTGTCTGGCGGGACCTGTGCGACTGGTACATCGAGATCGTCAAGCGCTCGCTCGCCGAGACACCCAGCCAGCAACGTGTGCTGGTGACGTGTCTGGACGCATCGCTGCGGTTGTTGCACCCCGTCATGCCGTTCATCTCCGAGCGGCTCTGGGAGGCGCTCAACGAACAGGTGCCGACCGCCTGGCGCGGCGTGACCGGACTGGACCTCGAGCCCAGCGAGATGCTGATTAAGGCAAGCTGGCCTCAAGCGGGCGGGTTGCTGGTCGATACGTCGGCCGAGGAAAACTTCGAGAAACTGCGGTCGATCATGGAAGCGGTACGAAACGCGCGCAGTGTCTACAAGATCCCGCCGAAGCAGGAGGTCGAAGCGACGACCTGTGCGCCGGGTCCGATGAGCCAGTTGATTTACGAGACGCGCTACCTCACCGGTCCGCTGACCAACTGTGTCGGCCGAGGCGTCGGGCCGAATATCGACAAGCCGGCCGGCTCGGCGACGGTTCTCGTCGGCGACGTGACGGTGTATCTACACGATGTGGTGGATGTCGAAACCGAAAAAATCCGATTGGAAAAACTTTTGACTGAAAAGCAAAAGCAGGTCAAAACGTTCGAAGGCCGTCTCAGTAATGAGAAATACGTCAACAACGCCCCGGCTAACCTGGTGCAGGAGACGCGCGACCAGCATGCCGCTGCAGTTAAGGAGTTAGAGCAGGTGCAGCAGCAACTGGCGGCTTTATCAGACTAATCTCCTATTGCGATGAAACGTTCAGCCTTTTTCCTGATTGAGTAGTCTTTTATCGCTTGATCGGGGCTATCTGATTGCCATCGTATCTGTGCGCATTAAGCGACCCCATGACATGGTCGATGGTGGCCGGGGGCCATTCGGAGGCGTCTCTTTTGAACGCGCAATCTGATTCACGAATCCCGGGGCAAATCGGGCTTTTGCTCTTTAGCAAAGTCCATCGTTTAACACACCGATTCCCGGTGGTTGCGGCGATGGCTGTCTTTGTTGTCGGGCTGACGGTGACATTCTTTGTCGGCCGTGCAGAGACGAAACACACCAAGCTTGATGATCAGCAGCACTATGAGAACCTACGCGAGCAGCTCATCGCTGAAGTTGAGCGGCGGGTCCGTGTCTATCGCTATGGCATGATGGGTACGCGAAGCGCCTTCGCTACCAGCAGCTATGTTGATCACGAAGATTTCTATTCGCTTGTCGCTTCACGAGATTTGAATTCAGAATTCCCCGGGGCACTTGGGCTTGGGTATATCCAGCGCGTCCATGGTGATGAGCAGGGCATCGATTCTTTTGTGTCGAAGATGCGTGATGAGGGGATGGAGCAGTTTACGGTGAGTATCCCGCCTGGCGCATCAGCCTTGCCGGGTTCGCGTGTGGATGGCCGGTTTATCGTGAAGTATGTCGAGCCTAAGGCGCTGAACGCCAATGCGATTGGTTTAGATATCGGGGCTCATGCAAATCGTCGGCAGGCTGCTGAGCGGGCGGCATTCGATGGTGACGCGCGGTTGACCGGCGTCATCCAACTGGTTCAGGACAAGCAGAAGGTGCCGGGCTTCCTTTACCTCTTGCCGGATTACTTCCCGGATATGCCGACCCATACGCCCGAGCAGCGCATCGAGGCGCTTCGTGGCTGGGTGTATATGGCCATGATTGGGCCAAGCGTCTTTGAAGGCATCATGGACGTCACGAAGGGTGAACTCCATCTGGACGTCATATGCAACGGTGACAACAATGAACGGACCGTGATCTACAGCGGTGGCGCCCGAAGCGATCACCAATTGCACAGTATCAAAGATATTAAGATTGGTGGTCGGACCTGGACACTCTCGATAAGCAGCACCGAAGCATTTGCGCATGTGTCGGCTTCGGGCTACTGGACCATCATGACCACGGGTGTCGTGTTGAGCATCCTGCTGTCGTTTTTGATCTTTACCCAGTGCTCGGCGACGCGTCGTGCGGTGAAGATGGCTGAGGGCATGACTTCAGACTTGCGTGAGTATGCGGAGCACGCCCAGCAGGCCACGCGAGCCAAGAGTGACTTCCTGGCCAACATGAGCCACGAGATCCGTACGCCGATGACCGCGATCCTCGGGTTCACAGACCTCTTGCGTCACCAGATCGACCCTGACAATCACGAACTGCTGGGCCATACCCGTACGATCAAGCGTAACGGTGAGCACCTGCTGAGCTTGATCAACGACATCCTGGACATGTCCAAGATCGAGGCGGGTAAGCTGCAGGTCGAACAGATCGCGGTCCAACCCGACACGGTGGTGCGTGAAGTGCTCTCGCTCATGCGCGTGAAGGCGGACAATAAGAATCTTCCTATAAGCGCAACGCTGCGGACCCCGATCCCCTGTGAGATTATTGCCGACCCGGTGCGTCTGCGGCAGATCCTGGTCAACCTGGTCGGCAACGCGATCAAGTTCACCGAGCACGGCGGTGTGTCGATTGAAGTCTACTTCGACGAGGCGATGGAAGAGATCAAATTCGACATCATCGACACGGGCGTGGGCATGACGCCCGAGCAGGTCGACAAACTCTTTGGTGCATTCACACAGGCGGATACGACCACCACGCGCGAGTTTGGTGGCACGGGGCTGGGCCTGCACATCAGTCAGCGTCTGTCGACCCTGCTGGGCGGCAACATCACCTGTGAATCCACCTATGGTCAGGGCAGCACGTTTACGGTCACCATCTTTACCGGTAACGTTGATACTGGCAGCATGATCCCTGCGGGTCCGTTGGAGGAAGCGATCGCTGAGCAGCCGACCAAGTCATCCGAGCCAGAGAAGCCGATCCAGAACAGCAGCGACATGCCGCTTCAAGGGCTACGCATCCTGCTAGCCGAGGACGGCAAGGACAACCAGCGACTGATCAATCATCACCTGACCAAGGCGGGTGCTCACGTGACGATTGTTGAGAACGGCAAGCTTGCGGTCGAGGCACTGTGTGAGGGCAACGATGTGGAGGGTCCGTTGCTCAGTGAGCCGCCATTTGACATGGTGGTCACCGACATGCAGATGCCTGAGATGGACGGCTACACCGAGGCCTCGCTACTGCGGCAGAAGGGCTGCCAACTGCCGATCATGGCATTGACCGCCCATGCGATGGCCGAGGATGCCAACAAGTGCCTCGAAGCAGGTTGTGATTTTTACGCAACTAAGCCGATCGACAAGCAGAAGCTGATCAAACTTTGTGCCGAGGCCGTGCCGATACAGCGCCGCATGAAGCGGGCACCCGGCAAAGCCGACGCTGCGTAATGTGCTTACACATCGATCTCTTCGGCCTGGTCCGCATGCTCCATGATGAAACGGAAGCGGGCGGATGGGTCTTTGCCCATCAGGTCGGACATGACCTGGTCGGTCTGCAATGGGTCTGCGATTTCAACGCGTAGCAGGCGGCGCGTCTTGGGATTCAGCGTTGTGTCCCACAGCACCTTGGGCATCATCTCACCGAGGCCTTTGAAGCGCGTGATGTCAACCTTGCTGTTGGACTTGGCGTGCTGATCGAGGATGCGTGCCTTGTCGTCCTCGTCGGCGGCCCAGTAGGTCTCCTTGGCGATATCGATGCGATACAGCGGAGGCAGGGCGATGAAGAGTCGGCCGTCGCGGATGAGGTCAGGCAGGTGACGATAGAAAAAGGTCAGCAGCAGGGTGGTGATGTGGTGGCCGTCTGAGTCGGCGTCGGCAAGCAGGATGACGCGCTGGTAGCGGAGGTTGCCAAGATTGAAGTTGGTGCCGATGCCGCAGCCCAAGGCAGTCAGCAGGTCACCGATCTCTTTGTTTTCTACGACTTTTTTGAGTGTCGCGTTTTCCGTATTGAGCACCTTGCCGCGTAGCGGGAGGATCGCCTGGTGGCTGCGGTCTCGGCCTTGTTTCGCGCTGCCGCCGGCCGAGTCGCCTTCGACAATGAACAACTCGCTGTCCTCGCGGTTATTGGAGTTACAGTCACTCAGCTTGCCCGGGAGGGTGAGTTTGTTTGTCGCGCTCTTGCGTGACACGGCGGCGCTGGCGGCTCGGCTTGCTGCACGGGCGCGTGCCGCGGCAAAGATGCGGGCGCAGATCGATTGAGCGAGCGAACTGTTGGAGTTGAGCCATTGTTCCAGCGCGGGCCGCACCGCGTTGTCGACCATGCCCGTGCACTCGGGGTTGTTCAGGCGGTCTTTCGTTTGCCCCTGAAACTGCGGGTCGGCGATGAAGACGGAGAGGATCCCGTGCATCCCTTCGCGAATGTCATTGGTTTCGACCTTGACGCCGCGTGGGGTGAGCTTGTGGGTGTCGATGTAGTTTCTGATGGCCTTGTTGATGCCGGCCCGTAAGCCGTTTTCATGCGTGCCGCCTGAGCCGGTGGGAATACCGTTGACGTAGGACTTGACGTATTCCTCGGTGTGCTCCGTCCATTGGAAGACGAGTTCGAGTCGGCCCTCGGCCAGTTCTTTTTCGAAGGTGAACGGTGCGTCGTGTGTCGGGCGGGCGCTACGATCTTTGAGCGTTTTGCCAAGGAAATCGACGATGCCGTTTTCGTGCAGGTAGGTGGTTTTTGCGGTGCCGTCTTCTGCGGTCTCATCGACGTAGTTGAAACGGACGCCCTTGTGCAGGTAGCTGGCGATCTCGATGCGGTGGCCGATGGTTTCGCTGTTGAATTGTGTGCGAGCGAAGATGGTCGGGTCGGGTTCGAAGGTGATTGTCGTGCCCGTGCCACGGACCGCGCCCTTCTTTCGCAGCAGCTTGGTCTTGGGCTTGCCGCGCGAGAAGTCCATGCGGAACTCTTTACCGTCGCGCCGGACGGTTGCGGTCAGCTTCTTGGACAGTGCATTGACAACGGATGCGCCGACGCCATGCAGGCCGCCCGAGGTCTTGTAGTTCTGCCCCTCAAACTTACCACCGGCGTGGAGGGTGGTGAGGATGATCTCCAGCCCGGACTTCTTGAGCTTCTTATCGATATCAACGGGGATGCCGCGCCCGTTATCTGCGACGGTGACGGACTGACCATCCTTATGAAGCGTGACGGTGACCTCGGACGCGTGGCCGTTCATGGCCTCGTCAACGGAGTTGTCAAAGACTTCCCAGACCAGGTGGTGCAGGCCCGCGGACCCGACGCCACCGATATACATCCCCGGTCGTTTACGAACGGGCTCGAGGCCTTCGAGGACGGTGAGGTCTTTGGTGGAGTAGGTGGTCATCCGTGACCTTTCACTTGGTAGCGATGGCTTACCCGCCGGTCAGGGTGACTGTGCCCCGGCGGTTGATCGTGAGTTTGACTGGGCCTGAGTAGCTCGCGCCGAGTTCGGACCAGACGTTGACCGAACCTTCGTGGCGTTCTTTGCGTTCGTCGCCCCAGTGCAGGGTGAGTTTCTCGGGCAGTTCGAGCTTCTTGTTCTTGACCTTGCCCTGAGATTTGTCCTTGATGTCGTGGAAGGCCATGGGGATATTCGCCCCCTCCAGCGCAACGCCATTGATGTCCCCGCCGGAGTTGTTGACCACGACAAAGCTCAGTTCGCGTGGTTGCTGGGCCGCGGCGGCGTCTGCCTCGCTGGGGCCGCAGCCTGGCAGCAGGGCAAGGATCATTACCAGCAACATGGCAATGCAGAGATATTCGCGCATGGGTCTTTCCCCTGGTTCTCACTATCGGACTACTCCTTCTTATCGGGCAGTGGAGACGGGGATATAACCGATTCGGACACGATTTCTGCGATTCGGCCGTTCTTCTGGATCTCCCAACCCTTACCACCCCTACCGGTGACCCGGTACTTGGCGGTAGACACGGTCTTCTCCGCGCCGCGGTTGGTCTTAACTCTGAGCAGGTCGCGTTCGCCATCGCTGGTCTTAAAGCCGATCAGGCGGTCGCCCTTGCCGAGCTTCACGAGCATGACGCCCTTGCCCGGGCCAGAGAGGTAGTTCACTTCTTCGGCCGAGCACACCATCGCCCGGCATTGCTCGGTCACGGCCAGCAGGACTTCGTGGCCGGTGCACAGGTAGGCGTGGGTAATCGTCTCGCCCTTCTTTGGGCGAGCGTACTTGCGGCCGGCCTTGGTGCTTGGCTCGACAAAGGCCTCGATACTGAACCGCAGGGCATAGCCGTCGCTGCTCGCGGCAATCGCGTGGTTGTACGGGCAGGCTTCCGGGTCTTTGGGGTCTTCCTTGTAGTCCTTGAGGACGCGCGGGTCGGCGGAGTAGGCGGCGACAATCTTCTCGCCGTCCTTGAGCTTGAACAGTTTCTGGATCGGCTCGCCGTAGCCCGTGGTCGCGGGGATATCGATGATGCGTGCGGTGTAGCAGACACCCAGCGAACTGAAGAACATCACCGTCGCGCGGGTCGAGCCAGCGACACACGCCAGCACGCGGTCGCCTTCGCGGATGCGCGTTGCCATCGGGTCCTTGATCTCTTTCTGCCGCTTGACCCAGCCATCGGCGGTGATGAGCACGTGGGCATCCTCCGCGACGATGAAGTCCTCGGCAGAGAACTCGGGCTCTTCGCCGGCGCTCTCGATCTTGGTGCGTCGGTTGCCAGGGTCGTCCTTTTTGCGTGCGTTACCGCCGTAGCGCTCCAGCAGGTCCTTGATCTCGTCACGGACGATGCCCCATCGGCCGGAGTCCAGATCCTCTTCATCGTCGGCCAGCAGCTTCTTGATCTCGCGCTGCCTTTTCTTCTTGTCCTTGAGTTCGTCGAGCACAAGATTGATCTCGAGCTTGGCCAGACGGTAGAGCTTCAGTTCGAGGATCGCGTCGGTTTGCTCGGCATCGAGCTGTTTAAACCGCTTCATGATCTTCTGGGCGGCGTCGGCCTTGCCATCGCTGCGGCGGATGATCTTGATGATTTCATCCAGCGCGTCGAAGATCAGCGCAAAGCCTTCGAGGATATGAATGCGTTTCTCAAGCGACGCCAGCTCGTGCTCGAGTCGGCGGGTCACGACTTCATGCCTGAAAATCAGGAAATACCGCAGGATCTCGACGATCGAGCAGCGCTGCGGTGCCCCGACCTCCGGGTTCTCCGTCGGCACAAGCATCGTCAGGTTCACGCTGAAGTTCGTCTGCAGTGACGTGTGCTTGTACAGGTATGCGAGGACTTTCTGTTCGTCCGCGTCTTTCTTCAGCTCGAGCTCAATGCGGATGTCGTCGGTCGAAAGGTCTTTGACATCCACGATCAGCGGCATCTTCCGCGACAGGACCACCTGTGCAATCTGCTCGACGAGGTTGGCCTTGACGACCGAGTAAGGGACCGAGTCGATGATGAGCGTCTTGGTCGAACGCGACTTGGACGCGCCTGGCTTGGTGGTCCCGCGGACCTTGAGCGTGCCCGAGCCGGTCTTGTAGACGTCGCGGACCTCCTGCTGGCTGTTGATCACCTGCCCGCCGGTGGGGAAGTCCGGGCCCTGGATCGCGTCGTTTGAGATGAGCTGGTAGTCCTTGACTTCCCAGTTCTCGAGGACCTTCAACAGCGCCTTGCAGACTTCGCCGAGGTTGTGTGGCGGGATGTTGGTGGCCATGCCGACCGCGATGCCCGCGCTGCCGTTGACCAGCAGGTTCGGGACTTTGCTTGGCAGCACGACGGGTTCGGACTTGGTGCCGTCGTAGTTTGGGCGGAAGTGGACGGTGCCGCGGCTGATATCGCCGAGCATGTCGGCGGCGAGCGCGTCGAGGCGACACTCGGTATAGCGCATGGCGGCGGGCTTGTCGCCATCGATCGATCCGAAGTTACCTGAGCCGTCGACGAGACGTTGGCGCATGACCCAGGGCTGGGCCTGTCGGGCCAGCGCGTCGTAGATGGCCGAGTCGCCGTGCGGGTGGTAGTTACCCATGACGTCGCCGACGACCTTGGCGCACTTGCGGTGCTTGGCGTCATGTTTGATGCCCTGCTGCCACATGGTGTACAGGATGCGGCGCTGCACGGGCTTGAGCCCATCGCGCACGTCAGGCAGGGCCCGGCTGGTGATAACCGACAGCGAGTAGTTGAGGTAGCGGGTCTGCGCAGCTTCGTGCAGGGCGACGGGGCTGATCCCCAGCGAGGCCTCGGCGTCGAAGTCGCCACCCTCACCGCCGGCGTCTGCGAACAGACCGGCGTCTTCGGCGGCGGATTGCTTCTTGCGTCGTGTCGTCTTCTTTTTCGTGCTCTTTTTTCGAGCCAAGCGTCAGCCCTCCGTGGCTGGCGAGATGCGGTCCAGTGAGTCAATCAGAAGTATAGCGAAAGGCGATACACTGCTCCCATGCGCATCCTTGGCATCGATCCCGGCTTACGTCTCACCGGCTTTGGGGTCGTCGAGGTCCGGCCCGGGTCGATCGAACCGGCGCTCATCGAGGGGGGCGTGATCAAGCTTAACGCCAAGGCTTCGGTCGCCGACCGGCTCGCTCAATTGGCGGAAGACCTGACTGGCGTGATTGAAGAGGCCAAGCCCGATCACCTGGCCGTTGAGCAGGTTTATTCGCACTACGCCCACCCGCGGACGGCGATCATCATGGCCCATGCCCGCGGGGTGATCCTGCTCTGTGCCAGACAGGCGGGGCTGGCCATCGAGGAACTGGCCGCGACAGAGGTAAAAAAGGCGCTCACCGGCAACGGCCACGCCTCCAAGGAGCAGATGCAACTTGCCGTGCAGGCTCAATTCCGTCTGCCCGAGCCGCCGAGCCCGCCGGATGTCGCCGACGCGATCGCGATCGCCGCGTGCCACGCCCGCCGGATCGCGGTGGATACCCTTTCACGATGAAACGCATGTTCTTGATAGAAGCTTGCGATACTATGAGCGGGACCAAGAAGATCCGATAGGGAAGTCAAAATGAGCCTAACAGCTGAGTCGGTTGAAGAAGACGGCGTCGCGCTGCTGAACTGTGGCGACGACATGAACGCACTGGCGATGTGCGAGGAGTTCACCGAGTTGAAAGACCTCGTCGGCGAAGACTGGGCGAGCCAGTCTGTTGGTCTGGGGTTTGCTGAAGCGAGCTACATCGACTCGGCCGCGATCGGCTGGCTGCTGTCGCTACATAAGACCATGGACGAAGCGGGCGGCAAGCTCGTCCTGCACTCGATGTCACCCTCCGTTCGCCGGGTGTTGACGATGATGCGACTCGAAAGCGTCCTGAATATCGCAGATGACAAGTCCGCGGCAGTCAAAGAACTGAAGAAGAAGAAAAAGAGAGGGTCCAAATGACCGCGATCCCACAGACAACGTCGCAGATGATCGACCTCTCGAACCTCTCGCCCGAGAACGCGATGGATAAAGCCATCGCCCATGCCGTCGCAGAGGGAGCCAGTGACCTGATGTTGCTCGCTCATGAAGACTATTACGCACTGAACATTCGGCAGCTCGGCGTGATCCGCCCGGTGAGCATCGTCAGCCGAGACCTCGGCAAGCGATTAGGCCAGTACATCAAGGCTCAAGCCGGCATGGACGTTGCCGAACATCGTCACCCTCACGATGGGCGTTGGATCTACGACGAGCTTGTTGAAGAAGGCGCGGAAGACACGCAGGAACACACGGTCGATCTGCGTATCAGCTCGATCCCCACGATGTATGGGGAAGATACGGTGATTCGTCTGCTTTCACGCCGAACAGGCCTGTTTAATCTGGAGGGTATTGGGCTATCGAAGAAAGAACTCGACGACGTCAAGCTCATGCTCGACTCGCCGGGCGGCCTGATCCTCTGCTGTGGGCCGACTGGCTCGGGTAAGACCGCGACCCTCTATGCCGCGCTCAAGTACCTCAACGATGGAACGAAGAAGATCAACACGATCGAAGACCCCATCGAGTTTGCGATCGATGGGCTGCGGCAGTCTCAGATCAATCACACCATCGGCATCCACTTCGCCGCGCTGCTCCGCGGCGTGCTGCGTCAGTCGCCTGATGTCATCATGATCGGGGAGATCCGTGACCACGAGACCGCGACGACTGCGGTTCACGCCGCCAACTCGGGGCACATCGTGCTGTCTACGATTCACGCACCCGTTGCCGCCGCCGCGGTCGAGTCGATGCGCTCGCTGGGCGTCAACAACCACTTCCTCGCGACCGCACTGCGAGGTGTGATCAGTCAGCGGCTGGTTCGTACCCTCGATCCCGAGCGGCGCGTTGAGTACGACATCAGTCATGCGCCGCAGATCTTCGAACCCATCAGCCATCTGCTCGATGATGTGGACGGCACGAAGTTCTATGCGCCCGGTGCCGACGACAAACACACCGGCTACAACGGGCAGACGGGCGTTTTCGAGGTCATGAGCATGAACAACGAGATCCGCAACATGGTCAGCCATGGCAACGACACGAACCACCTGCGGAAGCAAGCTCACAAAGACGGCATGCTCGACTTTAAGTCCAATGCGCTCCTCAAAGTCGCCCAGGGTGTGACATCAATCGAAGAAGTCTTCCGTGTGATCCCCGCGGAATACCTTGAAGACTGAGCTCACCTGCTACACCGGAATTCATGCTCCCCCGCACCCTCGAACCGGAAGTGATGGACGATGTCGCTGAGGCTCAGGCCTACGACGCGATGGATCACGTCCAGCCGAACATGGCATTCGTCGAGCGCCTGCTTGAGTTGGGTATCGACCGCTGCGACAAGGCACTGGACCTGGGTACGGGCCCGGGCGATATCCCGATCATGCTGTGCGGGCCGACGCAAAGCGTTGCGTACTTCGCGATCGATCTGGCCAAATCCATGCTGGACATCGCTGGGCGCAAGGTTGCTTTGGCAGGTGTAGGCAATCGAGTCACGCTGGCGCAGATGGACGTCAAGGCACTGGATTTGCCGGACGATTCATTCGACGCGGTCTTCAGCAACACGATTCTCCATCACATCCCCGAGCCCGCCGCGATGCTGCGCGAGGCGGCACGCGTGCTCAAGCCAGGTGGACTTCTGTTGATCCGCGACCTGTATCGACCTGCGACGCAGGAGCAGCTTGATACGTTGGTCGATGCACATGCCGGCGACTGTACGGATGAGCAGCGCAAGCTTTTTGCCGACTCACTCCATGCCGCACTCACGCCGGATGAGCTATCCGATCTGGCCGCGTCAAACGGGCTGGGCGATGCCGAGGTTGTCACCGATACAGACCGGCACATGTCTTTGCAGCGGGCCAAGCGGTAGGTGGGGATTCGCCTGCCGCCTTTGCACCGGATGAATCGCGCTTAAATCGACTTCTCATGGCTTCATGGGCGTTTTTCGCTTAAATTTCTTGTCATCTTGACCATGCGCGCTTATGCTTACTGAGTCACTTCTCTCTGTTCTAGAGACTGTAGTTATGCCAGGCCACACTCGTAGAAATCGTAGATCTGCCGCCTTCACGCTGATTGAGTTACTGGTGGTGATTTCCATCATCGCGCTGTTGATTGCGCTGTTGCTTCCTGCGCTGGGTGGTGCAAGGAAGTCGGCCAGGCTCATCCAGTGTGCCACACAGCAAAGACAGGCAGGTGTGGCAATGATCAACCGCGCGTCAGATCTGAAAGGGGTGCTGCCCGTCGCGGAGGTCCATACGAATTCCTTTGGCCATGGCGTCATCGGGATCTGGCAGCGACACATGACCGTCGAGCCCGGCTTCGGCAGGCACCGCGGGCTGGGCATCGCGGTCTACGAAGACTACTTCACCGACAGACGCTCGCTGTACTGCCCGTCATGGACCCACCCCTGGTTCCAGTACGGCAAGTACAAGGATGGACATTACGCAGGCGGTTGGCCCGAAGATAACATCCACGACAACGACAGCCGCCAGCAGACCAATTCATCGTTTCATTACCGTGCGTCCAAAGATGTCGATCACGATGATCAGAATGACATCCGCCCGTTGGAGTTGGACAAGGACCCGGGCTCCTCACTCCTCTTTGCGGATCACTTCTCCGCCAAGTGGGCCGGGCGTCAGTACCATCACCTCACTGGTTATAACGCCTCGTATCTCGATAACAGTGCGCAGTACCTGTCTGATCCTGAAAACGAAGTCGAAATGGCCAACGGCGGGGCCAACTACAATGCCGGTCTGCACGGCTACCGTGTTCAGGAGCGGATCATCCAGTCTTTCTTCGAAAGCCCGTGATCGCCGCATCTTCTTGAATGGATATAGCCGGGCACATACGCGTTTTTAGACGTTCTGCTCATGGTGCTCAATGAAAGGCTCGGCTTGACCGGTAGACTCCTTCCCCTGTGGTGCATGTCTTTGTGCTGCTTGTTGTTCGCCGGACCTGCCCTGTCCGGTCACGTCACCGTGAGCAGCCAGGCCCAGTTGATCGAACAACTCAACAGCGCCAAACCGGGCACGACGATCAGGCTTGCGCCGGGCACTTATCGCGGGGGGATGCATTTCAGTGGCTTGCATGGTGAAAAGGGCAAGCCGATCACGGTCATCGCGGCCAATCCTGACAACCCGCCGATCATCCGTGGCGGGAGTAAGTGCATTCAGATCAGCAGCTCATCCCACCTTCTGCTCGAATCGCTCGTGCTTGAGCGTACGACAGGCAACGTATTGAATATCGATGACGGCGGCTCGATCGATCAACCCACTCACCATATCTCCCTTCGCAAACTCACGATCCGAAACAAGGGGGTCAAGGGCAACCTCGACGGCATCAAGTTGTCCGGCATCGCGGATTTTCTCATCGAAAATTGCACGATCGAAGACTGGGGCGATGGCGGATCGGCAATCGACATGGTCGGTTGCCACCGCGGCGTCATCCGGAACTGCAACTTGAAGCGCACCACGAATGGCGCGACCGGTATCCAGTGCAAGGGCGGCACCAGCGAGATCCGTATCCTGCAGTGCCGGTTCGAGAATGCAGGCATGCGGCACATCAACCTTGGCGGATCGACCGGGCGACAGTTCTTTCGACCGAAGCTGAAAGACAAAGGCAACGCCGAGGCACGCGACCTCGAGGTCGCCGGCTGCACCTTCGTCGGCCCGGGCGTCCCCGTCGCGTTCGTCGGCGTCGATGGTGCCAACGTCCACCACAACACGATCCTCCACCCCAGCCCCTGGTCGATGCGCATCCTGCAGGAAACGAGGGGCGACGACTTCATCCAGTGCCGCGATGGGCAGTTCACCGACAACGTGATCGTCTTCAAGCAGGCCGACCTCCGCCGCTTCGTCAACGTCGGCCCGAACACCAACCCCGAGACCTTCACCTTCGCCCGCAACTGGTGGTACTGCCAAGACGCCCCGGGCAAGAGCAGACCGAGCCTGCCGGCCAACGAAACCGACGGCGTCTACGGCAAGGACCCGAAGCTCGACGCGGCTGGGGTGGTCACCAAGCAGTCACCCGCGCTGGGTGTGGCGGGCGCGCAGGCGTGGGAAGAAGCAGAGAAGAAGAATTGATGGGTGCTGATCGTTGGGAAGCGATCCGCGGTTCCATGCATCGGATAGACGAATAAACTGGTAAAAATCACCAGGCGCTAAACACGGGGGAGGAGGGGCGAAAGACGCCTGGAGAGATACCAGACTCAACCCAAATGGGAAATCCCGGACTAATGAAAATGGTGTCCTAATTCGTGGATCGCGATCCTTATATCTATGACGGTAGGTATGTCCCTGCCGCCTGTTGGAGATCAATATATGAAATCGAACCCATCAAAACGCACCCTGATGATTCTCCTTTGGGCCGTTTCGCTTTCCCTCTCAGCCGTCGCTCAAAGTGACGCTGATACAGAAAAACAGCCCCTCTCCTCCGAAACCGAGATGGCGATCATGCGGGTCATGAATCTGGAGAACCGCATCCAGACCCTACAGACGGTCCCGGCAAAGATGACCGACAACGAGTTGGCAGACCACTTTTCCGGAACCTGGATCTGCTTCACAACGATGCGGCTGAATGGGCAGTTGGGCCGGGGCATCATGCAAATTAATCTGAAGCAGGAAGGCGATGAACTGACGGGTGACGGCGGCCAGCTCAAGCATCCATTCGACCCACCCTCGACCATTCGTCCGATCGGGACGTGGTCGAGCCTGACACCGTTTGTTGGACAATTCAAGAAGGCGATCAAGGATGGCACCCATCACATGGCGGTGATCGAGAGGCAGGGGGTAGGCAGGGGTACGTGGGCGACCTTTACGGCAGTCCTGGCCGGTGATGGCCGTACCGCACGGGGAACCCTCGTCAACCGTGGCGGGAACTACGGCTTGATGTTCATGGTCAGACGTGAATTCCTTTCCGACTTCAAGCATCTGCTAACCGAAGAAGGGCGTCGGGCTGAGGCCGCGCGCCGATTGATCGGTATTGAAAAGCTCGAGGCCAACCTGGACACCGCGAGTATGGACAAGGCCCGAATAGACTGGTGGAAAGCAGACAGGAATAAAGACGGCAAACTGCAGTATTCGGAATTTCCACACCCGGACTGGAAGCGGGCCGATCGCAACAACGACGATGCCGTCGACTGGGCGGAAGAAGTCTCGGATCGCGTTCTCAGGAAGCTGGCTGAAGATGGAGACTTTCTCGCCAAGCATGGCGACGACGAGCAGAAGCAATGGTCATCGATTTATGCCTGGGGCGTTGCTCACCCCGGCTTTGAAGAGATCTTCCACTTCGTCGATTGGGATCGCGATGGGAAGGTCACCTCGGCAGAATACTCGGCCTTCGAAGATCAGCTAAACGCTTACAACGATCCCTCCTTCCCCAAAACCAACCAGGACGGCAAAACCCGCGAAGACCTTCTTTCGCGCGGACGATCGGTGAAGAAACCGGACGCTGTCACGAAGAAGCCCAGCACGGACCCGCACCTTGAGCAACTGGAGGCCGGCTTCAGCAAAGAGAAGCTGGCCAGGTCACGGCAGATGTGGGCCGCGCTCGATAAGAATCGCGACAACGCCTGGCAATACGAAGAGTTCCCGCACCCGGATTGGAAGCGTGCCAACCGCGATGGCGATGACCGCTTGAGTTGGAAGGAAGAGTTGGCGGACCAGATGCTCCGGAAACATTCGCGCACCTATCCCAAAAAATACGGCGCCACCTCACAAAAGCAATGGCCCAGTCAGCAGGCCTGGGACAAGGATCGGGCTGACGTCAAGCAGCTTTTCGCGTTCATCGACTGGGATCAGGACGGGGCGATCTCGGCTGACGAATACGAGGTCTTCGACGTGCAGATCAAGTCCTACACCGACGGGTCCTATCCCAAGACGAACAAGCAGGGAGAGACCGGAATGGAGGTCTTCAAGCGACTTGCCGCCCAGCCACCGAAAGCTGACCCGGCACAAAAAGTGCGGAAGTCGCGAAAGACGTCGTGGGATTCCAAGGAAGAATGGGACCGAGAGAAACCGACCATGAAGTGGCTCTTCCCGTTTATCGACAAGAACAGCGACGGCAAAATCGACGCCGATGAATACGAAGCCATTCAAGCATACAAAAAGAAGCACGCCGACTGGCAGGATCGGGCGCGCAAGGAACTTGGCTTGGCCACCCCGGAGGACCAGTAATGGCCACGATCGCTTTTGACGTCTACGGGACGCTGATCGATACCGACGGCGTGGTAGACCGATTGCGCGAGTGGATCGGTTCACAGGCTGAAACGTTTTCGCAGACCTGGCGCAGCAAGCAGCTTGAGTATTCGTTTCGGCGGGGGCTCATGCGGCGCTACGAGAACTTCGCGGTGTGCACGCGTCATGCGCTGGAGTATTGCTGCGCCGAATACGGCATGTCATTTTCTGAAGAGCAGAAAGACGCGTTGCTGCAGAGCTATCGCGCGCTGCCCGCGTTTGGAGACGTCCAAGAGAGCCTGGCCGGGCTGAAGGCTCAGGGGCATTGTCTTTTTGCGTTTTCCAACGGCACCGCCGAGGCCGTCCAAGAGGTCTTGCAGGCCAATCGCCTGCGTGAATGGTTTGAGGGCGTCGTGAGTTGTGACGCGCTGAAGACCTTCAAGCCGAACCCGGATGTCTACCACTATTTCATGGCGGAAGCGGGCGACTCAAATGACGCATGGCTGATCTCAGGCAACCCCTTTGATGTGATCGGCGCGGTGTCGGCGGGCATGAAGTCGGCATGGGTCAAGCGGTCCGGCACAGCGGTCTTTGATCCGTGGGGAATCGAACCCACCGTGACCGTCAGCACGTTGAGCGAACTGTGTGAGAAAGTGGATCGCCCAAAGAACGCCAGCGAGCTCATGTGAAACCTCCCGGTTACTCCGCTACGGAATAACTCGCCGGGTCTTCGTGCTCTGGCAAGGCGGCATAGTTAGACTCAAAATAAAAACGCCCACCGGCAATGGTGGGCGTTTTTCATTGGTTGAGGCTTCAATCGTTAGGGGCTGAGGGCGACCGGTGAGCGATAACGCACGGCGT
>JBMZAP010000083.1:0-17021 GCA_049611445.1 Phycisphaeraceae bacterium | reverse complement strand
TAGAATCTAAGAATGACCAAGGATGCGGGTGCCAAAAACAGCGATCAGTCTCGCTTGGCCGGGATCGGCTCTGCTCGGCAGGAGCAGAAGAACCGCTATCTCGCTGCCGCGTCAGCCGCCAAGCGTGAGATCGGCGACATACCCCAAATCGCTAACCTCGACCGCAGGCTCTCGACCGCCAACAGCTTTAAGGCTTGGTGCGAGACTTACGAGGCTGACACCTTCACGATGGGCTGGTCGCCCGATCACCTGACAGCCATCGCGCGTATCGAGGAAACCGTGCAGCACGGAGCCCTGTTCGCGTTCGCCATGCCTCGCGGTTCAGGTAAGACATCACTGGTCCGCGCAGCGTCCCGATGGGCGATCTGCCACTCGCTCGCCCGCTACATCTTCATCATCGGGGCCAACATCGGCAAGGCCCACGACTCCCTCGACTCGATTAAAACGGCGTTCAGGTTCAACCCCCTGCTCGCCGATGACTTTCCAGAGATCACGCACGCGATCCGCGAGCTTGGGGGCGTTGCCAACCGAGCCAGCGGGCAGACATGCCAAGGCGTCAGCACGATGATCGAGTGGAGCAAGGACCGCGTGGCCCTGCCCACTGTTCCATTCCCTGAGAATCACCCGCAGTATGCCGAGGGCATTGCTGCCGCGACCTCTGGCTCGATCATCGGCGTGTCGGGCTTGACGGGTGACGGCATCCGTGGATCGCTGGTCACGACCGCCAACAACGAGAGCCTGCGTCCTGACCTGGTTCTCATTGACGACCCGCAGACGGACGCGAGCGCGGCGAGCCCCAGCCAGAACGAGACGCGCCTTCGGCTTATCATGGGCGCGGTGCTTGGCATGGCCGGGCCGGGCAAGTCCATCTCAGCCATGATGCCCTGTACGGTCATCCAGCCCGGCGACATGGTGGACCGCATACTCGACAATAAGACGAGTAAGGAGTGGCGCGGGGAGCGTACCAAGCTGCTCAAATCGATGCCCAAAGACCTCGGCGCGTGGGAGAAGTACCGCGAGGTGTACGAGCAGGATATGTTGCGCCAACCGCCCGACTTCACCCTTAGCAACGAGTATTATGAGAAAAATCGCAAAATACTCGACGCTGGCGCGGAGGCGTCATGGTCTGAGCGAAAAAAGAACACTGAGGTATCGGCGATCCAGCACGCGATGCACCTGTTCTTTCGGGATGAACTGGCGTTTTGGGCTGAGTACCAGAACGATCCGCAGGCCACCGACTTCTCTGACGAGGGGTTCCTGACGGCAGACGAGATCGCGTCCAAGGTATCAGGCGTGGCTCGCGGCATTGTGCCCCCCGGCTGCACGCATGTCACGGCGGCTATCGACGTTCAGGGCGAGGCTCTGTATTGGTCGGTGTCTGCGTGGCAGAACGGCTTTGGCGGTCAGATCATCGACTACGGGACATGGCCGGATCAGGGCGTGAGGCAGTTCACGCTCCGTAGTCTCAAGAGGAAGCTGTCTGAGGAGTACCCCGGCACGGACACGAACGGCGCGATCTACTCCGGGCTCATCGACTGTATTGGATATTTATGGGGAAAAGAATGGCCCACGGTCAGCGGAGACTCCATGCGGATCGCTCACGGCATGGTGGACGCGGGCTGGGGTGACAGCAAAACGACCGTCTACAAGGCTTGTCGAGACTCCGCGCACGCCGCCAGCATCAGCCCATCCCACGGTCGGGGTATCAAGGCGGGCCAGATGCCGATTGACGAGTGGAAGAAGGAGGTCGGCGAGGTGATGGGCCACTCGTGGAGACGCAGGCAGTCCAAGGGTGAGGGTGTTCGGTATGTGCTATACGACACGAACGTCTGGAAAACGCTGCTCAACCGCAAGCTCGCGGTTCCAATGGGCGGGTTTGGCGACCTCTCGCTCTACAAGGCCAGCATCGCCCACCACCGGCAGTTCGCCGAGCATATCAAGGCCGAGCCATTCGTCCGAACGTCGGGCTATGGGCGCGACCTGATTGAATTTAAGCCGCCAGTGGCCGGGCGAGACAACCACTGGTTCGACACCTGCGTAATGAGCGCGGTGGCGGCATCTATAGCTGGAATCCAGGCCACAGGCCACGCGGTAGACAAGCCCGCGAAGAAAAAGCGTATCAAACTGTCTGACATACAAAACAGGAAGCGAGGTTGACATGGCTATTTATCAGAAGTCATCAGGAGACAAGGTGGTCGGTAGTCCTAAGCCGTGCAGTCGGTGCGGGTGCAACGACACCAAGACAGTTGGTAATCAGAGGTTCTGCCGACACTGCGGCAAGCCGTGGGTGGTTCACCTTGTGGCAGAGCCCGATCCAGAGCCGGAAAGTGGGGTACACCATGTCGTTAGGTGCGACAACTGCCGCAGCGACAAGGTGAAGGTGACGCGAACGGCCACCCCTGTGCGTTACTACAAGTGTAAGGACTGCGGTTGCAATTTCAAGAAGGTTTGGGTATAATATAAAAAATGCAACTAGGTTCCACAACGTAGAAAATAGCCCCTTTACAACCGCGAAAGACCTTCTATGGTGTAATCATGGCAGACTTATCGACACAAATCCAGACAAATGCGGCTGGCCCCAAGAAGGCTAAGTCCGATGAAGGTGAATTTGAGCAGCACTCGCTCTCTGAGCAGATCGAGGCTGATCGATACCTCAACAACCGTGACGCATCGCGGGCCAAGGGCTTTGGCCTCCGCGTCGTTCGTGCCAAGATGTCAAGCGCATTGGGCCAGTAATTGCTGAAATCCATCAATAACAAGTCGGTACACGAAGCGCCACGCGATCACCACAAGGCGATTGCGGCGAAATATGATGCTGCTCAGACCCATGCGGGCAATGAGAAGCATTGGGCTCAGGCCGACGCGCTTAGCTCTGGCGCTGCCCTTACACCGCTGGTCCGCGAGAAGCTGCGAAACCGAGCAAGATATGAGTGTGCGAACAACAGCTTTGCTGCGGGCATTGTTGAGACGCTGGCGACCGACACCATCGGCACAGGCCCGCGACTGCAACTCAAGACCGAGGATCGCGCAGCCAACGTCCGCGTTGAACGCGCGTTTGCGGCGTGGGCTAATGAAATCCACCTCACGAAAAAGCTCCACACGCTCCGCATGACCAAGACGCGGGACGGCGAGGGGTTTTTCGTGCTTGGCACCAACCCCACGCTGCGAAACCCTGTCCAGCTTGATCTGCGGTGCGTCGAGGCAGAGCAGTTTAGCGACCCGTCTTACCGATGGGATCGCAGCGAGTCGGACGGCATCATCTATGACGCATGGGGCAACCCGACCTCATACTCCATGCTCACCGAGCATCCGGGCGGCTTGAATGGCTACCGATACTCCTACAAGAACATCCCCGCGCAACAGGTAATTCACTACTTCAAATCTCGACGACCAGGCCAGTTGCGCGGGGCACCTGATATCACGCCAGCATTACCGCTATTTGCGATGTTGCGGCGTTACACGCTCGCTGTGGTCACTGCGGCAGAAATTGCGGCTGACCTAGCGGGCATCTTATTCACTGATGCCGCCGCAGATGAGGATGGCTATGACATCGACCCGCTGGACACCTTTGAGGTGGTTCGCGGGATGTTCACTTCTATGCCCGCAGGCTGGAAGATGGAGCAACTGCGAGCGGAGCAGCCCACAAGCACTTACGGCGAGTTCAGAGACAAGATTCTCAATGAGATCGCTCGCTGCCTTAACATGCCTTTCAATGTAGCCGCTGGCAATTCCGCCGACTACAATTATGCGTCCGGTCGCCTAGACCACCAAACATACTATAGAGCGATCCATGTAGATCGCCATGAAATCAATGGTGTGGTCTTAGATCACCTGTGGCGCGCATGGTTGGACGAAGCGGCTTTAATTGAAGGCTTATTGCCGCGTGAGATGCGTCAGGTCGATGCCGACCTGATCCCTCACGGCTGGCATTGGGATGGCTTTAAGCATGTCGATCCCGCCAAAGAATCGAAGGGTGAGGAGACGATGCTCAAGACGGGCGCGCTGACCTACCCCGATCTCTATGCCTCCAAGGGCCAGGATTGGGAGGAACAGCAGGACAAGCAGGCGAAGGCGCTGGGTGTGTCGGTGGACGAATATCGCAAGCTCCTACGCGAGTCGATGTTCGGCACCACCCCGGCTCAGCCTGCCGAGCCAGATCAGGAGGAAGAAGAACAAGAAGAAGAAGCAGAAGTGGAGCCAGATGAAAAGTAAGCATTACATCAAAGCCAGTGACGACCCCTCGACCGTTCAGTTCCTTGAGGCGAACGCAGAGCCCATCGAGTTTACCGCCGCCGAAGGAGACGGCGATAATCCGCTAAAGCGATTTAGCATGACGGGCTACACAGGCGGCAAGATGAATGTCGGCTTTGGTATGCCAGTCGTGGTAGACCTTAGCGGCATGAAGGTTTCGGCTAAGTCCCGGCCCATCTTGAAAGATCACAACCCGGCGCAGGTCGTGGGCCACACCGACTCCATCAAGATCAGCGGAGGCACGATTCGTGCAACCGGCGTGGTCAGCGGAGCGAACGCCTACGCCGACGAGGTGATGAACTCAAGCGCCAATGGATTCCCTTGGCAGGCGAGCATTGGGGCTAGCATTGATCGCATGATCGAAGTTGGCCGAGGAGAGAAGGTAGAAGTTAATGGCCGTACCTTTACCGGCCCGGTTCTCGTGGCACGAAAGTCCACGCTTAAAGAGATTTCCTTCGTTGCGCTCGGAGCGGACGACAACACCGCTGCGAAGGTCGCAGCAAACAACCAACAATTCCAACCGGAGACTATCACAATGGGCTTTGAAGCATGGCTTAAGGCACAGGGTCTTGACATCGAATCGCTGAGCGATGATGCTGTCAAGAATCTCAAGGCAACTTACGAAAAGTTGCAGGACGTTCAGGCGAGCGACGACAGCGATGACGCTGTTAGCGTTCAGGCTGATGACAGCGACGACCAGTTCGATGTGAAGGCGGCTCTCGCTGAATACAAGGCTGGCATCAAGCGTGTCGAAGCAATCAAGAAGGTTGCTGCCGACCACCCCGAAATCATGGCAAAGGCCATCGACAACGATTGGGACGAAACCCGCACCGAGCTTGAAGTTCTGCGTGCCGCTCGCCCATCTGCTCCCAACATCAATGTTGGCGCAGGCCGCAAGGAAGTTGACTCTGATGTCCTGACCGCTGCCGTCTGCATGGCTGGCAACCTCAAGGACGTTGAGAGCCACTTCGATGAAAAGACTCTGCAAGCTGCTCATAGCCGCTACAAGGGTCGCATCGGTCTGCAAGAGCTTCTGGTCGAGGCTGCACAGGCAAACGGCTATGCCGGTTCGCCTAGCTTCCGCCGCGACAACCGTGGCATCCTGCAAGCTGCCTTCTCGCAGGGCATCCAAGCATCGGGCGGTTTCTCGACTCTGAGCATCACCGATGTTCTGAGCAACACCGCCAACAAGTTCCTCCTGCAAGGCTACAACGCAGTCGAATCCTCATGGCGTGAAATCTCCACGATCCGCAACGTGAGCGACTTCAAGCAGGTCACATCCTACAACCTCGTCGGCGATCTGGAATACGAGGAAGTCGGCGCTGGCGGCGAGATCAAGCACGGAACGCTGAGCGACGAGTCGTTCACGAACCAGGCCAAGACCTACGCAAAGATGATGGCAATTACCCGCCAAGATCAGATCAACGACGATCTCGGCGCTCTGACTGCCGTTCCTTCCAAGCTGGGTCGTGGTGCTGCTCTCAAGGCGAACAAGGTGTTCTGGACTGAGTTCTTGGACAACACCTCGTTCTTCACCGCAGGCCGCAACAACCTTGAAACGAGCAATGCCCTCTCCATCGGCGGTCTGACCACCGCTGAGTTGGCGTTCCTCGATCAGAAGTCGCCTGAGAACGCTGACGGTGCTACCGGCTCGCCTCTCGGCCTGATGCCTTCGATCCTGCTGGTTCCGAACGCACTCAACGTCACGGCAAGCCAGTTGATGAACACTGTCAACGTCGATGTGACCACCACTGCGGATACCCCGCTGCCCAACAGCAACCCGCACGCTGGCAAGTTCCGCGTTGTCCGGTCGAGCTACCTCAACGACTCGACCCTCGGCGGCGCTTACAGCGCAACCACCTGGTACCTGCTGGGCAACCCGCAGGACATCCCGGTCATCGAAGTTGCTGCCCTGAACGGCAACCCGAATCCGACCATCGAAACGGCTGATGCCGACTTCAACACCCTCGGTATTCAGATGCGTGGTTACGCTGACTTCGGCGTGACCAAGCAAAACCACCTCGGCGGCGTTAAGTCCACGGCTTAATGACCTTCCTCCTGCGGCGGGTCACTCAGTGACTCGGTGGCCCGCCGTTCTTTTTCAATAGCAAACTTCAAACGGAGAGCCAATCATGGCACAAACAATCGAAGCAATTTTGTATCAGGGCAGCGCAGATGTCCGTGATTACACCCCCGGTTCCGGCGTGAGTGCCGGTGAAATTCGTGAGCGTGAAGATGGTCAAGTCGGCGTTGCCGTCAACGACATCGCCGCTTCCGAGCTTGGCGCAGAGTACGTCTCTGGCGTGTTCAAGGTCGTCTGCTCGTCCAAGACTTTCGCCAAGGGCGATCCGGTCTATTGGGACGCATCGGCTAACACGGCACTGACCGCTGACGACACCATCGCGGCTGGCGACTTCTACCTCGGCATGGCCGACGCAGCAGCCACGACTTCCGATGAGAACGTCAAGGTTGACCTGAATGTCCAGCGTCCAGTCCCGACTGGCGTTAGCTCGTAACAACTCAAGTAGTGGCTTGCTCAAGCGGGCCACTGCCTTTTAGGAGGCTATTATGCATTTACACGGCAACATTCCGACCATGCTCTCAGACGAGGTTCGCATGTATCTCACGGAGCTTGGTTCCAGTTGGTCCGGTGCCGGGTACGCGGTGGAGTGTGGTGCATGGCTGGGCGGCGGCACCGCCGCACTAGCAGATGGGCTATCCCTCGCGGGCTACGACCGACCCCTTTGCGTTTACGACAAGTGGAAGGCGAACCGCGAGGAAGTGTTCAAGGCTAAGTTCGGTCATGTGAACGTGATCGAGAACCAGAACCTTGAGCCCATCTTCCGAGACTTCGCAACGCCGCACTGCAATGGCTTTGACCTCAAGACCTACCAAGGCTGGATTGAGCGTGCCGTGTGGTGTGGACATCCCATCGAGATTTGGCTGCTCGACGCAGCGAAGCGAGAAGGGCCGTTCTATGGCGCTCTCAAGGCGTTTGGCCCATCGTGGATTCCAGGCGTGACAACGGTTGGCCTGCTGGACTTTGGGTTCTACCGCAAGTTCGGCGACGACCCCAAGGGCGAGCTTTACTTGGAGCAGGCTGCGTTCATCGACCGATTCAATGATCGCTTTGAACTGATTGAAGATTTTGGGCCAGATGACTCGCCCGCGTTCTTCAAGTACGTCGAGCCGATTGATTGGGAGGAAGAAATTTGAGTTGTGTGATGGTAAAACCTGAATTGCAGGTTTTGGCAATGAGCCGAAGCGGACACCACGCCTACATTGAGTGGCTGATCGGTGGTCGCATGGGCTATTGCGTCCATCACAACTACGTTCAAGATCGCACGCCTTCGCAGTCATTCCTTTATCACGACGGCACGATGGTCGGCGAGACGTTTGATCCCGTTCCTCACGGCGCGTGGGAGACGGCCAACTTTGAGAATCGAGCGCCAGGCCACTCGTGGACGCTCCCCTGCCGGGCCGTACTGTTCGTCCGAGACGTTTACAACTGCATGGCGTCACGCCTCAAGGCCAATAAGGGATGGGGCGTATCGACATGGATCGCCCACGCAAAAGAGGCGTTGGGGATAACTCGATTGATGGGTGGCGCTGAGATCGTTTTGTATAATCAGTGGCGTCAAACTGCTGACTGGCCCGTCGAGTCAGTCGCATACAACAGAGGCTCGTCATTCGGATCGATTGAGGGCGTGGACGAGCGATGGAAGCAATATGTCGATCATCAAGAGTATCGTGATCGCGTCATTAACAACGAGGAAGCAGCGGAGCTTAATGAAGCTCTGTTTGGATGGAGGCTAGAGCGATGAAAGTTATCTGTAATCACTTCGGCGACCCTGTGTTTAGTCGTCTGGCGCGCGCGCTGAGGCTATCGGTCGGAGCTAACGCATGGGAAGTCGAAGCGTTCGATGAGATCATTACAGAAGTGCCCGCAGAGCAGCCCGGCCTGATGCGGCATTACACCGACAACCACGAGAAGTTGAAGGTGTGGCGAACCGCGATCCACGCCGAGCCAGATGGCACAGAGGTTGTCCTCATGGACGCCGATACGCTCGTACTTGGTCCGCTGGACGAGGCGTTTGAGACTAAGTTTGATATCGGATGGACATGGCGACCGGGCCGTCTGCCGGTCAACAGCGGCGTCGTGTTCGTGACTTGCAATGACCGCTCCCGCGCCTTCATGGACGCATGGGTCGAGCGTGACGCGCTTTTGATGAAGCACCGCGAGCTTGCCAACCACGGCGCTCGCAAGTTTGGTGGCGCGAACCAGGCCTCGTTCATGTGGCTCATCACCCACGGTAAGGGGCAGGACATTGCTCACTGCCATGACCTGATGTGCCGCAAGTGGAACAATGTAGACCAAACTTGGTGCCAGTTCGATGATGACACCCGCATCCTGCATATCAAGGGCAGGCTGCGTGACGCCTGCCTCGGCAAGCCAAAAGACCCGTTCTTTGAGGCTATGAAGCTCATGTCCGTCAATGGTGTTGAAGCTGATATCGAGATGGGCAAGCTCGCTAAGATTTGGCGGGAGTATGACGAGATGGAGGTGCTGTCGTGAGCATCATGTCCACCAGCCTCGCCTGGCTCTCGGCCAACATGAAAGCATACCTGTCGGAGTCGGGCTCTATTCGCCGCGACGACGACGAGACGCCTAGCGTGTCCATGCGTATCGGCAAGACGATGGCCGACGTTGAAGGCATGAACGGCGTGACGGTTCGCACGAACATTGCCGACTTCCTCATCACGGCGGCTGACTACAAGATCAACGGCATCGTGGTTGAGCCCAAGCGCGGTGACGAGATCGACTATGGCGGCAAGATATACCGCGCCATGCCCATTGCCGGTGGCGAGGTTTGGCGATATGCAGAGAATGTAAATAGAACAGTCCTGAGAATCCATACCAAAGAGGTAGGAGACTCAGAATGAGCGATGTATTCGACTTAGCTGACGCTGTTGCCAGCAGGATTAACGGCGGCTCATACACACTGTCCGACACGTTCACCGTTTCGGCGATGGCGCTCATTGAATACAACATGGACGACATGGAAGATGCGGTCCTTGTCAAGTGTGTCCCGCTCAAGCAAGAGATCGATCCGATTGCCCGCAACAAGTGCAAGAACGAAATTACGATTGGCGTTGCGGTGCTAAAGAATGTTCAGACATCAACGGGCTCGGTTGACACTGATGCGGTGTCAGGGCTTGTCGAGCTTACGGAGGAGATCGCAGACCGCTTGAGAAGCGAGTCTTACACGGTGAACACCAAGCGAGCCTCGTGGCTAAGGACGGAAGTTGACCCCATCTATGACGGTGACGTTCTGTATGCGTCACAGCAATTCCGAAGCGTCATAAGCGTTACTTACCTACTAACAACCCCGTAACGGAGATTTATCGATGGCTACCATCACTGGCGAAAGCTGCAAACTGTACCGGACAACTTCGTTGGCCGATACCCAAGACGCGACGATTGATGCCGCGGTCTGGACCGAAATTGACAACGTGAAGGGCGACCTGACGCTCAACCTTGAGCGATCCACGGCTGACGCCTCAACTCGTGCTGGCGTTGGCTGGCGCGGCAACATCCCGACGCTCGGCGACGGTGGTGTTGAGTTTGAGATGCTGTGGGATCAGGGCGGCGCTGATGCCAACTTCACGGCACTCAAAGACGCCTTCCTGAACAAGACCACGATCCCTATGGCGATCATGGACGGCGACATCAACGCCAACGCCACGCAGGGCTTGGTTGCCTTCTACCACGTTTCCAACTTCTCGCGTAACGAGCCGCTGGAAGATGTGGTCACGGCGAGCGTTTCCCTGGCCTTGGCCCCGGTGACGACTTCGACCAACGCACCTAACTGGTACACCGAATCCACCTAATCCAACCACTAAGGAGTGAATGAGATGGCTAATTTCACAGACGCCCAAGACCGCGAATGGAAAATCTTTATTGACATTCTTACGGTCAAGAAACTCAAGCAGCACGACCTTGACATCCTCAATATGTTTGAGGGTGGCATGGAAGTGTTCGAATCGATTATCGGCGACCCGATCCGGCTAGTCGATACGCTCTGGCTGGTCTGCGAAGATCAGGTTAAAGAGCGAGGCATGGATGAGACAGGCTTTGCGAAAGCCCTGTACGGTGACGCCCTTCTGTCGGCGGCAGAAGCGTTGGTGGAGGGCGTCTGTGATTTTTTCCCCGACCCGAAGCGTCGAGCAACGCTGAAAGCGGTGCTTCGGAAGTCGAGGGAGGCCAGCGAGATTCTTCTGGACAGGGCGATGGCTCAAGTCGAGGGGATCGACATAGAGGACATGGTGAAAGCGTTGGAGAGCGAATATACCGAGAAATCTGGCGAGCAGCCGGATACGTCGGAATAAACCCTCTCACACCTGGACTCACCCTGCGTGAGATCATGTGGATGATGGACGGCAAGGTCGAGCTAGGTGATCGACTTCACTGGAACCACACATCGGGCGTCATGGGCTTGATCCATAACGCACACTACAAGAAGCGGGTTCCATTGGATCACTACAATCCATACACCAAATCTACTTCTGGCGGCACAGTGGTTAAAGCCGACAACATCTCGGTTCTCAAGCAGCTTGCCGGTAACAGCGGGAGGGGTGCTTGATGCCGTTCATTAAGGTCGCCGCAAAGCATGTATCAACAAACCGTCGCGTTCTTGGCAAGGTCAACCATGCCAAGCGACGGGTGTTGTTCAAAGTTGGTGGCCTAGTCAGGCGAATCTCCGAGCGGTCTATCCGCAAGGTCGGAAAGTTCGGCAAGCCGAGCAAGCCGGGCAACCCTCCAAAGAGTCGCCTCGGCTTTCTTCGTAATTCGATTCGCTTCAAGGTTCTTGATGATGACGCATCCGTCATCATTGGCCCTCTTAGGCGAAACACCCCGAATAACGCCGCCCGCATCAATGAGGTTAGCGGCTATATCATGGCACCCTCCAAGCGGGTTCCAATCGCTGAAAAGGCTATTCGCAAGAATGTCAAGTGGGAGAAGGGCCAGGAACCATTCCCGTCGAATCGCTATCCCGGTCACATGATGGTTTTGCTGCCCAAGCGTCGTGAGTATCCAGAGCGAGAGTTCATGGGGCCAGCGGCAAATAAGGGCGGCGAGAAGTATCCGCAGATGTTCAAGGACATGGTGAGAAAATAACATGCCGTCAGCAAGTGCTATTAAAGCCGGTGAAACCTTTGTCCGAATGTCGCTTGAAGCTGGCGAGATGGAGAAGTCTCTCGCGCAGATTCGCAACAAGCTCGACAAGTTTGCTCGATCTGCGGTAAAGGTCGGGGCTACGCTTGCGGCCATCGGCGGCGCTGGCGTGGTTGCACTGTCCAAGGCTGCGGCTGCTGCCAACCGCGTCGAACTGGTGGGCAGGCGTCTTGACGCAGTGTTCCGAGATGCGTCTGACGAGGCGAGGAAGTTCGCTCGTGAGCTTGCCGTGAGCATCGGTGACTCTCGATTCGCTGTCGAGGATACGCTTGTCACGTTCAAGTCATTCTTCGCGGAGATCGTTAATAGCGAGCAGGATCAGATCGCGTTCAGCCAGAGGATGACCCAGCTAAGCCGTGACTTCGCGGCATTTCAGGGTATGGACTCTACCGAGGCTTTGCAGCGATTCATCTCAGCCTTGTCAGGATCGCCCGAAGTGCTGGACCGCTTTGGTATCAACCTGAAAGCAGCCGCCCTTGACGCAGAGTTTGCCGCCAAGGGGCTCGACATTACCACTGAGTCGGCGGCTGAATTTCAGAAGGTCATCGCTCGTATGGACATCATCGAGCGCACCATGAGCAAGCAGGGGGCGATTGGCAAGGCTGTCACAGAGCTTGCCACGTTCTCAGGTGCTTTGCGGGCGGCGACGAGCGCGGTGCGAGACTTTACAGTTGCTGTGGGCCAGGCTCTCCTGCCTATCCTTCGTCCGGTGATCGCCACGTTCGCAAACATGGCTCGCGGCTTTGAGACGATTGCGACCCACGCCCCCGCCCTGACCGTGGCGTTCGGCGTGATCGCTGTAGGGACGCTCGCCGCTGGCGTGGCGCTCGTTGGTACGGCTGCTGCTGCGACCGCCCTCGGACTCGCTATCGCCGTCGTGTCGGCCACTGCCACTGCCTACTCAGGCTGGGCCAAGATGGTCAAGATGGAGACAGCAAGCGTCTCGGCTCAACTCGCCTTTGCGAAGTCTCAGCTACAGGGTCTTGGGATCATGGCCGCGCAGACGGGCCTGCGATGGGCCGGGTTCGACGCATCCCTCAAGAAATCAGTGGCAACGCTTGGACTTGTCAGGGCTGGCTTGATTGGCGTTGTCAGCGTCATGGGCAAGTTGACCTTGTTTACTGTCGCGCTATCCACGGTGCTTGGCTCGGTTCCTGCAATCAGCGGGTCAACTGCCATTGCGGTTGCGGCGCTCGCCGTTGCAATCATCTTCCTTCGCAAGCAGTTCAGGCTTTTGGGTGAGCGAACGAAGTTTGCAAACAAGTGGCTCGTTGCATACCAGATGACCACGACCAAAAGCATGACGGGCACTGGCCGAATCGTCACGCGCAGCGGCTTGAGCCAAATGGACAAGATGGCGATTAAGACCGCCCTACTCGGCAAGCGATTCCGTATCCTTGGGTTCGCTGCAAGGTGGGCTGCGGCGGGCATGGCTGCGTTCGCTGCGGCCAGCACCGCCATGCTTGCGGGTCTTGCCTTAGTCGTGGCGGGCGTTGCGATGTTAGCTGTGATTATCTACAAGATCGCCGATGAGCTAAACTTCTTTTCCAAAGTGTCCGAGCGAGTGTCGTCTAGCTGGAAAAAGGCGATGGACACGATGGGAGATACCAAGCCTCTGCAAATATTCCTTCAAGAATACGGCAGATCAATGTCTGGATTGATTGACGCAACTAAAGCCACCGTATCGAAATTGGGCGGCTTGTGGAAAGACGCCAAAGACGGCTGGGCAATCCTTTGGGGCAACCCCACTGAGCTTGAGCGAAAGCAGAAAGAGGTTCGGACTCAGGCCAAGGCTGACGCGGAAAAGTCGAAAGAGGATTTGCTTAGCGTTCAGCGTGAGTTGCAGGACGCGCGGATCGAGGGCATCACCAACAGCGCGCAGCGAGAGCGGGTCGCCCTTCGCACGAAGCAGAAGCGAGAGATTCAGGACGAGATCGCAAACAACAAGGATATTGAGAAGCTGCGGGATATGCACAAGCAGCAGCTTAAAGACCTCGACGCAGATCAAGGTCCGCAGGGTCGCCAGGCCCGCATGGAGCTAAAGGCTCGCCAGCAGGAGGAGCTTCAAAACGCGATCCGCAATAGCGAAAAAATCAATACGATGAAGGCCACGCACGCTCAGCAGCGGCACAACCAAGAGGTGCAGCTTGCAAGGGAGTTGCACGAGGCAAGGGTGCGCAACGCATCGGAGATTGCTCAGTTGCGTATCCAAGCGTCGAAAGAGGGTGCGGCCCAAGAGATTGCATTGATCGAGCATCGCCGCAAGGTCGAGGAGTCGGCAGCAAGGGCTCGTGGAGCGACGGATGGCGAGATTGCAGACATCAACGCAAAGGCGATGGCTGAGCGTGGCGTGGTCGAGGCGCAGGCATACCGCACTGCGGTCGAGGCTAGGAAGTCTCTGGAACAGCAGTTAATCGACGCTCGCATCCAAGGCATTGAAGATGCGAACCAGCGTGAGGAGGCTGGCCTGTTTGAACAGGCTAAGCGTAGGGCCGACGACATTCGGGAGCAGCGAGACAATGCGCTCGCGGCGGTCGAGGGCAATGCCAAGAAAGAGTCGTCCGTGCGTGAGTTCTATGCCAAGCAATTTGCCACCAACGAGGCGCTTTACGAGACGCAGTTGCAGCAGCTTCGCATGAGCAACGCCAAAGAGAGGGCTGACGAGGAAGCGAAAGCGGCAGAGGAGCGTGCTGCGGAGTTGCAGTCGCTTCAAGATGATATCGATAAGCTCCGTATTGACTTTGAGGTTCCAGAAGGGCTGCAACGCACGCTGGCTCAGCTTGAGCTTCAACGCAAGAACGCGCTTCGTGATGCCGCTGGCGACGAGAAGCAAATCGAGAAGATCAACGAGCTATTCAACTTGCGTGGCAAGATCGCCAGGCAGGGCAAAGAGGCCGCGCAAAGTCGGGTCGCAGGCGCGACAGACATCCGGCAGATTCTCGCGTTCCGTGGCGGGCAGGCTCAGCCAAAGGCCGAGCAACTGCAAGAGGAAGCCAACCGATTCCTCAAGAAATCTGTTGATACACTAAACGAGCTTCTGCTCATCTTTGGAGTGACTGCGTAATGTCAATCGTTGAAAGCGCAATGGGGCGGTCGGGCAGTAACCGCCAGATCAAGCGAGAGTTCTACGCCTTCGGGTATGCGACCGAGGCGCTTGCTATTGCTGCGGTCCACGCTGATGCAGTGAATTGCCCAACCTACATAAGCTCCCTGCCGCGAGACAGTAACAACACGCAGGCCGAGGAGATCGTCGGTCCTGACGGCGGATCAACGTCAGACTGGCGAGTCGTCGTCACATGGAGCCTGCGAGGTGGTCAGCCATCATCGGGGCTGAACTACAGCTTCACGATTGGCGGCGGGTCGTTCCATCGGAATTATGCGCTGTCACAAACTAAGTATGGCGCTGACGCTCCTGACGTTGGCGAGGCGATCAACTTTGACGGCAAGGAAGTCAAGGGTGTCACTGTTCCTGCGAAACCCTCGCTTGAGTTCTCTATCGAAACGAAGAAGGCTGCATCTGCGGTGACGAACGCCTACCTCTCAACAGTTTCAGATTTGGTCTACAAGGTCAATAACGCAACCTTTGAGGGCTGGGCGGCAGATGAAGTTTTGTTCATGGGCTTGACCGGCAGCAGAACGGGCGACGATGAGTTTACACTCAACTTCAAGTTTGGACGAAACGAGAACCGCACCGGGCAAACGGTTGCTGGCATTGCCGGGGTCGCCTTCAATGGGTGGGATTACGTTTGGGTTCGGTGGAAGAAAAAGCCTGACGCCTTGAAGAACGCAATGGGCGCTGACGCGCTGGGCGTCTACGTTGCCGAGGTTCACGAGTCAGGTGCATTTAGCGGGCTAGGACTTTGAGTAGCGAATTTCCTCACATCACGGTCGGGCAGTCACACCCGAACAGCGCGCCAATGTGGAACGCGATCATTGACGCGGCGAGGCAAAATCGCTCTCGCTCACTCAATGTTATTCCGCATACGCTCGATGAGTTTGGAGAGCCTGGCATCCTCGTCGTCAACAACGGATCGGACGTTGGGCAGTTTGGCGTCTTGGGCCTTGGCGACGTTGGTATCACTCAGGCCGACAACGACTCAGAGTTCGCCACTCGCGTTTATATGCAAGGCGAGACGCCAGCGGCAGGCACGCACGAGGGCCGGTTCGCAATCGCTCTTGAGCCCATTGCCAGCGGAGATGTGGGCAGGGCAGTCGTTACTGGCTTAGTTCAGTGCAAGATCAACGTCCGCAACCAGTACCACGACCGGGCCGACATCAAGGACACCGACCTCACGCAACTGGATAGCGGGCACGTTGGTGCGGCTAAGATTCTGTGGGTTGCAGGGACGACCGGCACGCAGTGGGCGATCATCGACATCAACCATCAGACTGCCGATACGTTTTGGGCGAAGATTACCGGCAACGCGGCGAACGGCACGAACAAGTGGAAGTACGCATGGACGGAGCAAGAGCGCACCTCGACCGGATGGCAGGACTTGACTGGCGGGCGCAGCGGCACGACGCTCGCAGACTTCGCGCTAAACAGTTTGGAGGCAAACAACGACGGCACAGGCATCCAAGGCAACAGCATCGACATTGATGGTGCTGTGTTTACCGACAACACGGACTTGGAAATCCAAGCAGTGCAGGGCGATCCAGTGGTTCGCATGTACGTCGATCTCGATGTCACGGCTGGCGGGCTGGCGTATAGCTTTGAGTACGTCAACGCCGTCGATGGGGAGTGTGCGTAATGGCGAGCGTGGCGAGGTATTGTTGTTGTGGATGCCCAAGCCTGGAAGCTACAATAACCGGAATCGATGCCAATATCTGCTGCGAGCAGGCCAGCGTCACACAGTCCGTCACAATCGTAAGCACCAATGTTGACGGTACATATACGCTGACGCTTTTCTCTCCCATTGGCGGTTGCCAATACCGGGACATCGTTGGGTCGGGAACTTGGCAGCTTCACTCGGATTTGACATGCTCATCTTTGCAGAGTACGCAAAGCCATAGTTACCGAATGACGGTAATTCTGAGCGGGTCAACGATAACGTCAGTTGGGATCATTGATATTAACCAGCCAATTGCAACCGCGACTTTATTCACTGCTTCGGGGTCTTTCGCCTTTGGCGATACCATTAACAATCAAGCAGTATGCAACTATAGCTTGACTGGGCCTAGCACAAAAGTTCTATGCCAGTCTGGAACCGTGGTGATCGATCGACCATGATGCGAGTGAAACCCAATACAGACGGCGGCAGAACGGTCAGGATTGACACCAGTTATCTACTGCTGGACGCCACCGTCAACGCTGACGGATCGGTTGACATCCACAGCGTCGAGGTCAGAGAGCCTTCCGCCGGTCTGGGCGACACCATCGCAAAGGCCACCAAAGCGGTGGGTATCAAGCCCTGTGGCGGCTGCAAAAAGCGGCAGGCGGCACTGAATAAGAAATTCCCCTACAAGACCCCTTGACACCGCCGCCATATCTGATACAATACCTAAGCATGTCTTTCCTTTTTGGGTGTCCCCA
>JBMZAP010000082.1:0-17120 GCA_049611445.1 Phycisphaeraceae bacterium | reverse complement strand
CGTGACACCGGTCCGGGGATTCCCGAGGAGATTCGCGATCAGATCTTCGAGGCGTTTGTCACCTGTCGAACGCAGCCGGGATCAGCCAGCGAGGATGATGGCGAGAACACAGGCAGTGGGCTTGGCTTGAGTATCTGCAGGGAAATCATCGAGTCGGCGGGAGGGCGGATCGAACTGGCTCAGACCTCTGAGCAGGGAACCGCCTTCAGGGTCGAGTTGCAGCTTGCACAGCCCGCGGCATAAATCCGCCCCTGCGTAGACAAAGTTCAACAGTTCATTCCCAGTTAGTCGATATCTTTTCCACCAGATATGCACGATATCGGACGTCATTGTGTAAAAAATTCTGGAAGGATCTTTGCATCATCATTCGCCAGTTTGCCTAATAAAAGCTTTTAAATGAAGCATTTATCAGACTCAACGCAGTTGATGGGGAGTCATGGGTGCTCAGATCCCATATTTGGATTTAGTTGTGTTGCATTGTGTGGCAAAGTGTCGTACTCTCTTTCGGGAGACGCATTCGCTTGGTCTTTACAGGCACCTACGAGCACGCGATTGATGCCAAACACCGCCTCGCCATCCCGTCCGAGATCCGCCGCGAACTGCAGCGGGGTTTGGGCACCGGCGAGGGCGACGCGGTCGTGCTGTATTGCGTGCTTGGCGGAGCCGACGTCTTGTGCCTCTACACCGAGCCGGGCTACCAGCGCCTGGCGGACGACTTACGCAACTCGGATGTCGACCCGGCCGAGCTGCTCGAATACGAAGAAGTGTTCTACGCCAACTCAAAGCGAATCGAGATGGATTCGGCAGGGCGGGTACGACTGCCCGAGCACCTGCTCAAGCAGACGGGATTGTCCGGCGAAGTGGTCCTCGCCGGAGCGGGTGACCACCTGAAGATCAGAGACCGCGCGGCCTGGGCGTCGCGTTTGGAAAACGTACTCAAAGACCGGCCGAATCTGCTGGTCAACCCCCGCATGATGCTGGGGCGGAAATCATAAAACCCACGCAAACACGTGGAAAAAGCATAAATGGCGGGGTGGGTTGGCAAGGATGTCCGGCTCCCGCCTGTTAAGGAGGCGTCTAACGCTCAGACGGACCTGGGCTCAGGACGCGACAGACAAGCAGCGGAGGCCGAACGGACTCGCTTCGGCCCTGCGTCACCTGGCCTGAAAGGTGTCTCGACTTGCCACGGACGGCTTGCTCGAGTGCATCAGTCGGAACCTCGCATCAGTGATCGTTAGCCCACGCTACGAAACACGCACCCGCCAACGCCAGGCTCGCATGGCCCCTCCGCTGCCTTTGAAAAGCCCCGCGCAACACCGCTGGGGCCTTATCGGACAGCTTTTCAACGGACGGACACGTTGTAGGCTCTGTCTGCGATTCACCTGTTTCACGCCGATTCAACGCATCAGGACCGGATTTTCATCGGTTTGGATCTGATTTTCGCCGTTTGCACTCGACAGACCACGGATTCGCTTCTGCGTCTTCAGGAGCCATAAGGCAGTAAAAAGCCACAAAAATCACAAGATAGGTAAAAAAGTCATACCTTGTGACTAGTTGATGGGTAAACTTAGGTAAACTATTGAATAGAAAAACGTGAGCTGGTCGATACAGGTTCATGGAAGCAATCGGCGTTAATGACGTCGAGGCCCGATCAGGCCGAATGACAATGTCTTTTCTCCTCCGCCACGCCCCGCGGGTTCCGTCCAGCGAGGCGTGGTTTTTTTATGGCTACGTTGGGCTGATCGCGGGTTTTACCCGGGATACGACCACGTCTCGCCGACCTGCATCTCTCTGACTTCAACGCCGCTGGGCTCCAAGCCATCGATACTTTGAGCCAGCACGTCAAACGTCTTGTAGTGGATCGGCACCGCGAACTTGGGGTTGATGAACTCGGCTGCCTTTGTCGCCAAGTCAATGCCCATCGTGAACCGATCACCGCACGGGATCATGGCAATGTCGGGCTTTGCCACTTCCCCGATCAGCTTCATGTCCGAAAAGAGCGCGGTATCTCCGCAGTGATACAGTTTCACGCCGCCGATCGAGAAGACGAGCCCCATGGGTTGGCCCATGTACTGTCCCTTGTAGCTGGATGAGTGAAAAGCCGGCGTGAACGCGACGTAGCCGAAGTCGGTCTGCACACGCCCGCCTGGGTTGCCCGGGTCAATATTATCGTGCCCACACTGTGTGCTGACGTAGACGCAAAGCTCGTATGCACCGATCACGGTCGCGTTGTTTGCCTTGGCGATCGCCAGCCCATCTTCATTGAAGTGGTCTTCGTGGCCGTGGGTGAACGCGACGTAATCGCACTGGATGTCTTCGGGCTTGTGCTTGGCCAGCGGGTTGCCGGTGAGGAACGGGTCTACACAGATGCTTTTGCCCGTTTGGCTGTCTTTGATGAGGAAGCCGGCGTGTCCGAGGAAGGTCAGATCGATAGGCATGATGCGTCTCGCTTGAGGGTCGTAAGTTGCATCATAGTCTTTGTGAGCAAGTAAAAAAGCGATGCAGGGGCGGAGTTAAGGGCGGTCCGCCGCCTGCATCTTTCCAAGGAGCTGTGTATGAGTTCGGCGCCTGGCGCTGTATTTTTTGTATCGAACGCCTGCCAACTGAACTATAGCGCACCTTCTCGCAAAAGCGAATGATTTTGCGAGTGCACCCGACCGTGTCGGCTGAGTTTGCGCCAGCCCCATATTCCGTTGTACCGGAGCTGTTTCCTTCGGCTCGGCATACAAAATCAATTCATGCACGACCCCGTTGGCGAAGCAGAGCGCATCCCGGCCGGACAACGATTACGACCGCGTTGGTTTTCTCGACGGCAGGGCCGACCCGTTGACTGTTGATGACTTTGAAGAACAACAGAAACAACACGAAAAGGCGCTGCAGGAACTCGCCGCCGGGCAACGCTCGGGGGGACAAATAAACAAGAGATGTGTCACCCAAGTCTAGATCGCTACTGCGTCTGACTAGGCTGATTGGGTGCAGGCAGGCCGGGCTGCTGCGGGGCGATGTTCTGCTGGTACCACTGGTCATAGCCGCGCGGCTGCGGGAAGGCGGCGCTGATGTCGACTGTTTGGCCTTCGAGTTGGGCCTGGGATTCGAGGAAGGGCATGATCCTGCCATACGCTTCGTAGACCAATGCACGCTCGTCCGATGCGCCGGCCAGTAGCGGCAGGGCGAGTTGCCATGTCTGGGCCTTCTGAGGCAGGCTGTATTGCGTTGAAGCCATCAGTTCGATGAACTGTGCGAGGACCAGGTCTTCAAACGGCGGCAATCCCTGTCGCGCCTGCACGCTCAGGTCCGCACGCTGGTTGGTCTGGCGCTCTTCGAGGAAGTCGTCGTAGGTGGCCTTTGCAGCATCGAGCATACGCTTCATGACGTTTTGGCTGCGTTCGGCCAAGCCCTGCTTCCAAGCCATCTGAATTCTGACATTGATCAACTGTACGTATTGGAAGCCCAGGTCGTCGTCCAGTCGAACGCGAGCGAAGTCGGGCAGGTTCAACTCGTAGTGACCCTCGCGGGCGGCGGGGGACTGCTCACTGTTTTCATAGATTTCTTTCGCGCGGGCGAAGTAGTCGCGTGCCCGATTTTCCTGCCCGTCGTAGTAGTACAGGTAGACCGCAGACTGCAGGAAGTTTTCATGACCGTTGGCGAAGGTCTGGGTCTTCTTCTTCTCGCCGAAGTCACCCGCTTCGATCTTGGCCATGACTTCTTCCCATGCCGTGTCGTACGCGGGGATCATCCGGACGTCTGGCGTATGGTCAATGGTTTCCTTGCCGAAGTCGCCCATCGCTTTGACCTCGGGGCGGAAATTGATCTTGCCGTTGTGGGCCAGGTGCTGGAGGTTGTGGATGATGTTGCGGTTGGCGTTGATGAAGTCGATGCGTTCTTTGTTCTGGGTCCACTCCTCGGCCCGCAGGGTGCCCAGCGCAGACCAGTACAGCGCGTGAGCGGCGGGGTGGCGCCAGTCGACCGGCCCGAAGCGATTCATCGTTTCCAGCATGAACGCGGGGTCCATGTGGTACTCGTTGATGAGTGTCAATGCACGCATCATGTTCATCAGCGGGACGATGTCGACGATCGTTTGGCCGGGGTTGGCCTGCTCGTAGCGTTGGATCTGCTGCTTAGTGCTCCGCGGGTTCAGGTTGAGGATGCGGCCTTTTGGCTGTTTGGTAATCCAGGTGTAGATCACCATGGCATCCATACCGAGGGTCTGTGGCGAAAAGACTGCGGGACTCGTGATGTTGTATCCCGCGTCCTGGAACATCTGCAGCTTGCCGAACGCACGGAGGGTACGGCTGTTCAAACCCAGCTCGAGTTCTTCGCCTTGGGGCCCCTTCAGTCGTTCAAGCTCACTGATGACCTGTTCGAGACGGGGGTAGTCTTCGTAGAAACGGGCGAGGTTTTCGGGACTCAGCGTGTTGAAGTAGTTTGATGCCCGGTAGTCGCCTTCCGTGCGCTCTTGCTTCTTCAGATAGGTCTCGGCCATCTCGGCGATTTTTGCGAACTGCCGTGTCGCGAGCCAGTCGCCGTGTACCAGTTCGTCAAAGTCCTGCTCAAGGGGTCTGCTTGCCGGGTCTGCATACTCTGGCTTCCAGTTCCAGCCCGGGTCCGGAGCGCCCAAGAGGGTCTGCCAGGTCTCGGCCATGCGAGCCTTGTAGTACCAGTGCATGTCGTCGGTCTGCCCGGTCATCTTGTGGCCGAGGATCCATGCGATCGACCGGTAGAGCACGACGGCGTTGGGGTTGTTGGGGATGCCGCGGTCGCGCAGCAATGTCATGCCCTTGTTGACCCAGTCCCAGCGTTCCTCGGACGTCTTGGTCTTGACCGAGATGTTGTAGGCCATGTTCCACGCCTGGATATCCCACGCGTCGGGAAAGCGCGGTTGCAGGGTGGTGATGTACTCGGCAAGGTTGTTGGACTCAAAGAACCGGCCGTCGGTCTTGAGTTGCTCGGCGCGCTGCCAGAGGACATTGATGAGTACGCCACGGAACGAGCCGAGCGATGCGCCTAATGCGTATGCGGGGTTAGCCCCGTCTCCTGCTTCGACGTCGTACGTCAGTTGACGTTCGACGCGCTGCTGATTGATCACCGGCGTAAGGAGGAACGCGCAGAGGATGCCGACTGCGGTGAAGACCAGGGCTGCGGATTGGATCAGGCGGGTAGACATTTGTTTAGGGCGTAGGGAACAGGCAATAGGGAATCGGTTTTGGTAGGCGGTACTTGTTTATCGTAGGCATTAGCGAAGTTTCAATCAGTCATACGTCGGCGAGCAGGTGGAAGTTTCAAGGGTGTTTCAACGGGAGCCTATTGCCTACTCCCGATTCCCTAGACCTGTACCCGCGCGATTTCCTTTTTGTTGAACAGGAACAGGCCGATGATCGCGACGACGCCGGTCCAGATCAGGCCGATTTTGAAGGCGGCATTACCGACAGTGCCGTTGCTGATCACGTGGCCGTCGGAGAGGGGTTGGTAGGTATTGAAGTCGCCGAAGGACGGAATGAGCAGCATGAAGGCCTCGCCGATGAGACGCAGGCAGAGCTTAAAGGCGCTATAGATATCGCCCGCACCGAGTTGGCTGAAGAACTGGCTGAACGTGCCGGTGATTACTTCCCAGGTGTTGTCACTACGTGCGACGCTGGCATAGCTGTCCAGCGATTCATTGATCGTACCGCTGGCCGCTGCAGCGACCAGGACAATCAGCGAGAACATCGCCGCGACGGGGAAGCTCAGGAGTGAACCTGCCATGAGCCCGACCATCGCGAGGAACGCAAGCTTAAGCCAGACAATGACCAATGCGCGGAACAGGTTGCCTTCGAATGATCCGACGCGGTAGAAGACTTCGATGACGTTGTCTTTGTAATTGAAACGCATCGACTCCTGCTCGAAGCCGTCTTCGCGGTTTTCCGGGACGGTGATCGTCAGGACCATTGTCCCGTCGTTGTTGATGAGCCCAGCGGGGACCGGGAGCTCATTGGGGGTTTCATTGACCAGGCGTGTGCGTGGGGCGGGGGCAGTGGGTGCCGGCGGGGTTGGCCAGGGTTGTCCGTTCACTTTGAGATAGACCTCGGAGTTGAGGTTCTCCGGCTTGGGTGAAGTCGAAGGGGTCAGCGAGAGCTGGATCACCTCGCGCTCAAGGATGCGCATGACCTTGTCGCGTGTCTCGGTCGAGACCTGCTGCACTGCTTGCATGTCCAGATCGTTTGGACGCCCGATTGCGGCATTGACGTATTCGGTTGCCTGTTCACGCGTCAGGCCTGCCTCATTCACCAGCAGATCCTGCCCCTCGACGACGGAACGCTCTGCCGCTCGGGCCGCTGAACCCAGACCGGTGATCAGGAAGTCCTGGCTCATGCCGGCATCGATCGAGTAGAACCGGCCAAGCGTTTCCGCGGCGATCTCCTGGCGGGCAACGGCAGAGAGCATGGCATAGCTCGTGCCTTCATCGCCAAACTTGGTCGGGTCGGTGAGCTGTTTTTCGCGTAGCACGTTGGCGTACATGCCTTGCCAAGTTGTATCGATCGGGTCGGGTGTCTTGGCCAACCGTGCGGTCAGGACTTCACGGTCTACCGCGTACCGGTCCAGCGCGTTGAGTGCGGGATTCTTGGCGATCGCCATCGTGAAGCCATAAGTGGCGATCCCCGCAACCGACAGCAGCACCGCGTTGAGCAGGATGATGCCCAGCCACTTGCCGAGCAGGTACTGCGCCCGGCCCAGCGGCTTGGTCAGTGTCATGTGGATCTGCCGGGTCGCGATTTCCAGGCTCACCGTCCGAGCGGCAAGCAGCACGGTCATCAAGCCCAGCAGTACCGCGACGATCATGTTCGAGTACGTCAGGAACCGCTGAACCATATAGGTCACGCGGTCTTCACTGCCAAAGATCAACGGCAGCATCGGCAGGAGGACCAGCATCGCGATGATGAAGATCAGCGCGACACCCATACGCAGCGACTCTTCCACCATCGTCCGCGCAACGCCCAGCACCGGGTGGCCCGGCCGAAGGATCAGGCGCAGGAGGTTGATCCCGACGAGGAAGCCCAGCACCGCGAGGTAGCAGTACAGCGCTGTCGTCCAGCCCGGCTCCCAGTCCAAGGCCAGGAACAGCAGAATCAGCAGCCCGAACCCAAGCGTTGCCAGAACCAGGGTATTGATGCGCTTGACCCACGGGACATCGCGCCAGTGCACCAGGGCGAAGAAGCTCCACAGCGCGGCGATCGCCATGCCCGCGAAGCCAAGCCAGTAGGCGATCTTGGGCTGGCCCTGCGCGGAGATCAGCGCGGAGAGGCCGCCGAAGACGAGCAGGATGCCAAGCAGCACCGCCAGCCAGGATTTCCAGGTGAGCTTGAGCATCAGCCGTTGAGCAGGTCATCGATGACGCCGGCGTCGGCATCGGGTTTGGCGTCGGGTTGTTTCGGTGGTGCGGCCGGTGGCGGCTTGGGTTTTTCGGGTTCGGCGGGCTTCTCGCCGGTGAGGTCGGCCAGGACGCTGTCCGTCTCGCTCGGCGGCGGAGGCGGGGCAGGTTTTGCCGGCTCTACGGGGGCTTTCGCCTCAGTAGGCGCGGGTTTGTCAGTCTCACCAGACACCAGCGATTCGATCAACACTTCGCGCTGCTGCTCGACACGTTGCTCGGCCGAGGCCTCGTCTTCTTCGCCCTGTAGGAACGCCGCGACATCCCGACCGGATCGAGCGCCAAAGGTCTGCAATCCTTCCTTCTGTGCTTCGTCCACCATCTCGAGGAAGACCTGTTCCAGTGTCCGCCGAGGATGGTCCAAGGCAACATCGGTCACGCCTAGCTTCTCGAGCGCCGCGACGATCTGTTCGTCGCTGATATTGGCCAGCGCGCCGGTGGTGATGGTGGTCTTTTCCTGGACCTGGAGCAGGCCATCGAGCCCGCCCTCGCGACGGATCTTCCCGCCGTACATCATCGCGACGCGGTCACAGACATCCTGCACATCCGCCAACAGGTGTGAGCACAGCAGGATCGTCTTGCCTCGGTCGCGCAGTTGTCGGATGACTTTCTTGACGTCGTCCGTTGCGATCGGGTCCATGCCCGAGGTGGGTTCGTCAAGAATCAAAAACTCAGGGTCGTTGATCAAAGCCTGCGCCAGGCCGACCTTCCGCATCATCCCCTTGGAGAATTCGCCCACGGGGCGGTTGGCGGCGTGCTCCAACCCGACCATATCGAGCAGCATGTCGATGCGCTTCTTGCGTGTCCCGCGTGGGAGGTGGAAGAGCTTGGCGTAGTACTCGAGGGTCTCAACGGGCGTGAGGAACTTGTAGAGGTAGGTTTCCTCGGGGAGGTAGCCGATGCGTTTTTTCGTTTGCACGTCGCGTGGCAGATTGCCGAACACCGCGAGTTTGCCGGAGGTCGGGTGCAAGAGGCCCAGGATCATCTTGATGGTGGTGGACTTACCTGAGCCGTTGGGGCCCAGCAGTCCGAAGACTTCGCCGCGGAGGATTTCAAAATCGATGGCATCCACCGCACGGACTTTGTCGCGCAGCCAGAAGTCTTTGAAGACCTTGGTCAGCCCCAATGCCTTGACGACAATGTCGTCTGTCGAGGCGTTGGCGGGGTCAGGAGATGATTCAGGTGCGGTCTGGGCCTGGGTCATAGCCCAATTCTATACGCCTGAGCCGGGTTTGGGGTGCGAATCAAACAGAGCACGAAGCGTCAGCGAGTGACTCAAACCATCGCAGGCGGGTCACTCGCTGGCACTTCGTGCTCGGATATCGCTTAACGGCTTACCAGGTTCGGTGCTCGGTCGAGTCGTTGGGTGCGATGTGGCCCGTCGATTCGTCGTAGTACCACGCGCTGGTGCCCACCGCGCCATCGCCGATGGGGACGGTGTCTGTAAACGGGTTGCGGGGGATATAAGGCAGATAGGGACCGTAGTTGTAGCCCGCGGTGCCGATCGCGGCGGTATTGCCATTGACATCGCTGACCAGGGTCATCTGATCGATGAAGTTGGCCAGGGTCGGGTAATCGCCGTTGTGGTGATTGGCGTAGAGCTCGATCTGCTGGCGGATGCGGAACATGTCCTGCTTCAAGGCGCTGGACTTGGAGTCTTCCGCGGCATTGGAGAATTGTGGGACCACGATCGCGGCGAGGATGCCGAGGATGACCACCACGACGAGGATTTCGACCAGTGTAAATCCGCGGCGGTTGCTCGATATAGGCGTTGCAGAAGTCATTCGCAGGGTCCTGTTGAGTCTGCACGCGGCCCGGCAACGAGCCGATCCCCACACAGAAGGTGCTCTTTCAATCTCGGATTCAGCACCCGCAGGGCCAAGGTGAACTGGCCATTCGGCTGTGAAATACGCGAAAGACGGGGGGTTATGACGGCTGGGTCGGGCCTAAACGTCCGAAAAGGACCCCCTCACCTGGATTGAGCCTTGCCCCCAACTTGCATCAAGGGGCTGAATTTGGCACAATACCCGGCTCGAAATCGCAATCCCGCCCACGAAAGGCAACCTCGATGGCAATCCGTATTAAGGCTCGCAACGGTGAATCCGCTGAGCAGATGCTCCGCCGCTTTAAGAAGCTCTGTGAAAAAGAAGGGCTGACCAAGGAAATCAAGAAGCGCGCCTACTACGAGAAGCCCTCCGAGCGCAAGCAGCGCGCCCTGCGTAAGCAGGTCAAGACCACATCCGGTCCCCAGCGCGGCCGACGCAAGTAAGCGTTAACACAACCGATCCATTCAAAGCCCACGTTCTACGAGCGTGGGCTTTTTCAATTCAGCCGATCCCCTCGATCGCCTTAGCAAGGTCCACGTCTTTCTGCGTCACCTTGTTGCCCGCGTCATGCGTGCTCAGCATGACCGTGACGCACGAATACACGTTCCAAAGTTCCGGGTGGTGGTTGACCGTTTCGGCTTCCAGCCCGATGCGGACGATGAACGCCAGGGCTTCACGGAAGTCGGCGAACTTGTAGGCCTTGCTCAGTTTGTCGTCCTCCAGCGCCCAGCCGGGCAGGTCGGCCAGCGCGGATTGGATCGCGTCGTTGGATAAGGGCTCGGGCATGTCGGTCTCCTGATTGTGCGTTGATCCATCATACACCGCGCTGGAGACAACCCCTGTTTCGCGCATAAAACAGGCGCAGCACTTCCGTGCCGCGCCTGCGCTTGTAGATCACGAACGATCGCTCGATTTACACGAGCACCGGTTCACCACGCTCTGCCCCGGCCAACTCGGTGTTGTCGTTATCGACATAGCCGAGGTTGACCGCGGGGGCGTAGAGCAGGTTGTGGACCGCATCGATGTGGGCCTGGCCGTAACGCCGGTGCCCACCGGGGGTGCGGTGTGCCGGGGGGATCAGCCCTGCGCGTTCCCAATTGCGCAGCGACTCGGCCGACACGTTAAACCGACGCGTGAGCACGCCGATGCTGAATGTCCGTGTTTCCAAACTGGCCATGACTGGCCTCCTTACGCTGCGTCGAGATCGAACCGTGTGTCGCTTGGCCCTGGGGTACCGCCAGGGCTGTTGCGGTGCTGATCCGTCCCGACTTGTCAAAGATCACGACCCAGACCATCCGGGCCGAATGCCAGTGAGCCGAGTGAACGGCTCAAGGGCGAATAAATGCGCAAATCCCTGAGGGGTTAACGCCGCTGCCGAAGTTGTGGTGGGGTAGCGGGGTTAGGCCTTGCGCTTGCCGCGATCATCGTGGCGGCATGGCATGACCGGTTTCATCGCGCGAATGGCGACGGGTTCCGCTTTGCACAGCTCGGCAATGAGTGAGCCGAGGTGCCAGAAACCACCGAGCAGCACAACGCTGGTAAAGCGTTGGAAGCAATTCGTAATGTGCTGCTTGGTGTTCATGAATGAGTCCATTTCTCGGGCACGCTGCCCGTTGCTGTCACGAACCATATCGGGACAACGCGCAAGGTGCAATAGTTTTTCCCGCAATTTGAAGAAAGTTTTTGCTGCAATGGAACGTAAGTCCAGTGTTGACAGGTTTTGGCGGAAATTTTTTTGGAACCACCAAGGCGCAATGGCGGTTCAATCAAAGCAAAATCAATTCTTCGCAAATCGGTAGTGCGATACGCCCCATTGGGTGCCGTTGGCGTAACCCCAGAGCTCTGCGCATGCCATGTAGAAAATGCGCCAGCGTTGCAGCCAGACCGCCGCGTTCGCCTTGCCATAGGTCTGTTCGAAAAGTGGCAGGATCACATCGCGGTTTGCATCGGTGTTGGTCAGCCATGCCTCGGCAGTCTTCTGGTAGTGCGTGCCGTACTGGAACCAGTCGGCTTCACAACTCAGATGCTGGTCAAAGCCGGGCAGGTAGCTATGAGCAGGCATGATGCCGCCCGTAAAGAAGTGTCGGCCCATCCAGTTGCTCTGGCCTTCTTCCTCGAAGAGGTATGTGAATCGCTTGTGTGTGAAGACATGTACGAAGAGCTTGCCCTCATCCTTGAGCCAGCTGGAGACACGGCGCATCAGTTCCTGATGGTTGGCCATGTGCTCGAACATCTCGATACTGCACGCTCGGTCAAAGCGTAGATCGGTCTCAAAGTCGTTGATATCCGCCGTGATCACGTTGACGTTGTTGAGTCCGCGCTCACTTGCTCGGCCGAGGATAAAGGCCCTTTGCGAGGCCGAGTTGCTTACTGCAGTGATTTTCGCATTCGGGTAATGCTCCGCCATCCACAGCGTCAGCGACCCCCAGCCGCAGCCCAGTTCGAGGATGTCCATCCCGTCAGAAAGCTCGGCTCGTTCGCAGACGAGAGACAGTGCCGCGTCCTCGGCTTGATCCAGTGTCGAGACACCTTCGGGCCAGTAGCAGCCCGAGTATTTCAGCCGATGGCCCAGGCAGTGTTCATAGAAACCTGCCGGCACCTCGTAGTGCTGCCGATTGGCATCCTGTGTCTTCACGGCGATAGGGCCTTGCGCGAGCTGCTCGCGTAGTTGCTGTTGTTTTGCCAGCACCGCTTGCTCTCCGCCGAGGCCTTCCTCTACAAGTCGCTGTGCCAGAAGCCGCTTGATCCCAAGCCGGATCAGCCAGTCGGGCATCCACCCGCGCTCGGCCAAACCCATCAGCCCACCCTCGCGGTCTGTATCCCTCGGCTGGTGTTCGGTACGGTCCATTGCTGTCGTGAGTGTACTCATGCTTGCGCCGCTTTTTTCGGGAACCAAGGAACAAACGCGCTCGTCTCACGCTGGTACTGCTTGTACGCCTCGCCTTTACTTTGCACCGCACGCATCTCGGTATAGGGAATGCCAGTGACGAACACGAGGAACACCAGCATCACGACAGGGCCAGCCAGTGCCGCGTATCCAATCGAGGTGGCAAAGGTTGCTCCGATCGCCAGATAGGCGAACCAGTGCACCCACTCAAAAAAGTAGTTGGGGTGCCTGGAGTACCGCCACAGGCCTTGCTTACAGACCTTGCCTTGGTTGTCTGGGTTGGCCTTGAATACAGCCAGTTGATGATCCGACATCGCCTCGCCGCGCATCGCGACAAGCCAAATGACTGCGGCAAGTAATTCGCGCCAGCCCATTGGGCCATCGATACTCATCGCCGCGACCATGGGTGAAAGAAAGAGCACCACGAAGAACGCCTGCATCTGAAAGAAAACGAAAAACGCCAGTGGTGCTTTGTTTGCAAATGCGGTGCGCATGTGTGCGTAGCGTCCATCTTCTTCTTTGCCGAAGAGCCTGCGCCACAAGTGCCAGGCCAGACGAAACGCCCAGGCCGCGCCCATGACGGCGACGAAGTACGATCGTCCGGTCTCGTCACGAAGTACTACGCCGGCGGCAACGACACCTGCACCGATGCAGAACGCCCACGCGACATCGACGTACCCGGCGTTCTTGATCATGTGGCAAACGAACCAGAGACCAGCAAAAACGACAGCGCTGATGCCCCATGCCCATGCCAGGAACAGCCAGGGCTCGTTCATGCCATCGCCCCGATGGGTTCAAGCGCAAGAGGGGTATCGTTACATCCTGCTCGCCGGACTTCGATCTGCGCAAGCCCGATGTTCCGCTCAATGAAGCCGCCTTCGCAGTAGGCGAGGTAGAAGTCCCACAGCCGAAGCAATTCCTTTGGATAGCCGCGTGCCATGACACGTTCACGGTTTGCGTGCAGGTTTGCCGCCCAGTGGTTGAGTGTGGTGGCGTAGTGTGTACCGAACTCTTCGAGGTGCGTGAGCTTAAGGTCGCTGGTGTTGGCCATCGCCTCGCGCAGGATGCCGATGGATGGGATGCACGAGCCGGGGAAGACATATTTCTTGATGAAGTCGACACATTTGCGGGCTGCGTCATAGCGCTCATCGGGGATTGTGATCGTCTGGATCACGCCTCGGCCGGTCGGCTTAAGCAGTCGCGCACATGCTTCAAAGAACTGGCCATAGAACTGATGCCCAACTGCCTCGAGCATCTCGACACTGACAAGCTTGTCGTACTGCCCATCGAGCTCGCGGTAATCGCGTTTCAGGAGCCTGATCTGATCGCCCAGATTGTTCTCAGCGATGAGCTTCTCGGCGTGGTCGTATTGCTGCTGGCTCAAGGTGGTCGTGGTGACGCGGCAGCCGGTGCGCTGGGCGGCACGGACCGCCAAAGCTCCCCAGCCGGTGCCGATTTCAAGCAGGTGCTGGTGTTCATCAAGGCCGAGCTTGTCGATCAGCCGATCCAGCTTGGCCACCTGCGCATCCATCAGTGAGACTTCTGGCGACTCGAAGACAGCACACGAGTAGCACAGCGTGGGATCGAGAAGTAATTCAAAAAAATCGTTTCCCAGATCGTAGTGTGCCGCGATGTTGTCCCTGCTTCCGGACAGGGTGTTGCGATTGAAGTGGTGTCCGAGTTTGAGCAATGCTCCGCCGAGGCGGACCGAGAGTTTGTCCATCTGATCCGACAAGGACAGGTTGCGTGCGAAGACGCGGACCAGTGCGGTCAGGTCGTCGCAGTGCCACAGGCCGTGGATGTAGCCCTCTGCCGCTGCGAGGTGTCCGCCAAGTACCGCGTCCCGGTAGAAACGGGGGTGATGGACAGTCAGGGTGCAACGGGGGGCATTTCCTTGGGCATGGCCAAAGGTCAGACGCTGGCCATCCTCCAGCAGCGTGATCTGAGCGTCTCTGATTCGGTCCAGCTGTCTCAGCAGGACACGCCTGCAGGCCCTGTCAATCAGGCCGATACGTTCAACAGCGGGCAGTGTTCGGGCGGTGGGGATGATCGAACTGGACATGGTGATACGCTCTGACAAGACGGGAACAGGGTGAGTTTAGGCAGGCGTAAACGTTTTCGCTCAATTTTCTGATTCGGATTCAGCCTCTTTTTGCCATTTTGGGTGTGGGACGAAGGGCACCCGCTTGAGCCACAGTCGCAGGGCGTTCCAATAGATCGCGGTGATGACTTTGACCGTGATGAGCGGGTATTTCAGCAGCATCAGGTTGAGTCGCCCCGCGGTGATCGGCCTGGCCGACATGCTCAGCGACGCGTCGAACACGCGCCGGCTCTGGTCGAGGTTCTTCATGCTGACCATTAACCGCTTGCCAGGCTCGCTGAATCGCCAGTCGTAGTCGTGCTGCATGGGCAAGAAGGGCGAGACATGAAAGGCTTTCTGGAATTGGAAGCGGTGTGAGCTTTTATTGCGATGATCTTCTTTTATCGGCAGGGCGTATACATGCCGCTCTCCCCATGGCGTGTTGTGGATCTCCACCGCGATCGCGGCGAGGCGTTCTTGCTCGTCGTAGCAATAGAAGAACGTCGCGGGGTTCATCACGTAGCCGAAGTATCGCAGGTGTGCGAGCATGACAACGCGGCCGGTCGGCCTGCTGCCCGACACTTCTTCAACTTTCCCAAGCACCGCCTCCTTGATGGACTTGCTCGCGTCGCCGAAGTGGTCCTTACGCAGCAGGCATGCAAGGTTGAAATGGTTGGCCGACCAGAACAGCTTGCCGACGCCTTTGAAGACGGTGTCCAATTCGTCCAGATCCAGCGCGAGCATGAACATGCGATAGCGCAGCGCATGAGCCTTAGGCTCATAACGACGATGCCGAACCACACCCTCGTAGATGGCTGAGTGCATCCATCAATACTAGTTCGTTTTGAACCGCAGAGACACAGAGGTCATAGAGGTCACAGAGCCAATCATTCAGAACTCCGTGCTCTCTGTGTCTCTGTGGTTGAAAATCAAACTACAGCGACACGCCAAACGGCTTCACCGCGTTCAGTGCGCTCACGACGCCGTCTTCGTGGAAGCCAAAGCGCCAGTAAGCCCCACAGAAGCTCGTCCGGTTGACGTGATTGATCCTGTCGAACAGGTCGTGGGCTGTCTTACGGCTCGGCTCGAAGACCGGGTGCTCGTAAGGCACTTTCGCGATCACTTTCCCGGGGTCGATCCCGTTTTCATCATTAAGTGTCACGCACAGCGTTTTCGGCGTATCCAGGCCCTGCAGGATATTCATGTTGTAGGTCAGCACGACCGGCCGGCCATCTTCATCGGGTACACGATAGTTCCATGCCGCCCAACAGGATCTGCGTTTGGGCAGAGCCCTTTCATCGGTATGCAGAATCGCAAGATTGGGCTGATAGGGGATCGAAGACAAGGCGGCACGTTCATCGTCGGTGGCATCGCTTCCAAGAATGGCCAAGGCCTGATCACTGTGGCATCCAAAGATCACATGGTCGAAGGGTTGGCCTGATTGTTTCGGCGTGTCGATTTCGACTTGGTTTTCAAATCGTCGCGCGGCAGTGACAGGCTCGTTCAATCGAATGCGATCTGTGAACGGACGAGTCAACTCGGCCATGTAGGTTCGCGATCCACCCTTGACCGTGCGCCATTGCGGCCGGTCCCACACGTTGAGCATGCCATGGTTACGGAAGAACTGAGCCATGAATCGCATTGGAAACTGCGCGACTTTTTGCGGGTCGGCCGACCAGATCGATGCTGCAATCGGGATCAGATACTTGTCGTAAAACATCTCGCCCAGTCCGTGCTGACGAGCGAATTCCTGCATCATGGTTTCATCATCACCGTGCTCAGCAAACCGCTTCGCAAGACTGTTGAACCGCATGATGTCACGAAGCATGCCCATGAACTTGGGGCTGACGAGATTGCGTTTCTGTGCGAACAGACCCGTGATCGATCCGCCGTTGTACTCCAGACCTGTCTTGTCGCATGCGACAGAGAAGCTCATCGTTGACGCGCGTGATTCGACACCGAGTTTTTCAAGCAGCCTGATGAAGTTGGGGTAGGTCCAGTCGTTAAAGACGATGAAGCCGGTATCGACCGGGTAGGACTTTCCTTCGATGTTGACATCGAGCGTGTTGGTATGACCGCCGATGTAGTCGGCTTTCTCGAAGACGGTGATGTCGTGGTGGGGGTGCAACAGGTGCGCCGCGCTCATGGCAGAGATGCCGGTGCCGACGATCGCAATGCGCATCACGCCGTCCCGCTGGCTTTACGGGCGATTGTTTCGCTGGCTTTCTGGCCCAGCGCGTCGGTGGCGTCGTGGGCTTTCTTGCTCAGCTTGTCGGTCGCGTCGTGGGCCTTTTGCCCGAGCGTACTGGCGATGCTGGTCTTCTTCCTGGGTGCCGCGACGTGGTCGGGGCGGGCATCTGCCGCGGCTTCGGCAATCGACTGTGCACCTTCGCCGACACGGTTGGACAACAGTTTCTTCTCGGGCACGCCACGCAGATCCCAGATCAATCCCGTCCAGCTCATCGTGCGAAGGACGTAGTACGTGATATCGATCTCGTACCAGTAAAAGCCTTGTCGCGTTGAAGACTGGTAGTGGTGGTGGTTGTTGTGCCAACCCTCACCCAGGGTCAGGAGCGCGAGCCAGAAGTTGTTACGCGAGTCGTCACCGGTCTTGTAGCGTTGGCTGCCGAACTTGTGGCTAAGCGAGTTGATCGTGTAGGTGCCGTGGTAGGTCAGCACGGTTGAGATAAAGAAGCCCCAGACCAGGATCTGGAAGCCGGAGGTGCCCAGCGACGGGAAGAGGGCGTTCAGCGCGACGCCAAGGAAGAACAGTGCCACGGCGAAGGTGATATAGACCAGCGAGTCGAAGCGGTCCAGGAAACGCAATTCCGGGTATTTCGCCAGGTCGTGGACGGATTTTTGGTTGGTGCCGAAGGCCGCCTCGGTGGTGAACCAGAACATGTGCGACCAGACCATGCCGCGCTG
>JBMZAP010000081.1:0-17193 GCA_049611445.1 Phycisphaeraceae bacterium | reverse complement strand
GCATCGACCCTCGCGAATCTGGAGGGTGGGCCAAGAACGCTGATCGTCGCCTCGGCCATCGGGTATTACGGCGACACCGGCCAGACGGATGCCCGCACCGAGGACGACCCAGCGGGCAACACCGAGACAGACTTCCTCGCGGACGTCTGCGTCCAATGGGAGGCTGCTGCCGATCCGGCTCGGCAGGCCGGGATTCGTGTCGTCCATGTCCGCATTGGCATTGTTCTCAGCCCTGATGGCGGGGCCCTCGCCACGATGTTGTTGCCGTTTAAACTCGGCCTGGGGGGCGTTGTGGGCAGGGGTGATCAGTGGATGAGTTGGATTGCATTGACGGACCTGATACGCATCATTGAACACGCCATTGATACGCCTGAAATCAGTGGTCCGATTAACGCGGTCGCCCCTGAGCCTGCAACCAATCGGCAGTTCACCAAAGCTCTGGGCCGGGTCTTGCGTCGGCCGACGGTTCTACCGGTGCCGGGTTTTGCGCCCAAGCTTCTTTATGGCAGGGAGTGCGCCAACGCGCTTGTGCTTGGCAGTATTCGTGTTGTGCCCAGACGACTGTTGGATGCGGGCTTCATCTTTGAGTTCCCTGATTTAGACAAGGCCTTGCGCCATGAGTTGGGACGCGCCTAAGCTTCTCGTATGCACACAACGATTCACTGGTTTCGAAACGACCTGCGCCTGGCCGACAACCCTGCGCTGAAGCATGCGGCCGAACGTGGGGCGGTTGTACCGGTTTTTATCTGGCATCCGCAAGAACACGGTCAATGGGGGCCCGGCGGTGCTTCAAAATGGTGGCTGCATCAATCACTCGCCGCATTGAATGACGCGCTCGAGAAGATCGGTTCACGCCTCAGCCTTCGGATGGGCGATCCGCTGGAGGTGCTTCAGCAGTTCGCAAAGGCCTGTCAGGCTGACGCCATTGTCTGGAACCGTCGTTATGAGCCCGATTTAATTGAGTCGGACAAACGTGTTAAGCGTGGCCTGGCAGATTTAAACATCGAGACGAAGAGCTTTAATGGTGGTTTGTTGTTCGAGCCATGGGAGGCGCAGACGAAGCAGGGCAGGCCCTACCAGGTCTATTCGCCATTCCGACGTTTCATTGAGGCGTTGCCCGAGCCTGACGCGCCCAAGCCCGCTCCAAGGTCGCTCGACGCGCCTCGGAAGTGGCCGAAGTCGGACAAACTCGACTCGCTTGGACTCTTGCCGCGCATCAAGTGGTACGAAGGCATGGCCGAGGCATGGGAGCCGGGCGAGGCCGGTGCATCAAAGCGGCTGAAATCCTTTATGAAAGGCCCCGTCGAGACCTACAAGGTGGACCGGGATTATCCAACCAAGCCTGCGACCTCCAAGCTCTCCGCTCACCTGCACTTCGGCGAGATCAGCCCGCGCCAGGCCTATCACGCTGCGGCGAAGAAACTCAAGAAGGCCCAAGGCCCGGACGAGAAGAAGAACATCAACCACTTCATCAGTGAAGTGTTCTGGCGTGAGTTCGGCTATCACCTGATCTACCATTTTCCGCACACGCCGGACAAGCCACTGCGCGAGAAGTACGAGAAGTTCCCCTGGATGAGCATCAAGGGGAAAGACGGCCATGCTGCTCTAGCTGCATGGCAGCGTGGCCAGACTGGCTACCCAATCGTAGACGCCGGCATGCGAGAACTCTGGCACACCGGCTGGATGCACAACCGTGTCCGTATGATTGTCGCAAGCTTTCTCGTCAAGCATCTGTTGATCGATTGGCGACACGGCGCGAAGTGGTTCTGGGACACGCTGGTCGATGCGGACTTGGCGAGCAATACCCTCGGCTGGCAATGGGCCGGCGGCTGCGGCGCCGACGCTGCGCCGTATTTCCGCATCTTCAACCCGATCACACAGGGTGAGAAGTTCGACGCTGACGGTGCGTACGTCAAGAAGTGGTGCCCGGAGTTGAAGGACGTGCCTGATAAGTACATCCATCAGCCGTGGGAATGCCCGCCGCTACAGTTGCAGGCCGTTGATGTGACGCTTGGTGAGCACTATCCTCAGCCGATTGTGGAGCATAAAATGGCACGCGAACGTGCATTGAATGCTTTGTCAGAGATAACAGGCAATTGAAACCACGAATTATCTAAACGGGTACGGCTGATGGAATGCGATTGCCAACGATCTGGCGAGTACTTGCCTCTGGTCACAGGTGCTGATGATTTTGCAGATCAATTAGAGCTGGTTGAAGATTTTTCAGAGAAATGGGTGCGTCTTTACCGTTGCAATAAGTGTGGTCAGCATTGGCAAGTAGATGTAGGTGCTGAGGCCGATAGACGAACGCCGCTAGCAATCAAGATCCCTGATGCAGAATCATGGGCTAATTTTGATGACGGTCCAATACGTAAAAAGTATTTCATTGAATCGCTTGGTGGGCTAACTGGAAAAGAATGCTTGTACAAAGGGTGTAAAAATAGGAGGTTGAATGGGGTTGTGTTTTGCCCAGATCATTTGCCTGCGTATGGCATCAGTTAGGCCTCACAACACCTTCCGCGTCATCCCACGTTTCGCCTCGCGGTCCATCTCTTTCTTCTTGATGTCATCGCGCTTGTCGTAGTGGCTTTTGCCCTCAGCGATCGCGATTTCAACTTTGACTCGACCGTCCTTGAAGTACATGGCCGTCGGGATCAGCGTCACGCCCTTGGCGGTCGTTGCTCCAAACAGTTTCTTGACCTGCTGCTTGTGCACCAGCAGTTTTCGCGCGTTCTTGGGCACGTGCTGGAGCGGACCGGCCTGGGGGTACAAGGCGATGTCTACATTGTGCAGCCAGAGCTCCATCGTCTCGGGGTTGACCGCGGCGTAGCCCTCCGCGATCGAGACACGCGAATGGCGAACGCTCTTGACCTCACTGCCTTGCAGGACAATCCCACACTCCAGATGACCGGAGAGGTTGTAGTCTCGCTTGGCTCTGCGGTTCTCGATCCGCGGAGCGAGGTTTTCTTTTTTCTTCTTACGTTTCGCCATGGTTGATGTCGTGTGGAAGCGAGCAATTCTATATCAGCAGGGACTAGGGAGTAGGAGGTAGGGAATAGAAATGACAGAATTGCCAAACCTATTCCCTGGCGGCGATTCCCTGGCCCCTGCATCACTTGCCTACACAAAACGTCGCGAAGACCCTGCCGATGACTTCGTCGGGCGTCAGGCGGCCGCCGAGCGAGGCAAGTGCATCAAGGGCAGAACGCATCGCCCCAGCCAGCAGTTCAATGTCGGGTAGACGGTCGCCAGAGGATCCATCGATGAGTTGCTTTGTCTGCTGAAGCGATTGCGCGGCATCTTTAATCGCCTGTTCATGCCTAGGCTGAAGTGCCAGCAGGTCGGCGCGGATGCTGACGGCCTGTCCTGCGAGAGTGTTGACGATCTCGTGGCGGAGCGCATCCATGCCAAAGCCTGTGTGAGCATTGACTCGAACCGAAGTGCCGTGCTTCGCATCCTCTCGGCTGTCATACTTACTGAGCACATCAATCTTTGGGAGATCGGCATCCAGTGGCATCCATTGCGAGGGGTTGTCAGACAGTCGCAGCAGCAGGTCGGCCTGTTTGATCGTTTCGTGCACGACTTCCTGCGCATGACGATCGGGAAGCAGGGTGTCACTGTCCAGTTCGTGATCGAGCCCAGCAAGGTCGACCAGCATGACCTCGACGACCCTCCCCTCGCTGTCCTGTAACTGGAGCGGCTCGGATAAGGCGTCGCGCGTCGTCCCCGGTGTTGGATCAATCACCGCACGCTCTTTGCCAAGCAGGGCATTAAAGAGCGTGCTCTTGCCAGCACTGGGCGGCCCGACCAGCACGACGCGCGGCAGCGACTCAATCGCGCCCCATGACCGGCTGCGTGCAAGCAACTGCTCGAGTTGTAGTGCCAGTGCGGAGATATGATCGGCGAGCGTGTCCGGTGCGATGGGGGTGACGTCTTCCTGGTCCGTGAAGTCAATGCCCGCCTCGACAAGGGCCAGCAGGTTGCCCAGTTGATTGACCAGCGCCTCGGCGGTGTGGCCAAGCTTGCCCTGACGCAGCAGAGATGCCGCGGCGAGTTGGCTGTCGCTGACCGCCGAGATCGTTGCGCCAACGCCCTCGGCTTGCGTGAGGTCGAGTTTGCCGGCGGTATACGCCCGGAACGTGAACTCGCCGGGCTCAGCGAGCCGCACGACACCCTGTCCTCCCTGAATCATCTGATGCAGCACCTTGTCCAGCAGGGCAGCGTTTCCGGGTAGTTGAAGTTCGGCCAGGTCGTCGCCGGTATAGCTGGCGGGGGCTTCAAATCGAAGCAGCAGGGCGGGCAGGTCGTGGATACGCAGGCGTACGGCGGCCAGCTCGCGCGTCTTGGCATGGGGCTGGACGAGTATGCGCTTCAGCACGTCCTTGACGTCAGGTCCACTGATACGGATCAGGCCGCGACTGGACCGGCCCGGTGGTGAGCTGACGGCGACAATCGTGTCGGTGGGGTTGGGCATGTTCGTAAGTTTGATTTGGTGAAGTTTGAAGTCAAAAGTATCAGAACAACTTCACCAAATCGTACTTCACCAAATCAGACTTTATCAGCGCTTACGTTTCTTGTAATTCTGCGGGCCCTTGTTCTGTTGCTGCTGCTTCTTCATCTCATCCATCTGAGCCTGTTTCGCCTCGGCCATCTTCTGGAGCTTGTCCATGAAGCCGCCGGGCTTGGGCTGCTTGGGCTTGAACAGTTCGCCGGATTCTTCAAGCTGCTTGACGTGCTTGCGGACGATGTAGCTGTCGACGATACCGGCCATGGTTGAGGCGCAGATATAAAGCGTCAAGCCTGCCGGTGCGGAGTACAGGAAGAATGGGAACAGCAGTGGCATGATCCGCATGATCTTCTGCTGGTTCGCCTGCTGTTCGTTCATCGGCGGCGGGGTCGTGAACTTCATGTTGATGAAGAACGTGATGCCCATCAGGATCGGCAGGATATTGATCGACGAGTAATCAAGGCGGATGAAGATCAGGTTGAAGACCCACGTGCCGTCGTCGGGGCCGAGCGGGATGAACCGGTCGGCGCTGGACAGGTCGGCGAGGAAAGGCCAATCGGCGATCATCTGGAAGACGCCGTAGAACGCCGGCTCATGTCGAAGCTCGATGGCGTAGTACAGCATCGCGTACAGCGCGATCCAGATCGGCATCTGAAGGAACATCGGCAGGCAGCCGATCGCGCCCGCGGCAGGGTTGATCCCTTTCTCGCGGAACAGCTTCATCTGTTCCTGCTGGAGCTGACGCGGGTCGTCGGCAAACTTTTTCTTGAGCTTGTTGATCTCAGGCTGGACCGCGGCCATCTGTTTGCCCATCTTGAGCATGTTGGTCTGGCCACGCTTGGTCAGCGGGTGCAGGATCAGTCGCACCACGAGGACGAGGATGACAATCGCCACGCCCCAGTCGAAGATGACGCTGTGCAGCAGTTCAAGGAAGCCCAGCAGCAGATTCGCCAGCCACTGGAACGTGCAGAAGCCGAAGCAGCCGCCGAGGGAGTAGCGGATGGTCTTGTCGTACTGCAGTGCACGATAGGGCTGCTGTGCGAAAATCGCGTCTTCACGCGGGCCGGCGAAGAGGTCCAGCGACAAGTCGCTCGCTTTGGTTTGGCCGCCGGGCTTAAGTGTGATGGCGTTGCTGGTGAAGTCGATGATGACCCGGCGATCCTCGTCCTTCATCGAAGCCGATTGCCTGATGTCCGGGTAGATCGTCGTGCTGATCTTTGGGTAAATCGCCTGCAGGGCGGTCAGGTCGGCCGGCTCGAGGTCGTCGCGGGCTTCAGCAACCGGGGCGGAACTGATCGCAACAAAGTAGCGGTTCTCTGAGGCGAGCCAAGCCAATTCCTTGGTCTCGGGCTCGTCGATCTTGGGATTAGGCCAGACCGTCTTCCATTTGCCGGTGCTGCTCGGGTCCTTGAGCTTGCTGACAATGTCAGGCTCAGGCAGGAAGCCATCTTCAACGTAGATTGCAAAACGTGCCGCATCGTAATCAAGGTTGTAGTGTCCCAGTACATACTGCTGGCTTCGTCCACGAAGGTAGTCGTTGGTCGCGTGGTAGACGCCGCCCTGAGCCATCTGCTCCCATGTGATCGTCATGGGTTCGTCGGTCAGGTTCTTGACCTGCTGAGTGAGCTTGACGGTGTAGCTGCCAGGCTGATCTGCTTTGACGACCTCATAGGTGCGTGTGACACGAGCAAGACTGGTTGGGCTGTCTTCAGGTCCTGCAATGATCGACATGGACAGGACGATCTGGCTTGCAGAAGCGGAATCAACGTTCCAATGGCCATGCCATTCGCTGGTCTGCAGATCCTGCTTCCACAGTTTGACGCGTTGGCCGTTGACGATGAGGTAGGACGCGGCGTAACTGCCGGCTTCGGGATAGTTGGCTTCACCGAGGTCAAAGCTGATCGGGTTGAGCAACTTGTACTGCTCTTCGCGATTGACCTTGTGGTATTTGTTGACGACCGACAGGTCGTAGATCGATGCGCGGTATGGGTTGATGCGTGCGGCGATCTCATAGCCAGCTTCCGGATCGAAGCTGCCAAGCGTGAGCAGGTCGTCGGGCTCGTCGAGCGAGGCGGCCTTGTCCGCAAATGCGGCGCGGGGGTTGTCGAGTTTGCCAACCGCTACCTCGGGCTCATCGGCGGGCTCAGGTTCGGGCGTCTCGCCTTCAGCGGTTGCGTCCCCAGGCTCAGGATCTGTTTCTGGCTGCTCGGGTTCGTCTTCACCCTCAGCGGTTGCCGCAGGGGCAGGGCCCTCAGTAGGGGTTTCATCACCTGCCTGCTCAGCGGGGGGTGTCGTTGGGTCAGTGTCCCCATCGGCCTTCTTGTCCGAGGGGTTCATCTGACTCAGGACGACCATAGCGCCGACCAAGCCGACAATCAGCGGGACGAGGATACGCGCGAGCGACGATTTGGATTCTTTCTTAGCCAAGCGGGGCAGTATACAAAAGCAGCGGCGTTTGGGCCTGTGTGAGCTTTAGAAGAGCCCCGTAATGATCCGCATGACGTCAAAATAGAACGTCGCGATGAACACGAAGCCGATGAGGCCAAGCCCGACATACAGCGACGCGACCTGCACCTTCTCGCTCGGCGGAGAGCCGGTGATCTTTTCCCAGAAGAGGAAGACCATGTGGCCGCCATCGACGATCGGGATCGGCAGGAAGTTGATCACCGCGAGGTTGACGCTGATCAGCCCAAGGAAGAACAGCAGGTACGGGAAGCCCTGCTGGGCGACCTGCGTACCGGTATCGATGATGCCGACGGGCCCGCGGAGGTTGTAGAGCTTCACATCGCCCTGGATCAGACGTAGCAGCGTGATGTAGGTCTGCAGGACAAAGTCCTTGGTTTTGTCGACGCCGATCATGAAGGCATCGCCCAGCCCCTCCGCTTTGATCAGTGTGTAGTCGGTCAGGGGGAAGTAAGACGTGTGGTCCGGCGACCAGCCTGCGGCAAGGATCGCGGCTTCATCTTCTTCGCTGAGCGTCAAACTGACTTGCTCAGTCTCTGCATTCTCAATTGGCAATTTAAGCGTGAGTTGCACGGGCCCTCGCTGGCCGTTCAGAGGCTGATTGACGAAGGCTTGCAGTTGCTGCTGCAGTTCGGCCCAGCTGCTCACGGGTTGTCCATTAACTTGCGTGATCACGGTGCCGGGGAGGAAGCCGTCGCCCTCATCGAGTTTTGCGCCGGGTAGTCCTTCAAGGACCTTGGCGACGACGAGCGAGTCGAGTGCTGGCGTGATACTGATGCCGACGATGTTGTCCTTGTTGGGTTTAATCTCGTCGGTGGTGATGACCTTGCCGTCGCGCAGGACAGTGAACTCAAAGCCCTTGTCGGGGTTGTCCAGGATCGTCATCTGCAGGTCGGGGACACTGTTGATGCGGTCCGAGTCACCCACGGCAAGGATGAGGTCACCTGCCTTAAGACCACCCGCCTGTGCGGGCGTGCCTTCTGAAACCGCGTTGATCCGGCCGGCTGGGACCAGGCCAAGGAGGTTGTTGGGTTTGTCGGGGTGTCGCGTCAGCGTGGGTACGCTGTTGACGGAGAACACGCTCGATGCGTTCGGTGTTGCGTTGTCCCAGAAGGTGACATCGACCGCTTCGCCTTGGGCGGCATCGAATGCGGCGAGGTATTCAGAGTAGGAGTTGATCTCCTTGCCGTTGACCGCCTTGATCACGATCGAGCCGTCGGGCATGTTGATGCGCTGCTCGGCGGGGATTGTTTCGATCCGCTCGCGGTACCACTCCGCCACCTGGCCATCTGCCTCGGCGAAGCTGGCGATCTTCATTCCGGGGCCGGGTCCCAGTCCGACAGACAGCAGTTTTTCCGCGTCCTTGCCACGCTTGAGGGGGCAGATAAAAGTCAGCGGTTCATCGACGCCGCGACGCTGGACAACAATCTCGACGTTGTCGTTGCTGCCGCTCAATGCGATGGCGATCTTGACATCCTTGAAGTCCTCAGGCTCTTCGCCGTTGACGCTGAGAATGACGTCGCCTTCCTGCAGGCCGAGGTAGTTCGGGTCGCCCTCATGTCCTTCGGCGTAGGTCGTTGTCGCGGGCATGTCGGGGATGACAGTGCCGACGGTGGCATTCGGGAACTCGACGCCGATGGAAAAGGCGATCGCAAGGAAGATCGCCCCGAAGATCATGTTCATGACGACGCCCGCCGAGATGACGCAGGCCCGCGCCCAGATCGGCTTGTTGTTGTAGGCGTTGGGGTCGTCGCTCTTGGCGTTGGGGTCCATGTCCTCCTGGCCAAGCATCTTGACGTAGCCGCCAAGGGGCAGGTAGTTGAGGCGGTACTCCGTCTCGCCCAGTCCCATTTCATCGCCAACGGCGAACATCTGCTTGCCGGTGTACTCGCTTTTGTGTTCTTCCTTGACAACGTCGGTGTCGTAGCGGGCGGTCCCGGTGTGTGGCCCGTCTGCAGCGGGCTCGACGCCGTCGGCCTTGAGCTTTTCAATACAGCGGCGCTGGTACTCCGCCTCGGTCGAGCCACGCATGATGCCGATGCCTTTGCGCCACGAGAACATCGCCTTGCCAAAGCCGATGGCGAACTGTGGGCAGCGGATGCCGACCCACTTTGCCACGGCGAAGTGGCCGAGTTCATGCACGAAGATCAGGAACCCGAAGCCGAGTACCAGGTAAATAAATTCGATGATGGGGAATCCGAACATAGTCAGCGGTTATCCGTGAGTAGCGTGGAGTTCGTCGTTGACGCACTGGCGTGCGGCCTGATCGGCGTCAAGGATGGTAGTCAGGTGATCGGCTTCTTGGGGCTCAATCGTTTCCAAAGCGTGTGCAACCAGCGGGACAATGCGCCCAAAGGTGATTTTTCGATCGAGGAAGGCCTCGACGGCCGCCTCATTGGCGGCATTCAGGATTGCCGGGGCGGTGCCGCCCAAGCGGATGGCCTTGTAGGCCAGTTCGAGTGCCGGATAGCGTTCCGGGCAGGGCGGGTAGAAATTCAGTTCGCTCAGGCGGGTCCAATCCAGTTTGTCGCCACAGCCCGCGACGCGGTCGGGCCAGGTCAGCGCGGTCTGAATCGGTGATCGCATGTCCGGGGGGCTGAGTTGAGCGAGGATCGAGCCGTCCACAAACTCGACAAAACTGTGTACGAGCGATTGCGGGTGGATCAAAGGTTGGATCTTGTCAGGCGCGATGCCAAAGAGCCAGTGCGCCTCAATAATTTCCAGGCCCTTGTTCATCATGGTCGCCGAGTCGATCGTGACTTTCGGCCCCATGTCCCACGTTGGGTGCTTGAGCGCGTCCTCGGGCTTTGCGGCTGCGATCTCTTCCAGTGGGCGGTCCCGGAATGCGCCACCGGAGGCAGTGAGGACAAGGCGTCGCACAGCTTTAGAGCGAGGTTTTTCATGGACGCCGGCCATGCATTGGAAGATGGCCGAATGTTCCGAATCGACGGGCAGCAGGGCAGCGCCGCTTTTTGCGGCGTGACGTGTGATCAAGTCGCCGGCCGCAACGAGCGTTTCCTTGTTTGAGAGGTGTACGCGTCGCCCTAATTCAACGGCAGCAAGCGTGGCAGGCAGGCCCGCGATACCAACGATAGCCGCAGCGACGTCTGTGCACTTGACCTGCTTAACGAGTTGGAATGCTGCGTCACTGCCGGCAAAAACCTCGGCGTCAGGCAGTGCTTCGCGGAATTTTATCGCGCTTGCCGGGTCAGCGACGGCAAGATGCCTGACATTGAAGCGTTTAGCCTGCTCGATGAGGGCCTTGGTGCTTGATCTTGCGGCCAGGCCGACGACCTCGATCGCGCTGCCATTGCGCGTCAAATGATCGACAACACTGAGTGTGTTGACGCCGATCGACCCGGTCGATCCGAGCACGATAAGGCGGCGGGGATGTTTGCTCTGGCTGCTCAAACTTTTACCTGTCGTCGTATCGCTGGTTGGAGTAGCCACCGCTCACCGCGTCCGGTGAAGGCGCGTTTCGCTTCACGATTTTTTTCTTTGCGGAGGGCTTGGCACGGATGGGTTTCTCTACTTTTGGAGGCTCGGCATCCTTGTCGGCTGGCTTATCGCCGCCCTTGCCCTCGTCATCATTGCCCTTAGCTTCTGCCGACTTTTTGGATCGACGCCGCGAGCGTTTTCGCTTGGGCTTGTCCTCACTCTCAGGTGCGGAGTCGCCTGTATCTGCTTCGTCTGCTGAGGCGGTCTCTGCAGATTCGGCGATGTCCTCTGAGGATTCTTCGGCTTGCTCGCTATCAGCAGCCTTTTTCTTGCGTCCACGTCCACCTCGGCGACGTCGCCTGCGCTTTTTCTTAGGCTGATCTTCGTCTTCCTCAGCATCGGTTTCAGATGCCTGCTCACCAACTTGAGTGTCAGGCTCGGACTCTGCACCCTCGCCTTCATCTTCCTGTGCCGATTCGTCACCCGATTCTTCGCCTTCGGCTTTCGCAGACTTGCTTCTTCGTCTGCGCCGCCGGCGTCGCTTTTTCTTTGGCTTATCTTCGTCTTCTGATGATTCGTCTGCCTCAGAGTCGTCATCACTGATGGCGTCCTCGATCGATGGTCGCTTGTCCTCGTCTTCGTTATCCGCCACGACAGTCGCCACCGTCTCGGGCAGATCGGGATCATCCAGGTCGCGGTAAGTCTTCTCCGTTTCCTTGCGCAGGTTCTTCAGCGTGTCTGCTTCTTCAGTCGCCAAGGCCTGGTTTCGGCTGTCGAATGCGTCGATCGCGATATAGTCGAGCCGACCGCCGCCGACGCGGACAAGTACCTGCTTGCCGTGCGATTCTTCGAGGTGGGTCAGTTCGTTGCGTTTGCGGTTGAGCAGTTGGAACGCGACATCCGGGCTGATCGTCAGTTCGACCCGCGCCACGTCGTCGCGTTGCATCACCAAAGCGAGTTGTCGCATGACATTGAGCACGACTGACTCGGCGCTCTGGGTGTAACCAAGCCCTTCGCAGTGGCGACACTCTGCATGGATTGATTTACGCAAGGATGGCCGCATACGCTGACGCGTCATTTCCAGCAGGCCGAACGTGCTGATCGGTCCGACGCGGGTCTTGGCGCGATCCTTCTTGAGGTTGTCGCGCATGCGCTGCTCGACCTTTTTGCGGTTCTTGGCCGGCCGCATATCGATCAGGTCGTTGACGACAATGCCGCCGAGGTCGCGTAGCCGCAGTTGACGGCAAATCTCGTCGACCGCCTCGAGGTTGGTGTTAAGCGCATTCGTCTCGGCGTCGCGGGCCTTGCGACTTTTTCCGGAGTTCACATCGATGGCGACAAGCGCCTCGGTCTGGTCAATCACCAATGCGCCGCCCGAAGGAAGGGGTACTTCGCGGGCGCCGATGAGACCAATCTGTGTCTCGATCCCCTTTCGGTGCAGCAGTGGGACGGGATCGTCATAAAAGACGACTTCGGTCTTCGAGCGTGGGCTTGCGACACGCAGGAAGTCGGAAGCGCGGCGTGCGGCGCTTAAGTTGTCGACGATGACGCGCTCGGTATCTGCGGTAAATACATCACGGATTGTTCGGATGACCAGGTCCGACTCGGCATAGAGTTCGCCGGTGCGCCTGATTTTCTTCTGATTGCTCTCGATGTTCTTCCAGAGTCGGACGAGGTACGAAAGGTCACGCTTGAGGTCGGTCTTCGTCTGGCCGATGCCCGCGGTGCGGACAATAAACCCGAACTCCTTGGGCGGGTCGAGTTCCTGCAGGATCTTGCGTGTTTCTTTTCGAGCGTCGTCGTCTTCGACCTTGCGGGACACGCCAAGTTGCTGCATATCCGGCATCATCACGAGGAATCGGCCGGGTATGGACAGATAGCTGGTGAGGGTCGGCCCCTTGGTACCAATGCCTTCCTTGAGAACCTGGACAAGGACCTCGTCGCCGCGTTTCAGGCATTTCTGGATCGGTGGCCGATCGCGACGTGCTGTTTTCTTGCCAACCTTCTCAAATTCTTCACGGTCCTTGCCGGGGAAGTACTTGGGATGCAGGTCGGAAATGTGAAGGAAGCCGTTTCTTTCCAAGCCAAAGTCAATGAACGCCGCTTGGATTGCGGGTTCGATATTGGTGACACGCCCCTTGTAGATATTGGAGACGTGCGATTGGGCCGAGGCCCGTTCCTGGTAGTACTCTTCGAGCTTGCCGTCTTCGACGATCGCGATCCGGCACTCTTCGCCGGGCACGAAGTTGATCAACATTTCTTTGGACACGATTGTTTATGCTCGGTGCCCGATGGTTACTGTCCGATGTTGAGCGTTCACGACACTCAGGCCAACTCGTTTAAACGAGATGGCCAAGCGCTCTGAAAGCTTTCAACATCAGACATTTCACACCGTACACCGCACATCCTTGTGCTGAGGCTCTTGTTCCGCTCAGCCGGCGCAGGTCCGCGCGGCGATCGTACTCAAGCCAGTTCTATTGTCCCGGGGCTAGTAGTTCATGGACCGTCCAGCAACGGCCCCGGGCGTTATTCGATTCAATTCCTCTCGGAGGTAATTCATTACCTCTCGGTCATTATCAAAGCTACTGGCCTTACGAGCGATACGCTTGCATCGTTCGATCCCGACCGACCGGACCACCCGCTTGATGCCGGGGATCGCCGGCGGGGTGATCGACAAAGTCCTTAATCCATACCCCAACAACAGCAGGGTAAATTCGGGGTCGCCGGCCATCTCGCCGCACAAACTGACCCCGATTTTCGCATGGTTCGCTGCGCGGACCACGTTTTTGATCAATTCCAGCACGGCCGGGTGAGCCCCGGTGTACAGGCTGGCGATCCTTTCATTGGATCGGTCAACTGCCACAGTGTACTGAATCAGGTCATTGGTGCCGACCGAGAAGAAATCGACTTCCTTGGCCAATGCTGTGGCCTGCAGTGCAGCCGAGGGGACCTCGATCATGACCCCGATCGGGATGTCAGCCACCTCTATGCCCTGATCTTCAAGGTCTTCCCGGACGTCGGAGAGCACCATCTTCGCCTGGCGCAGCTCCATGATGTTGCAGATCAGCGGGAACATGATCCGTACCGGACCTTCCGAAGAGGCCCGCAGGATCGCTCGAAGCTGGGTTCGGAACAGTTCCAGATGCTGCAGGCACAGCCGGATCGACCGGCAGCCGAGGAACGGATTCGGCTCCGCTTCATCGTGGATTTCAAGCAGTCCCGGGGCAATTTTGTCAGCCCCCAAGTCCAGCGTACGGATCGTCAGGGGCTTGCCGCCCAGTGCTTTGATCGCGGCGGAATAATTCTCGTACTGCTCCTGCTCGGTCGGGACATTGTCGCCGTCCATGAAGAGGAACTCTGTGCGGTAAAGGCCGATCCCTTGTGCACCGAATTCAAGCGCCTCGGGGACTTCCTCGGTGAACTCGATGTTGGCGAGCAGCGTGACCTCGGTGCCGTCGGTTGTCACGGCGGGTTGGTCACGCAGCTTCTTGAGCGCTTTCGCCTCTTCACGGTAGGCGCGGGCTTCCTGGCGCGACTCGAGCAGTTGTGCGGCGTCGGGCTGGAGGATGGCATGACCACGGTGGCCGTCGAGGATCATCATGTCCCCGGTCGCCGCTCGCTTGGTGATGTCCTTCAGGCCAACCACGGCGGGGATCCCCAAGGCGTGGGCCAGGATCGCAGTGTGACTGGTTCGGCCACCGATGTCGGTCGCCAGGCCTCGGATCAGCTTGCGGTCCAGCGCGGCGGTCTGGCTTGGTGTCAGGTCGTGTGCAATGACAATCGCTGGCTCTGTCAAGCCCGCAAGTGCCGACCGTTGCTCGCCTACGAGTTCTGTCAGCAAGCGACGTTTGAGGTCGTAGATGTCGCTCACACGCTCACGGAAGAACGCGTTGTCCTGCGCCAGGAACTGGTCGGCCAGGTCCTGCATCACCGAGAAGACCGCGTAGCTGGCAGTGACCAACTCGCTGTCGATCACCGAGTGGAATCGCGTGACGATGGACTTGTCTTTCAGCAGGCCTGCGTGGAAGCCAAAAATATCCGCGAGCTGGCTGCCAAGAACGCTGGCGGTCTGGCTGCGCAGATCCTCCAGATCCTTCAGCGCATCTTCGATTGCGGCATCGACGAGGTCGTGCTCGGTCTGCAGTTTGTCCTTAGGCACATGCCGTTTGGAAACGGTGTGCTCGTCGTTGTCCAGCACGACCGCCTTGGCGATCGCGATGCCTGGCGAAACCGGGATGCCGCGACGGGATTGCATAGACCTAGTTTAGCTGATGTGCGTCCAGAGCTGATTAGAGCCCCGCGGCCTTCTTCAGCTTCGCCGCCATATCCGTCTTTTCCCACGTGAAGGTCTCGTGAGTCTTGTTGCCGACCTTGACCTTGCCGGGCTTGCGGCCGAAGTGACCATGGGCGGCAGTTTCGCTGAAGATCGGGGCACGCAGCTTGAGGTGCTTCAGGATGCCCGAGGGGGTCAGCGGCATCAGGTCGCGGACGATCTTGCGGATCTGAGGCTCGGGGATGCGGCCGGTCTTATAGGTATCGATGTGGATCGAGGTTGGCTCGGCGATGCCGATCGCGTAACTGAGTTGGACTTCACAGACATCGCAGATGCCGGCCTTGACCAGGTTCTTGGCGATATAGCGGGCCATGTACGCGGCGCTTCGGTCCACCTTGGACGGGTCCTTGCCGGAGAACGCGCCGCCGCCGTGACGACCGCGGCCGCCATAGGTGTCGACAATGATCTTTCGCCCGGTCAGCCCAACGTCGCCGTGTGGGCCACCAATTTCAAACTGCCCGGTCGGGTTGACGAAGACCTTGAGCGCGCCCTTGGGAATACGTGTCTTGGCACTGGGGTTGAAGACGAGCTTCGTGCCCTTCTTGTAGAGCTTCTTAGGCAGGCATGGTTCGATGATGTGCTTGAAGACTTCCTTGCCGAGTTTGGCCTGGCGAGCGTCGCCGTTCCAGTAGGGCGTGTGCTGTGTAGAGAGCACGACCGCATCAATACGGACCGGCTTGTTGTTGATGTCGTACTCGACGGTGACCTGGCTCTTCGCATCAGGGCGCAGGCCCTTAATCTTCGGCGTCTTGGCTTGTCGGACTTGTGCGTGCTTCGCGACCATCTTGTGTGAGAGGTCGATCGGCAGCGGCATGAGGTCGGGCGTTTCTTTGCAGGCATAGCCGAACATCAGGCCCTGGTCACCCGCGCCTTGTTCTTTGTCAACGCCCGCACCTTCGGTGACGCCCTGACTGATGTCAGCAGACTGACCGTGGATGGTGCGGATCACGCCGCAGTTGTCCGCGTCAAACTTCATGCCGATGTCGCCGGCGTAGCCGATCTTGCGAACCGTCTCGCGGATGTCGTTTTCGATGTTGGCCAAGGCGAGTTCGGCTTTGGTGTTGTGCACCGTGATCTCGCCGCCAACCATGACCAGGCCGGTGGTGACAAACGTCTCGCAGGCGACACGGGCCATCGGGTCGTGCGTGAGCAGGGCGTCGAGCACGGCATCGCTGACCTGGTCGGCAACCTTGTCGGGGTGGCCCATGGAGACGGATTCGCTGGTGAAGAAGTAGTTTTCGCTGGTTTGTGCCATTTGTAGGGGTTCCGTAGAAGCGGTCGTGTTTGCGAGATATTTGGTGCTCGTTTGGCAAAGTCAAAATGCCAACGGGGCGGTATTGTGACGCCAGTTTGCATGAATGACAAATAAACCTTGGCGACAAGCGTAATCCACATGGATTCTTTGCGTCTAAATATCCCTGTGGCCAATTGTCTCAGGGCCTACCTTCCGGGGTGGGCGGTGTCCCTTCGAGATCACGTTCACACATTCTGGAGACGGTCATGTCACGCAAGACGACCGCGGCACTCATCGCCGCGCTGGGTATCAATTTCGCAATGGCGGGCGGGGCCATCATGCTTGCCAATCTCAATAAGCCAACCGAATTCGACATCGAGGCCGCGTTTGCCAGCGGCCCGGAGGACTTGACCACAGTCGCGGATGTGGAGGTCGATCACGAAGCCGGTGACCTAGCGATCCCGCTAAAAGCCGCACAGCTCGGCGGGAACACGCGGATCGCATTTAGCTGCGGTAAGCAGACCCCAAGCGGCAGAGAGGTTCATGAGGGGACATGGGATCAGATCAGTGGGGCGGTGCTCTACCGGCCTGACAGCCAGGAGTTGATCGCGGTCGAGGCGGTTTTCGATACACGCTCGCTGCGGACCGATACTCAGGCGCTGACCAATACGGTGACGACCAAGGAAAAATGGTTCGACATCGACAATCACCCTACCGCCAGTTTTGTTGCGGATAAAGCCGGCGCTTTAAATGCTGCATCTTCGTCGCACACTCATGGCTTGAGTGGCTCGTTTACGCTTAACGGGATTACCAAGCAGATCACGATCCCCGTGAAACTCATATTTAGCGGACAATCGCTCGAAATCGAATCCACTTTCACGATCCTGAGGTCTGACTTCGGTATGGAAAAACGCGAGTCCAGCATCGCAGGCTCGGTTGGTGGTGTTGCATCGACCGTTGATGACGAAGTCGAGTTGAATGTGCGTGTTACCGCGTCACCTGATCCGTCAGCGGTTGTTGCGGAACTCGCCAAGGAGGTTGAGCGCCAGAGTGAAACAATTGCGTCGGTTCGAATTGAACTGAAGCAAGTTAAAGGCTCGCTGGGGTACTTCAAGGATCAAACAGCGTTGCTGGAAGGCAAGATCGAAGAACTGGGCTACGCCGTTGTCAGAGAAGTTGATCTCTCGCAGATCCCAGACTTTTATCAAGATAGTTTGC
>JBMZAP010000080.1:0-17366 GCA_049611445.1 Phycisphaeraceae bacterium | reverse complement strand
GTGGGTAGCTGTTGGGCCAGCAGTGAGGCGTGCAGATCGTTCCGACATAGCCATATGCTTTGAGCACGCGAACAGACTCCAGCGACTCTGCAACAGTCGTGCAGCCATCATCGATGCCCGGGAGGATATGGCTGTGGATGTCGATCCGGCCGGGTGGGATGTGCGTTGGGTCAGGGCTCAAGATCAGTCTTCAATCGTTTGCAAGGTCCGTTCTATTCTTCGACCGGTTCCCCGGCGAGTCTTGCCCATTTCATATGGTCCAATGATTCGCCCAGAAGATGCAGTCGCAATATTTGCAATGCGCATTTGGCGGCACGATCTCGGATGGTTTCACGGTCGCCTGGCAGATGGGCAAGGAACTGCAGGCTGTTGTTCTGTTCGCAATCGCGCCAGGCCAAGCCGATCCAGACAGTGCCGACCGGTTTTTCTTGACTGCCGCCCCCGGGGCCCGCGATGCCGGAGGTGGACAGGGCATAGTCTGCCCCGCTGCGTTGCAGGGCACCAAGAGCCATTGCTTTGACGACGGGCTCGCTGACCGCACCGTGTTGTTCAATCAATTGAGAAGGTACACCTACTTGTTCAATTTTCATCTCGTTGGCGTAGGTCACCCAACCCCCCAGCACGACTGCGCTGGAGCCTGCGACGTCGGTCAGCATGCTCGCGATCCGCCCGCCGGTGCACGACTCGACGGTTGTCACTTTTTTCCCTTGTCCAGTCAGCAACAAGACGGCAGCTTCCTGCAGCGTCTCGTCATCCTGCCCAAATGCCAGTGGCCCGACCTTGTCATTCACCTGCCTCTTGGCGGCGGCCAGCATCGCCTCGGCTTGGGCCGGGTCTTCGTGCTCGCTGCGGATGCGGACACTGACATAGCCGTTGGTGACAGTGGTGCCGACGAGGGGGTTGCGATCCCGGGCCATCAGCTCGCCGAGTTGTTCTGCGATCGTAGACTCGCCAGAGCCGAAGCTGTTGATTTTGGAGGTGAGGATCGTGCGGGAATCGCCGGCGTGTTCGCGAATAGCGGGCTCGATATCTCGCTCGTACATGGCGAACATTTCGCGTGGCACGCCCGGCGTGACAAAGACTTCGCAGTGGCCAAGGGTCGCCTGGATACCCGGGGCGGTGCCGCAAGTATTCTCAATCATCGTGCTGGTCTGCGGATGGGTGGCCTGGATGCGGTTGCGCTGTGGCATCTCGCGGCCTCGGCCGTGGAAGTACGAAGCGATCTGCTCGACGCTGGCCGGGTCTTCCACGAGGTCGACGCCCATTGCCTTGGCCAGTGCGGGACGGGTCAGATCGTCGTCAGTCGGCCCGAGTCCGCCGGTAATGATCAGCACGTCGGCACGCTGTGCACACTGCTGGATCGTCTCGGCGATATGGTCCAGATCATCCGCAACGGTGCGGTGTTCGGTGCAGCTGATGCCGAGGCTGGACAGCCGACCCGCCAGCCATGCGGCGTTGGTATCGACCGTTTGGCCAAGCGTGAGTTCGTCGCCGATGGAAAGCAGAATCGCGGGCATAGTGAGAGTTTATCCACCCTGGAAGCTCACGGTTTGAAACCGTGGGCTTCGCCCGCTCTATAATGTGTGAATGACCACTACCGCTACGCTCATGGATGGCAAGCGTGTCGCCAAGGAATTGCTCGACGCCGCGGCCGAACGGGTTCAGACGATCAAAGACAAGACCGGCGTCACGCCGTGCCTCGCCACCGTACTCGTCGGGTCCGACCCCGCATCGATCACCTACACGCAGATGAAACGCAAACGCTGCGAGTCGATCGGTATGACCTCACGCAAGATCGAACTGGCCGAGACCGCGACGACCGACGACGTCGTCAACTGTGTCACCGAACTGGGCAACGATCCCGCGATCAACGGCATCCTCCTCCAGCATCCCGCGCCGAAGCAGGTCGATGAACGGGCGGCATTCGAAGCCATCCCTGTCGGTAAGGATGTCGATGGCGTGACCTTCGGCTCCTTCGCCCACATGTGGTTCGGCGAAGCAGGCTTTGCAAGCTGCACGCCGGAAGGCATCGTTCGATTGATGGATGCGTATGACGTGCCGATCGAGGGGAAACACGCCGTCGTCATCGGCCGCTCCGCGATCCTCGGCAAGCCCATGGCCGGTCTGCTGCTCAACCGTAACGCGACGGTCACGATCTGCCACAGCCGGACGCAGGGCATCGGCGAGATCATTAAGCAGGCCGACATCGTTGTCGCCGCCGTCGGTAAGGCCCGGTTTGTGCAGGGTGACTGGATCAAGCAGGGGGCCGTTGTCATGGACGCGGGCTACAACGAGGGCAATGTGGGTGATGTCGACTTTGAACCTGCCGCCGAGCGTGCGTCAATGATTACCCCCGTGCCCGGAGGCGTTGGGCCGATGACAATTGCGACGCTCATCGAGCAGACTGTGACCGCAGCCGAGCGGCAACTCGGTGTTATTTAATAATTTCAGATGGCTTGAACGCTTGGCGGAGCCGAGCGGCTAAACAGGACGGATATGTCTCAACTCCAGAATACCTATGACATCCAACGGCCCACGGGCGTTTGCGCTGCGACTGGCCGTGAGCTTGCGCCCGGTGAGACCGTCTACACCGCGCTCGTCGATCCGCCGGCAGAGGACCGCTCCGAAGAGCAGCGGAAAGTGAATGACAAGGGCGAGTTGCCCATGCTTCGAATCGACGTCTCTGCAGACGCATGGGAAGACAACGGCTTCCGCCCACCGTACCTGTTTGGCTTCTGGCGGGCAGAGGTCCCCGAGCCCAACGAGAAGAAGAAACTGCTCGTCGGCGACGCAGCGATTCAGGAATTGTTGCTCTCGATGGAGGACGCGACGGAAGACAAGCAGCTCGCCTTCCGCTATGTGCTTGCCTTGATTCTGCTGCGTAAGAAGCTGCTTCGGCACGATGGGATTGACCGCCGCGAGCAGGAGGACGGGCCGGTGCAGGACTGGTGGCAGTTCACGCCTAAGCTCGATATCGCCAAGGGTCACTTCGGCAAGTGGAACGAAGACGGTCGATTCGAAGTTCTCGATCCGCATATCACAGAAGGTGAGATTCTCGGCGTAACCGAGCAACTTGGCCAGGTGCTGGAGTTGGACCTTTGATTGGCCGGTTTGATCAGAGCACGAAGCGTCAGCGAGTGACCCGAGCAAGGTGGCGATGGTCACTCGCTTACACTTCGTGCGCTCTTATATTGCTGATTCTGTCGGGCTGCAAAAAGCCGAGCACGTTTTCAACTAGTGACGGCTTTGTCTCACCGCTGACGCCTGCCGACATCTCATACAAGGAACTGGCCCAGCAGTACAACGCTGCGATTGCTGGTGTCGATACGCTCTGGTCCCGCGCGGATATCGAAATTGAGTGGGTCGAGGTCGAAGAAGACGGCGATCGTAAATATCGAAGTGAAAGCGGTAATGGCAAATTCATTATGCGGCGGGGCGAACCCTATCACGAGACCGCGATGACAGTCGAGAAACTCGGCAAGATTTATCTCTGGGCCGGGTCGAACGCAGAGCGTTACTACCTGTTTGACCGTGTCGATGGTGACAACAAGGCCTTGTACGTCGGTGAGCATGGTGCCGATGGGCGTACCAGGCCATTCCCACTGCCGATTCACCCGAGCATGGTGCCGGCGCTTCTTGGGCTTGAGCCGTTGCCCGCGGCGATACCTGAAGGCGAAACCGGCACGACGATCGACCTCTATCGTGAGCAGTACCTGCTAAGCATGCCCGAACTTGGGATGCGTCTACTGATCGATCCGAAGACATTTCGCCCGACGCGTGTCGACCTCACGGACCGTGCGGGCTTCAGCGTGCTGACGGCGAAGCTCAGTGGGCAAATAGAAATTGATACGGATGAAAAGCTGAAGCCCCGGTCTCTGCTTTGCAATCAGGCAGAGGTGTATGTTGCCGGATATGAGTCGCGGTTCACGCTTGATTTTCAGTCGGCGACAACGAGCGCAAGACGGGTCAAAGACCAGATGTTTGATCTCGACGCACTGAAAAAGGCACTCAAGCCCGATCGCGTGATTGATCTGGATCAGTGATTCTCATGCCCGCGGCTTTCGGCGGCAAGAAACTTACTGCGCCATTTCGCTCTTAAGCACGCGCAATGTCACGGGCAATGCAAATTGCATCCCTTCATCGACTGGTGTCGATTCTTCGACTTCGCCGCCATGGTTTTCACACAGCTCATCCAGGATTTCCTGAACCAGGTCGTCGGGGGCGGATGCGCCGGCAGTAACGAGAACGGTATTGACACCCTCGAACCAGTCGGCTTGCAGTTCGCTTTTGTCGTCCAGCAGTTTGGCCTTGGTCCCATCGGTCTCACTGATCTCGGTCAATCGAACCGAGTTGGAACTGTTGGTGCTGCCGACAACGAGGGTGAGGTCGGCTGACTTCGCCATTTCACGCACTGCATTCTGACGATTGGTCGTTGCGTAACAGATGTCTTCCTTCGGCGGTGCCTTGCAGTGCGGGTATTTCTGCTTGATCGCGTTGATGATCACATTGGCATCATCAATGCTCAGTGTGGTCTGGGTCAGGTAAACCAGTTGCACGTCGTCTGAGAAATGGGTGGCTTGCACGTCCTCGGAAGACTCGACGATCGTAATGGCATCTGGAGCTTCTCCGAAAGTACCCTCAACCTCATCGTGCCCAGCGTGGCCGATGAGCAGGATTTTGCAGCCCTGCTTGGCATAGCGTCGAGCCTCGACATGGACTTTTGTGACCAGTGGGCAGGTCGCATCGATCATCCGCAAGTCGCGTGCCTTGGCACGTTCACGCACAGCGGGTGAGACGCCGTGTGCGCTGAATACAACGGTTTGGCCGTTAGGTACCTCGTCGATCGAATCCACGAAGGTGACGCCCTGTTTGACGAAGCGGTCGACGACATGCTTGTTGTGAACAATCTCATGGAAGACCCATAGCGGGGGGCCGATGAGATCGACGAGTTCCTGCACGGTATCAATAGCCATGTGGACGCCGGCACAGAAGCCGCGTGGGCTGGCGAGGATCACTTTCATACGGCTTATTCTAAGCCCACCGCGTCGAGCACGGCGGCAAGTCCGACGTCTTCGATACGTCCCGGCCCATCGGGTGGAGCGATGAAGCGGAAATGCTCAGCCAGAGGTGCCGTTTTCGACGGTTCGGTGGGGCCCAGGATGCCAAGTGTTGGTGTCCCCAACTGCACGGCCAGGTGCATCGGACCGGCGTCGTTGCCAATAAACAGTCTTGCCTTCTGAAGGATGGGCAGCAGCGCGTCAGCCGAGCGCACGACCTCTGCGCCGCGTTTCTCGGTCCACTCGTGCAGCCGGTCAGGCGACCATCGCTCCAGTTCGACTTCACCGATGACAGGTTTCACAACCTGCCCCTGCTTACGCAGTGCATCAACGAGGGCCTCGTACTGCTCCGCAGGCCAGCACCGCTTGATGGCGCTGCTTCCGGGGTGCAGAACAATCGGCCCCGACAGGTGCGGATTGGTGTGTGGCTGGATTGGCTTGATATCCAGGCCCTGCTCCGCAAGTTGCTGAGCGTGCCAATCGATGAAATGGGCATCGCAGTCGGCAGGCGGCCGTGGCTCGCTGAGGATCAGTTTCGCGTCAGGCGAAAGCCTCTGAACATTCGTGGCCCAGGCGTCGTTTTCGCTGCTCAGGAAGCTGACGATCTGAGTGGCAGATTGGAACAGGTCGCCGACAGCAGGGCTGACGCGGGACGGGCCACCTTCGGCATGAAGCCGGGTGAACTCAAACAACTCGATATCCATGGGCGCGGTGCCGATCATCTTTGCCGCCAGTGAGGCTCGCTGCCATGGCGCGATGACCGTCATGGGTCTGGGCATTGCCCGCATCAGTGGCATCAGCAGCAGGAACTCGTCCAGTGGCCCGGCATGAAAGAGCAGTTGCATGCGTAAAGCATACCGCTAGGTCACTGGCGGGTGGTGATCCGGGTAAGAACTGACGTCTGGGGGGGGGATTGTGCGGGTCGTACGGGCTGTGTGAAGCAAGAAGCTATCGGAACTTGCTTAAGCGTTAAGCAGCACTTGCCAACGTCCGATTAATTCCGCAGGCCGGCACTGCCAGCCCGGATTTAGGGGCCAACGAAGTACATGGTCCAGGGACACGGAGAGAGGAAAACATCATGCCAAGCAGGCGCGTCAAGTCCGACCTGGAGGTCTACCTCAAGCAGATCGATGAAAGTCCACTGCTCACCCGCGAGGAGGAGGTCACACTTGCTCGCAGGATCCGCGACGAGGGCTGTATGGCCTCTCGCGAGCACATGGTCCGCTCAAACCTGCGGCTGGTCGTATCCATCGCCAAGCGGTACATGAACCGTGGCTTACCCCTGCAGGATCTCATCGAAGAAGGCAATATCGGGCTGATGAAAGCGGTCGAAAACTTTGACCCGGAGTTTGGTGCCCGTTTTTCGACCTACGGCACGTGGTGGATCAAGCAAGCCATCAAGCGAGCTCTGATCAATGCTGTACAGCCGATCCACATCCCGGCCTACATGGTCGAGCTGATTGCGAAGTGGAAGAAAGCGTCTCGTGACCTCGAAGAAGAGCTTGGCCGGCAGCCGAACACAAAAGAACTGGCCAAGCGGCTGGACCTGCCCGAGAAGAAGGTCCGTATTATCAAGAAGGCCGTACGTGCCAGCCAACGCCCGTCTCAGGAAGGTGGCGGCGGAGATAACGACGCACCGAGCCTGGGCGAATTCGTCGCGGATGATCGCATGATCCCGCCTGATGAAGCGGTTCTCCTGACAGACAATCTTGAAACGATCTCGGTCCTGCTGGATGCCATCGACGATCGCGAAGCGACGATCCTGCGTTTGCGTTACGGCTTGGAAGGTGACGAGCCGCTGACACTCAAAGAGATCGGCACGGTGGTCGGCCTGACCCGCGAACGCGTCCGCCAGATTGAGATCGAGGCCCTGCGTAAGCTCAACGATCGCATGAACTCAGACCGTCCGCTCGCCGCGATCCGTGCGCGAGAAGCCGTTGCTGCTCGTCGGGGTGCTTAAGTATGGCAGGCTCTTTTCAACAGCATGGGCCTCGTAAAATTGCGAATTAGGCAATTAAAAACAGCGGCGTCACTATGAAGTAACGCCGCTGTGAGAGAGAACGTGTTTGATTCGGATTACGCAGCCTTCTTGTCGCGCTTCTGCTGGGCGCGGCGGCGACCAACGGTGCGCTGGTCTTCGGTCATGCGGCGGTCGGGTGCGGCGCTCATCTTCTGGACCAGTTCGATTGGGTCGTTGGCCCAGAGGTCGGCACCGATTTCCTCGGCTAGGCCGTCGGCACGGTTGAAGATGCCGCCGCCAACGATGATCTGCAGGTTCGGGCAAGAGCCGATGTCATGCAGGTAGTCGATGAGCTGGCGTGTCGCAGGCACGGTCGCGGGGATCGCACCGAAGATGATCAGCTTGTCCAGCTTGCGTTCGCCGAGTTGGGCGACGATCTCGTCGTTGCTGATGCCGCCGCCGGTGAAGAAGACCTCATAGCCGTCTGCTTCAAGCAGGTCGCTGGCGAGTTGGCCGGCGAGTTCTTCTGACTCTTCGGCACCGCAGACGACCAAGCAGCTGACATTGCGTGAGTCTCGCTGGTCGTAGCGGAGTTGCAGCTGATCGGTGATGGACCGCATCAAGCGAGTTGCGTAGTTGTAAGCGAGGCGGGTGATCTGGTCGTTGCGTCGCATGGTCTGCAGTGCATCGAGGGTAGGCCAGATCAGGTTGCTAGCGACCGTGGTGGCCGGGCAGTCTGCACTGAAAACTTCGTCCATGATCTCGCGAGCGCCGGCACGGTCGCCGGAGATCAGGCTGGTGTAAAAACGTTCGAGGATGGCATTACTTCGGTTGGGCATTGAATCAGCTCTCCGCTGGTTGGCCCCCCATCGGGGCGGGTGTCTCATCCGTGTAAAAGAATGGGCTCGGCATCCTCGCGTCGCCCGCTGCGTACCCAGTTCATCGGGGCGACAGGGCGTTTGGCGTGATCGGTGCGTCGGTGAGGCGTGATCGGACCAAGTAGGGTCCAATAGCAGATTTGGGAATTTGAAAAGTACTTCGACCTTCCAATTCAAGGATTCAACGCCTGCCAAGTCACCTGCGGACGCGATAAACTGGGTCCGTCTGTGACGGTTGAACCGATTGTGCCGTCTGTCTACTAGATGGATAGGAGCCCCGATATGAATCCACTCAAGTGGTCCGCCCGATTATCGCTCGTTCTCTGGATCGCCTTGCTGCCGCTGGTGGGCTGCAGTACGAACGAGGCGACTGGCCGAAGTCAGTTTCTCCCGTTGTCCTGGCAGGAAGAAGTGGAGCTAGGGGCCGAGGCCGCGCCGCAGTTCATTGAGCAGAGTGGTGGGGAATTGCCCGACGATGCGATCGTCCAATATGTCCGCGAGATGGGGGCCGATCTGGCCTCGCAGAGCGAGATGCCGGACATCGACTGGGAGTTTTACGTATTGGACTCGCAGGTGATCAACGCATTCGCGTTACCGGGCGGCAAGGTGTTTATCAGCCGGGGCCTGATGGAGAAGATGGACAACGAAGCACAACTCGCCGGCGTCGTCGGGCACGAGATCGGCCATGTCACCGCGCGGCACGGCAACGAACGCATGGGCAAAGCCTTGATCGCTCAGGGCATCATCATCGCCGCAGGGATCGGCGGGGCGGTCAGCGATGAGGAATGGCTGCAGGTGCTGGGCGTCGGTACCGCGGTCGGTGGGCAACTCTTCTTGTTGAAATACAGCCGGTCCAATGAACTCGAAGCGGACTCCCTCGGCGTCCGATACATGGCCAAGGCCGGCTACAACCCGGTTGGACAGATCCAGGTCATGGAGATCCTCCGTGAGGCAAGCGGCGGCTCGGCCCCGCCTGAGTGGTTATCGACCCACCCGGCTTCGGACACGCGTATCGAAGCACTCGAGAAAAACATCACCAAGAATTACCCGCGTCACACCGATGCCAGCTTCTACAAGTTTGGTTTTGAGGATTTCAAGCAGAAGGTGCTGACGCCCCTAGGTAAGCTGCCACCTGCCAAACATGGTGCGAATGCCTTTTTGAGCCCTGCCGAGTTCGAGAAGATCGCAGGGATTTCCTGGGAGCAGGCGAGCCACAAAGGCTGCAAGCAATGCGCCAAGCATGCGAACTAATAGATCGTGGCTATGATCCTCTGACGTGACTGCTGAACCGACACAACCCGACAACCCCGCGTGGTCAGATCAAGACCTGTCCGAAAACCCGCACGAGAATGCGGACAAGGCGACGCGCGTGCAGAAGATGTTTTCGGCCATCGCGCCGAGCTATGACATCAACAACCGCGTGCACTCGCTGTGGCGCGATCAGGCTTGGCGCAGGGCGGCGGTGAAGATGGCAGAACTGACGCCGGGGGATGAGGTCGTAGATGTAGCGTGTGGGACAGGGGATTTAACTCTGGCATTCGCAGAGTCGTTGAAAGGTGTCAATAAGCCTGAATCGATAAGTGTTGGTCAGGTGCGTGGTATCGACTTTACCTATGAAATGTTGCCAATTGCCAGGGAAAAGAGTCGGAGTCATGTTTGGCCTTCTGTAATCGGCAAGGCGCCAAGTGGTAAGTTTGGTTCTCCAAGAAGACTTAGTGAGGCAGTGCCCTTCCTCCAAGGCGACGCGATGAATCTCCCGCTGCCCGACGCGTGCTGCGATGTCGTGTCGATCGCGTTCGGCATCCGCAATGTCGCCAAGCCCGAGAAGGCCATGGCAGAGTTCTATCGCATCCTCAAGCCCGGCGGCCGACTGATCGTCCTCGAGTTCTCGCTGCCCAAAAACCCGCTGCTGTTGGCCGGCTACAACGTCTACTTCAAGCACATCATGCCGCGCACCGCGACGCTCATCGCCGGCGATAAGAGCGGGGCGTACAAGTATCTGCCCAAGAGCGTGAACACCTTCATCGACCGCGAAGGGATGCAATCCATGATGGCCGACGCGGGCTTTGAAGACCTCAAGCACAAGGCGCTGACCTTCGGCATCGCGGTGTGCTACCGAGGCATCAAGAAGTAGCCAATAGAACGGTGTAGCGGGCGACGCGAAGCGTCCCGTGCGCGTCGTGGCAGACAGTTTGATCGGGACGCCTCGGATTGCCCGCTACACCGTTATGAACGAGACAATCAACGGTGTGCGGCGGTGTCCAAGACCGGACGTGTGTCAACTGGTTCTTCCACCTCTTGCTCGGGCTGCTGAGGCATCGGCGTGGCATCCAGCCAGGCCATGTCGTCTGGGTGCAAGGCGCGCTGGTTCGCGATGGACAGCATCCCGCCGTAGCACGTGGCAAGCAGGGCGATCGCCGTTGCTGCGAGCAGGCCGATGGCGCGAGGCTTGGGTCTTTCAGCCATCGTGCCCAAGAGCGCAAATGCGGCCAGCAGTGGCGGGACCCACGACCAGGTCAGCATGGTCTGCAGCATGGTGCCTTCGGCAGCATCGGGCCGGAAGAGCCATGCGCTGGCACCCGATAGCCCTGCAAGGGCGAACACGGCCATGGCCGAAAAACGTGTGCCATGCGACTTGCCATGCGTTGCGATCAGCCCCACGAGCACCACCAGCCCGGCAACAGTGAGCAGAGGTGCTGCAGCGACAAGCAGCGAATAGGCATAGCCCGCGTCAGTAAGTGCGATGCCGGCGTCTTTTGCGAGGTCGATATAGGGGCTGATGAGATCCGTCATGGCTTGTCCTCAGGGGTTCAAGGTCAGGCCCGTGGATCGTGTGCGTTTGCTGTGGTGGGGTGGTTTTGATAAAATGTTCGGTTCGCAGCACGGGGCGTAGCGCAGCTTGGTAGCGCGCCATACTGGGGGTGTGGAGGTCGCAGGTTCAAATCCTGTCGCCCCGATTGAAGCTTCTGCTTCAAGGCTGAACAAGATCGAAGCCCGCGTCGATACGGCGTGGGCTTCTGTCTTTGTTACACCTCAAATTGTTCGATTCACCCTTGCCCTGAGGCAACCGCAAGCAGTTGATCCGTTGCCGTTGCACAGGCGACCTTGCCGGTTATGCGGTCTGGGGCGAGTGCCAGTTTGACCTCTCCACTGACGATGGTCGCGATGGCTCGTCCCTTGACGTCCCAGCCGTCGAACGGACAGTTGCTGCTTTTGCCTGCGAACTGGTCGACATCAATCATCCATGCGTGATCGGGGTCGATCACGGTCATGTCCGCATCCGCACCGACGGACAATTCTCCCTTGCCTTTCAGTCCACAGAGTTGGGCGTGGTTCGTACTGGTCATCGCGATGAGGCGTGGCCAGTCGATCACGCTGCGTACCTTCCAAAAACTAGGCGATCAGTGTTAGGAGGAGATCGTTGTGTTTGTGGTTAGCGTCGTCGTCGTGTGATAAGCAATCCGCCTAGGCCAAGTAGTGCCAGAGAGGATGGCTCAGGGACGGAAATACCATTGGTGAGGTCACTAGAAGAAATAGCAGTTGAGTCGGCTCGCGAGCCAGTAAATGCCCCTGCGACTAGACCAAGGTCCGCGTTATCGACATCGCCATCACCGTCGATGTCGCCTTGAGCGTAGGTCATGCCCGTTGCGCCCGAGCCGGTGAAGTTGCCCGCGACCAGGCCGAGGTCGGCGTTGTCGATGTCGCCGTCGAAGTCGAAGTCGCCGTTAAGGTGAACGACCAGGTCGACCCCATCGGCGCGGTACTCGACAGACAATCGCTCAGCTAGTGTCAAGCCCGTCCATGTGACGCTGTCGAACACGCCTGTGACCGACGACGCGTTCAGGACCCCAAAGCGATCGCCTAGCGAGAGCTCGGAGGAGACTTCGATACGAAGCAGCCCGCCGAGGTCCGCGTTGCCAGCGATGTCCAGAACGTCGTAGCCCGCGCCCGGAGCGGTCCCTGCCAGTTCGATCAGCAACTGCGACTGATCGCCCGCCGTAAACGAGCCGGTGATGCCGAGCGTGCCCGCCGAGTTGCCCGGCGTAACCAAGCCGTTGCTGGCGACATCCGCCTCGACGGTGCCCGTGCCACCGAGCGTCTGGCCCGAGCCGAGGGTGAGCGTGTGGTTGGCCGCGAGGACAGCGCCGGCGGAGACGAAGAGATCGGCCTGGCCCAGCGCGTCGAGGTTCTCCGATTCGAGCCGGCCCTGCTCGACACGGATCTCACCGGTCAGGTCGCTGAGCCCGCGCATGACGAGCGTGCTGGACCCGGTCTTGGTCAGCGACCTCCCCGTACGGTATTCCAGCAGGTCGCCGGACATCACGAATCGCTGGTCGCCGTTGCCGGTCACGATGAGATCATCGTAGAGTCTCACATCTAAGGCCAGGTCATAGGTGTATGAGTTGGGCCCGTCGATGGACGCGTTAAGCGCGAGCTGGGGTAGTGCGCCATCGAGGTTCCGCGCCAGCAGCACGGGCAGGCCGTCGATCGTTGCCGTGCCGCTGCTGGCCAGCGGTTCGTTACGGTTAATGAACCGGATCTCGTTGGCCATGAACTCCAGGCCACCGACACGGACCATGTCGTTGGTCGCGGTGTAGCCACCGTTGTTGCGGTTGCGGAAGATAAGGATGGTGTTGGCGTATCCGTCACGGGGGATCATGGTCACGGTCCCACCGCCACCGGAATTCTGCGTCCACGCATCGGCGGCCGACCAGTTTGCCGCCGCGAACGCGCCCTCGCGAAAGCGCATGTTGTCGAACTGGGTGGTGTCGTCCGCGAGGTTGTCGTATCGCGGCTTGTCCATCAGCACGTCGTAGTCCGTCATGAGGCGCTGCATCTGGGCGACCAGTTCGGGGTTCTGCTCGGCGAGGTCGTTGTTTTCTCCCGGGTCATTGACGAGGTCGAACAGCATGAAGCCGTTGGAGGGGCGGTACATCAGCTTGTAATCGCCCATGCGGACCGCGTGTTGATTCCCAGAGTATCGGCGGAGAAACAGCGTCTCGTGCGGCACGCCCTGCGCGGTGCCGTTGATGTGGGGCAGCAGGTCCACGCCATCGATGATGTCGTCCTGGCCGAACGCCCCGCCCGCGGCGGCGAAGGCCGTCGGTAGGATGTCGATCACATGCACCGGGTCGTGGACAAAGTCCACGTCAGCGTCTTGAAACGATGCATCCACGCCCGCCCCGGCGACGATCATCGGGACACGGATCCCGCCCTCCCACTGCGAGCCCTTGCCGCTGGTCAGCGGCAGGTTGCTGGAAAAGTTGGGGGTTGAGTCGGAGCTGTCACCGCCGTTGTCGTTGACGAAGATGACCAGCGTGTTGTCGCGGATGCTGTCGTCGGTGTTGCCGTCACCGTTGGGATCGTCCAGTGCGTCCATGATCTTGCCGACATTGCGGTCCATCGCGTACTGCATCGCCGCCTGGGTCCGGCGGTTGCCTGTCAGTCCCTGTCCCGTCGAGTCAATAAACGCGAGGTCAGACGCGGTTGCCTGCATCGGCGTATGCGGCGCGGTAAACGAACTGTAGAGGAAAAACGGATCGTCGTCGTCGTAGTGGTCCCCGATAAAGTCAACCGAGAAGTCGCCGAAGGTATCGGTCACGTACTGGCCGCTGTACTGGCCCTCGACGTTCTGGTTTGAGCTGACGTTGCCCTGGCCGTCGGAGAAGGTGAACCGCAGTTCGCCGGTGCCGGTCTGCCCGCCGACAAAGTAGCTGCGCGAGCCGGAGATGATGCCCATGAAATCTTCGACGCCCTGGTTCTGCGGGCGGTTGCCAAGGACAGTCTGGCCGTTGGCGGTGCCGTTGACGTGAGCGCCCAGATGCCACTTGCCGACCAGGCCGGTGTTGTAGCCCTGCGTTTGCATGCGCTCCCAGATCGTGACGGCCTCGGTAGGCAGGCCCTGGATGAACTGCGTGTTGGTGATCGCGGAGCTGTTGCTGGCGATGTTATTCGAGTAGCCGATTCGGGACGTGTACATGCCCGTGGCGAGCATCGCCCGGGAGGGGCTGCAGACCGCCCCGGCGTAGGCGTTAGAAAAAGCGACGCCGCGCGACGCCAGGGCGTCGAGGTTCGGCGTCGGGATAACCGACGAGCCTTGGAAGCCGAAGTCGGCGTAGCCCGCGTCATCAGAGATGATGACCAACACGTTGGGCTTTGTTTGTGCATACGTAAACGATGCCGCAAGCAAGCTGCCCAACACCACCGCAAACGCCAGCATTGCTCGAAAATTCATACGGAACTACCTGACTGATGAAACGAAAAAATATTGCCCTGAATAAAAATGAGCCCGGGCTTTTCAAGCCGAGCCCATCGGTCTTTCTTAAAGCAGCGTGGCTGCTTTCACAGCCACACCGCGTACTTCAAGCATTACAGACGATGCGTCAGCACCGTGTCGATTCATCCGCGTCGGCGTCGAACGCACGCCAGAGCACCCAGGCCGATCAGGGCTAAAGATGAAGGTTCGGGAATCGGAGTGACCGATCCAGCAACAGTCCACTGATGGCCGCGCGTCCCGCCATTGGCTAATTCACCAGTGGTAAGACTCTCGTGCAGGCTGTCATCACCATCGCGTGCATCATCCCAGCGTGTCCGGATCGAACTGGTGCTGTCGACATGGATCGCAATCCCAGTACTTGCGGCAGTGAAGTCGATAGAACTGTCAAAAGTGGCGTAAGGAATAATCGACGGGCCTGCACCGGCACTGGTGAACTCGACCGTTGCGGTCGCAAGGACAGTCTCACCATTGTCCGTGCCGTTCCAGTCACTCGTATCGCCAGCAGCAAGTTCGTAGAACGTGAAGGTGAACGTACCGTTGTTCGTGTTGTTTGACGTATCACCCGCAGCGCCGGGGCTACGCAGCGGCAGCGCGATACCCGTGATCGAGACTTGGTCGCCAATGGCCCAGAGGCTGTCCCATGACGCAACCCATGTATAAGCGCCGTTACCATTCGCCGAGTCATTGGCCCGCAGGTCGGACGATCCCAAGCCAACGTGACTCGCGCCGTCAACAATCGTGTTGCCCAGAAGGTTCGAGCCAATGGTGTAACCCGTCGAGAATGTCGCAGCTTCAGAAGATGCGCCCACACCCATTAAACCAGCCGCTAAAACAGCCATCGTGTGACTTCGTGAAAATCGAAACATGTACAAACCTCCTAAAAGTAGATGTAAAAAGTCAAAATGAGTAGAAGGCCGGCAGACGAAAGTCCATTGCCGAAGGGCCTCCACCTAACCTATAGAGGCTAACGCCAGAACCTTAGGCAACGATCTCAAAAAAATCGCGGAATCCGTTTTAGCCCCCAAAAACGACTAAGATCCGGCTTCTGAGGTCTATAGATAGGTGTATAGATAGATATTGTGCGAAATATCGCCCCACAGCGATCAACGCGTGCCCGGAATTGGCCGTCAAGGTGTCAATTTTCCCCATGAACACTCAGCAACGCGAAGTCCAGAAGCTTTTTGTGGCCAATGTCTCCGCCATCCGCGGGTTCATCCTGACATTGATGCCCAACCGTGATGAAGCAGACGACATCCTCCATGAGGTGTATCTGGTCGTCATGGATAAGTCGGACGACTTCGAGTTGGGCACCAAGTTTCTTTCGTGGGTGTTTACGATCTCACGTTTCACGATCATGGATCAGGTGAAACGCCGCTCGACGCGGCGGATGGTGCCTTTAGGTCAGGACGTCATTGAGTTGCTCGCCGAGTCAGCCCCCGATCAGGCCTACAGTGATGAGTACATCAAGGCCCTGCATCAATGTGTTGATGCCCTGGCCCCTGCGGCGAAGCGGGTGATCAAACTCCGCTACAACGAGGGGATGAAGCCGAGCCAGATCGCTGAGGACTTGAGTCTTTCTCCGACGACTGTTTATGTGAGCTTGTCCAAAGCCCGCTCGCTTCTAAAGAAATGCGTAAACAAGCGACTTCGACTTGGAGGCACCAGCTGAATGCCGGTTCAACCTCACGAGTATGAAGACCTGGTCGAAAAGCTCTTCGACGACCGGCTGACCGAAGCAGAGTTACAACGGCTTAACGATGTCCTGCGCCAGTCGCCCGAAGCAAGAGAGCACTACTGGCACCTTGTCATGCTGGAAGGCTGCCTTGTGGACCTTCCCGGCTGGATCTCGGGCCAACAGTACGCCACACAGCTCGCTTTTTCAGAAACGCTTGAAGCGTTTATCGAGATGGAATCAAAATCCATTCCAGAGCTGCAGACCTACCTGACACTTTCGGAGTCTGATTCGGCATCAGAATCTGAGCCACTGAATTGGCAGGACGCACGCTTGGTCGGCCAATGGATGCTTCGATCACTCGTTCATCAAAAAGCGACTTGGGGCGTTGCTGCGGCAGCAATGATCGCGGTGATCGCACTTGTGTACTTCAGCTGGTTCAGAGGCGATCCGACACATCAACCCCTACAATTCGTTGAGCAGCCGCCTGATCGCGAACAAACGCCTTCCGTGCCGGCCGACCCCATTCCTGTCGCCATTCTCCGCCATCAATTCATTCCGTCAGACGCATCTGGAGGCGTGTTGCCGCTGGGAGCTCTATTGGCGGAGGGGCACCAGATCGATTTACAGGCCGGCGACGCAATGCAATTGGAATATCGCTCCGGCGTGAGCGTGATCCTTCAAGGGCCGGGCGTCTTTGAACTCGCCACCGCCGAGCAGGTTCGCATGGAGTATGGGCGGATCTCTGCCTTGGTCCCCCCAGAGGGCAAGGGCTTTACGGTCTCAACTGAACAGACCGACTTTATTGATCACGGCACCGAGTTTGTCGTTGATCTGGACGAGTCAGGACATGGCGAAATCGCCGTATTGGATGGCCTGGTCGAGGCGAAGCAAGCCGCCGGTGGTAACGATCAAAGCAGTGAAGATGCAGAAAGCATCATGATCCACGAAGGCATTGGCGGCCGTCTTTCCCCAGACGAGGCCCTCCCCCAATCGGTTGAATCGATCGATGAAGAACAGGCCAATCGATATACACGCCGTTGGGACGACATCGTCTATCGTCCGCAGCTAGCGGGGGAGATCACGTACCCCACGACACCCCCCACTTCCCTGGCGGTCGGCAAAACGATCAGCACGAATCCGCTGTTGATTCCAGAACGCCGGGCGGTCGTCCTGGAAGAGGCCTTAAGCCTGAATTCAAAAAGAGCAAATCGCGAGGTCATCGACAAGCTGGGGCTTCAAGTCGACGCTGAGGAGGACTATGTTCTTAGCGCAGGCACAAAGTTGAATTCATTCCTGATCCACTTCGAAGTGCCTCGCGTCACTGATCAAAATCCTGTTGAACGTGAGTTCGAGATTCGGTTCAGTGGACGCATCATCGGGGTCGCTCAGAGCTCTGATGACCAAGCGAAGACCGATGGACTGCTTGGACTCGCATCGATTCAGTATCCCGACGAAGCCAGTCTCCGCGGCGCTGCAGATCCGCCCGGGCACCCCAACCGCGACGACATTGAACTCAGCG
>JBMZAP010000079.1:0-17493 GCA_049611445.1 Phycisphaeraceae bacterium | reverse complement strand
AAATACTTTCGCTCCGCAATGCCAAGGACCAAGTGGTTGATGAGGTCAACTACGACGACGAAGGCGACTGGCCCAGCGACAACCCGGACGGGCCATCGATCTGTTTGAATCCCGATGCGCTCGACCCGGAGAAGAACGACAAGGGATCCAACTGGTCGCGCTCCAAGCCGGGCAAACACGGTGCCGAGCCCGCAAAAGAATCTGACGAATACAGCAAGGAAGACATCGGCTCGCCGGGCAGGGTGGTGACAGAGTAAGATCCTGACATGCCCACCTACGAATACTACTGCCCGGCCAACCAGAAGACCCTTGAAGTCATGCACAGCATGTCACGCTCGGTCTCAACCTGGGGCGAACTCTGTGAGCTTGCTGACGCCAAGCCCGGCAAGACCGCGCCGAACGAACCCGTCGAAAAGCTGCTCAGTGCAGGCATGGTGATCAGCAGTGACAAGAACATGCCCGACTTCGACTGTGGCAACCCGGGTGGTTGTTGTGGCGGTGGAGCCTGTTCGATGTGAGTTGCTCCGCGGCTACGAACGCCGCGGAGGGATCTCTCCAAGGGCCAGGCCTCTGCCTCTCCGCATGCGCCGGGCAATCTGGCCGGTCAGCCAGAGATAGTGGTCGCTGGGCAGGCCCTCGTAGGTCAGGAATGTACTCTCGCCCACGGGTGGGTCGTTGGTGCACTTAAAGATCGCGGTGCCCTCGTCCACTTCATCAAACATTGCGACGTAGAGCGACTTGGCCCCTGCCATGCGAGCGGCCTCGGCCTGTGCCCAAAGGAATTTTCCCTTCAAGCGGGGAATATGGTTGAACTTGGCTTTCTCGCCCTTGGATTTCATGTAGTTATGCCAACTGAAACCGGGGAAGGCCACCGGCAGATACAGCTTGCCGTACTTTTCGCACCACTGAACATCGGGTGCCAGATAGTTCGTCCCTCGCTTGATGGCGTTGTTGACATCACCGAATCGGCCCACGGCCCACGGGCTGATGACATCGGCCTTTCGCAAGACATCATGCAGTGCCTTGTCGCGTGTCGCATCGCGCACTTGTTCCCGCCAGTAGTAGGGGATGCCGAGCATGAGGCTGAACCGGCCGTCCTTGTTGATTGTGTCGATCAGCTCGCTGCAATCCTTGAGGCTGTAGCCGCGGTCATCGCCGAACCCAACGCCCCAGATCGAGAGGAGCGGCTTGCCCTTGTGTCGGAGGTAGGTTTTGTCTTCGGTGACGCCTTCTTTATCGACCCAGTGTTTCCAGTCCTCTGCGATTCTTGTCTGCAAATCGCCGGATCGCATGCCACTGAGGTCGTACATCAGGTTCCACAATCGGCCGTGCTGCTTCGCGGCCGTCCGGGCGTGTTTGACGACATCATCATGGTGAGCCTTCTGCTTTTTATTTCGCAGGTTGACCCCGAAGCGCTGGATCGCGACACCGTCGATGCCATAGGTCCGCATCCATTGGAAGTGCCGCATGATTGTTTTGGGATGGGCCGAGCTGTAAACCTGCGCGATCGAGCCGTCCTTGTGCCGAAACGCGGTGTCGAAGCGTTCTTCTTTGCTGAACTCGCTGACATCGGGCCAGTATTCGATTGTGCATTGGCCTGGCTCGAATAAGCCTTTGCCTGTCTGGTAATGACGGAACTTCAGATCGCGCCCGTCGTTCCTGGCGTTGAACCAGCCCTGATAGCCGCAGATCGTTTTGCCGGTGAGTTCCCTGTTTCTAGGCGTCTGGACGGCTCCTGCGATGGACGCGGGAACCACCAGCCCGGCCGCGGCGGATGCAACAAAGGCGCGTCGGTTCAGCGGTATGTCATTAATCATGTCGTAGTGCCACGATCGGGTCCTGCCATGCGGCGCGGATGGCGGGGTACAGGCCGGCAAGCAGTCCGACGGCGACCGCGGCGACGAAGCCAACGATCATCGACCACGCGACGGGGATTGGCGTTTCGATCCCCGGGAAGTAGTTCGAGAGGATCGCGGCGATACCGGCCAGGGCCAAGCCAAACACGACGCCGAGTATGCCGCCGATGACGGAGAGGGTCGTCGTTTCGACGATGAACTGCGCGATGATGTGCTTGCGTGTCGCCCCCATCGCCCGGCGTACGCCGATCTCACGGATGCGCTCGGTGACGGAGGCAAGCATGATGTTCATGATGCCGATGCCGCCGACGACCAGCGACAACGAAGCGATGACGATCATCATGATCGTAAAGAGCAGTTGTGTGCGGGCCTCCTGCTTGATGAGTTCCAGGGGCACGATGATCTGCACGTCGTCCTGAGGGTGGCCGACCTCAATCACGCGGCGGACCTTGTCTGCAATCGGCTCGACCTGTGCGGGTTCCGGCACACGGATGATGAGTTCATTGATCTCGATGCGCTCGGCCACATTGCCGCCGGGCAGCGTCCGTTGATCGCCAAAACGCGATCGAGCGGTCTCGATGGGGATGTAGATATCGAAGTTGATATCGCGTCCGGTTGCGAGTCCGACCGGCTCAAGCACGCCGACGACCACAAAGCGCTGCCCGTCGATACTGAAGCTGTTGCCCAGTGGGTCCTCGAGTTTGAAGAGGTCCTGCGCCGCGTCGGCACCGAGCACGGCCACGGGCGCGACCTGCATGCCGTCCTGGGCAGACAGGTGTCGGCCGCGTGTGATGGTCATCGGGATCGCGTTGCCGATCGAAGGTGTTGTGCCATAAACCATGGCGGCCTGTGCGGTGTAGCCGCCCTTGTAAACGAAGTCCCCCACTCGTTTCAGCGGGACCATCTCATCGACGGGTTGGATGCTGTCCGTATCGAGCCGTCGAAGGTCCAGGCGTGTCAAGCCGTAAGGGGTGATGGTCGGCCCGTTGTCTTCGCTGCCGAAAAACCCCTCTTCCTCATCACTCTCCTGCTCGGTGGAATCGGGCGGCCGAACCGAGCGGAGGATGATGTTGTTCGCGCCCAGTTCTTTGATGTCAGCCAATGCAGCCTGCTTTGACCCTTCGCCATAGGCTGCAATGGCGACGACGGCGCCGACACCGATGATGATGCCCAGCGCGGTCAGCAGCGACCTGAGCTTGTGCAGCATGAGGTTGGCAAGGCCAAGCCGGAGTGTTTCAAGCAGGAAGGTCATTTCAGAGGCGATACAGGAAGTCGGGGGTTACGCCTGTCATTTTACGTCCGTCAGAGATGACGGTTCAGCAGGCGAAGGCAATACGGTTAGGATGGGGCTATGGCTGATATTGAAGTTGGGCAAGAAACCGAAGCCACTAATCACTGGGCTTACGAGGTAAGCGTGTTTGATGGCGGGCGCAAGCACGACTACCGCGTGACGCTTTCGTTTCAGGACTACGACTTGTGGAGCCGGGGGCGTGTCAGCCCGAGCAGGGTGGTCGAGTCGGCGTTCAAGTTTCTGCTGAACAATGAGCCCGCGAGTTCGATCATGAGTAAGTTTGATTGCTCAGTGATCCGGCGGTATTTCCCGCATGTGGACGAAGAGCTTCCGGAGATGCTTTGAGCGGGATTGATGCTCACGCTTTGACGTTGAGCTTGTGAAAGAGCGGGTGCTCTTTCGCTGCCGGGCCGTAGGTGGGAGGCAGTGGCAACTGCGTCGCAGAACTCTGCGGGGCGTCGCTCTCGTGGATCTGATCGTTGACGTTCGCTTCGTCCTGCTGCTCAGCATCGCCCTGATAGAGATCTTCGTAGCCCGGGGCCTGTTGGTCGGGCATGTCCTCGTCGGTATCTCTTGCGGCACTGGCGTCGTGCAACTGGGTGAGCGTGATCTTGTCGGTCTGCTGCTGGCCGTCGGCTCGCTGTGCTTCCCGGCCGCTCTGGCCTGCAGCCTGGGTGCGCGCGGTCGTACCCGCGTTAGCCACGCCTGCTGCAATACCAGTGCCGATGATGCTCATAGGGCGATTCCAAGGTTCATTCCGAGCGGTCGCTCGCATCGTATCTATCGGCAAGATACGGTTTCTACATAATGGGAAACATCTAAGCTGTTGACAATAAAGAGCTTACGAGATAATTGCGATCCTCTGTATCGTGTTCATGGCATAAAAAAACCCGCCTTTGAGGCGGGCTTTGGGGGCACGCGATTTGAACAAGGCTTACTCTTCGTCGGCCTTGGTGATGCTCCAGTACTCGAGCTCGACGGGGGTTGCGCGGCCGAAGATCATGACGATCACGCGCACCTTGCCCTGGTCGGGGAGGGTGAGATCCACGGTACCTTCCATGTTCTCGAATGCGCCGTCGATGATCTTGACGTGGTCGCCCTTCTGGAACTCCATCTTGACTTCGGGCTGTTCCTCGGGGGGCTTGGCCGCGTTGATCATCTTCTCGACTTCGGGCAGCGTCATCGGGCTGGGCCGACCCGCGGTGCCGATGAAGTCGCCCACGCCGGTTGTTTCCTTGATGAGGAAGAAGATGTCCTGTGGGATTCGGCCGTCGTCTTCGAGTTTCATTTCAACGAAGACGTAGCCGGGGTACAGCTTGGTTTCGACGATCTTCTGCTTGCCGGCCTTGATCACCTTTTCCTTTTCCGTCGGGACGAGGATACGGTTGACCAGCCAGGGCTTGGCTTCGTCGCTGCCGTCGTAGCCTTCGATCTTGATCTTACGCAGCAGTGTGCGGCGGACCGAGTCTTCCTTGTTGGATGCGACACGGAGGACAAACCAGTCCATCCCCTCGGTCACCATGGGCTCTTCCTGAGGAGCCTCAAGATCGGTGGCTTCGGTCGTTGCTTGTGGGGTTTCTTCGCTCATAGCAGTTCTTTGATGTGGAGCGCCGATGCGCTGGTGAGTGGTCGTTTTACGGGGTCGCCTCGGTTTCGAGGATGCCGATGGCCTGGAAGATGTTGGTGAAGCCGAAGTCCGCGACGAAGAGGATCGCGGCGATCATCAGCGTTCCGGCGATGACGATCCAGGTCAGGCCGATGACCGCTGCGCGCGAGGGCCAGTTGACCTTCTTCATTTCGTTTTCGGTGGCGATCATGAAGTCGGCGATGTTGGGCTTGTTCAGCAGCCACCAGAGAATCAGGCCAACGCCCACGGCCGTGACCGCGATGATGCCGGCCTGCCAGTACATCTCGTTCTCGTCGTTGACGATCTTGAACAGCAGCTTGTCGTTGAACCACACGGCAAAGCCGAGGGAAAACGTCATCACCGCGATCGCGGTCATCATGCGTGTCCAGTAGCCCTGGCCGGATTTGTACACCTGCAGTGCCATCTTTTGCGTTCTCGAATCGGGGTTTACCTTGCCTAACAGCGGCTTGGCGGGGGTCAGGAAACACGGGCGGAGGGACTTGAACCCACGACCTGCTGATTTGGAATCAGCTGCTCTGCCAACTGAGCTACACCCGTAACCTGGCCGGCACGGGGCCGACCTTTTGAGCACCTATTGATAAGGCCCCCTGAGGGGGCCTGCGATGCGTCACGTATTAAACCCGAAAAGGGCGGGGGGGTCAAGGGGCTGGGCTGGCAATTTAGGGCCCCGATTGTTTGACGGGTTGATTTTGGCTTGCTACTGTATTCGTTCTGTCTGGGCCGGGCCTCGTGCCGCCGGGCAGGGTGTAACGCCAGCTCCGAACCACGGGGCGAGTTTGGGTTTGCCGGTTTTGTCTGGTGGATCGAGTCTCGCCCCTTGTGTATCGGGGGGCCGGGTATCAACCGGCGGCGTTAAGACATAGCCGCCCGACCGCTTGGCTGGCCGGCGAATCGCCACCCTAGCTCAGTGGTAGAGCACTCCCTTGGTAAGGGAGAGGTCGTGGGTTCAAATCCCATGGGTGGCTTCGGCCCGAAGACGCGTTGTCGGACAGGCCAAGGTGACAGGCGATGGCGTCTGTTGCACAATACACGATCGTTCAATGGATAAGACATGGCTTGGCCCGACGGCCGGCCCCAACCCTAGCACCGCAATAGCGGAGGTTTGCAAGCGATGGCAAAAGACACTTTTAATCGTACAAAGCCCCACGTTAACGTCGGCACCATCGGCCACGTCGACCACGGCAAGACCACCCTCACCGCCGCGATCGCGACCGTCCAGGCCGCCAAGGGCTTCGGCGAAGCCGTCGCTTACGACCAGGTTGCGAAGGCTTCTGAGTCCGACGGCCGTCGTGACGCCAACAAGATCGTGACGATCTCCACCTCGCACGTTGAGTACGAGACTGAGAATCGCCACTACGCCCACGTCGACTGCCCGGGCCACGCCGACTTCGTCAAGAACATGATCACCGGCGCCGCTCAGATGGACGGTGCGATCCTCGTTGTTGCTGGCGACACCGGCCCGATGCCGCAGACCCGCGAGCACGTCCTCCTCGCCAAGCAGGTCAACGTGCCCAAGCTCGTTGTCTTCCTGAACAAGTGCGACGTGGCTGACCCTGAACTGCTCGAACTCGTTGAGCTCGAGATCCAGGAACTGCTCGAGAAGTATGACTTCTCGCCTGATACCCCGATCATCAAGGGTGCCGCGTTCCCTGCACTGCAGAACCCGACGGATGAAGAAGCAAGCAAGTGCATCACCGAACTGATGGACGCGGTTGACACCTGGGTTGATGAACCCGAGCGTGAAATCGACAAGCCTTTCCTGATGTCTGTCGAAGACGTCTTCTCGATCAAGGGTCGTGGTACTGTTGCGACCGGCCGTATCGAGCGTGGCAAGGTCAACGTTGGCGACGCGATCGAGATCGTCGGCCTGGGCGAGACCCAGACCACCACCGTGACCGGTGTTGAAATGTTCCAGAAGATCCTCGACGAAGGTCAGGCTGGCGACAACGTCGGCTGCCTCCTGCGTGGTGTTGAGAAGAAGGACATCAGCCGTGGCCAGGTCCTCGCTGCTCCTAAGTCGATCACCCCGCACAGCGAGTTCGAAGCCGAGGTCTACGTTCTGACCAAGGAAGAAGGCGGCCGACACAGCCCGTTCTTCAACGGCTACCGCCCGCAGTTCTACTTCCGTACCACGGACGTGACCGGCAAGATCGAGCTCATGGGTGGTGCAGAAATGTGCATGCCCGGCGACAACGTCCAGATGAAGATCGACCTGGGCGAAAAGCCGATCGCGATGGAAGAGCAGCTCAGCTTCGCTGTTCGTGAAGGCGGCCGCACCGTTGGTGCAGGCGTCGTGACCAAGATCATCAAGTGATCTGATTGATTCATACAATCCATGCTGGCCGTCGGTTTACGCCGACGGCCAGCTTTTTCCCCGGGCTACCGCCCCAAACCGAGAAGAACCATGGCCAAGAAATCAAAAGATGCCGTTGAGTACGTCTGGCTCCAGTGCACGGAGACCGGTGACCTGAACTACCGCACGCCGATTAACGTCAAGGGCGGTATCGCGGAGAAGCTTAAGGCGGGCATGAAGAAGTACTCGCCGCGTCTGCGTAAGCACACCCTGCACAAGATTAAGCGCAAGTAATCCACTGCGTCTTTCCAAGGAATCAAAGCGCCGTCCGTAAGGGCGGCGTTTTTTTATCGTGGGCCAAGCCGTACAATGTTGTTCCCAGCTGCGTCTAGAACGATAGATCTCCCACTCGAGGAACCACCATGCGACGATCCGCTTTTCTCCTGCTAGCCCTGACTTTCTCGCTGCTTGCCTGTACTGGAACACAGGCCCAGGACAAGGTCAAGGTCGCCATCCTCACCGGCCAAAACAACCATGGTTGGATGATGGACACGCCGGTCCTCAACAATATCCTCAACGACTACAAGATCTTTGATACCACGATCCTGCAGACACCCGACCGCAAGGACCCGGAGAAGGCTGCGAAGTGGCAGGCGTTCAAGCCCGACTTCAAAGCCTTTGACGTGATCGTCCTGAACTACAACGGCGAGATGTGGCCCGACCACGTGAAGACCGCTTGGCTCAAGTATGTCTCCGACGGCGGCAAGGTCTACTCCTTCCATGCGGGCAACAACCCCTTCAAGGGTTGGACCGAGTTCGAGGAGATGATCGGCCTGCTGTGGCGCGGCAACAAGGATGGTAAGCGGCTCTACTACGACGGCGACGGGAAGCAGGTTGTCCAACAGCCGGGCGAGGGCCCCGGGGCCGGCCACGGCAGCCAGCACGCTTATGTCGTCGATACGCTCGACAACGAGCACCCCGTCTTCAAGGGCCTGCCCGACCAGTGGATGCACGCCAAGGACGAGCTGTATCACGGCCAGCGCGGCCCCGCTGAGAACATGACTGTTCTGCTGACCGCTTACGCCGAGCCCAAGACGCGCGGCACCGGTGTTCACGAGCCGATCGTATGGACCATTCCTTACGGCAAGGGCACCGTTATGACCAATGTCATGGGGCACTGGTGGAAGAATCAGAAGGAAGGACCGGCCCTTGCATGTGCAGGGTTCCAGACGATCTTCGCACGCAGCCTGGAGTGGCTTGCGACTGGCAAGGTCACAATCGAAAAGCCCGAAGACTTTCCAACCAAAGAAGCAGTGTCTCTGCGTGAACTGGCCCCCTATGAGCCGCTCGCTTACATCCATGTGCCCGGCGTGCCCGGCTCAGACCCCATGGCCAGCTGTGACTGCTCGCCGCAGACTCAGCCCGGCTTCGTGCCAGCCTGGGTCCAGTTCGCCGACATGCTCGAAGCACTGCCTCAGGAAGCGACCGCTCAGCACCGCTGATTGTTTCTTGCATTTGCCCGGCCTATGATGCGGAGCCGTACCAGCCGTTTCACTGCCGAAAGACGTCAAGCATGTCCACCACGCCTTCAGAATCCGCCAGCGATCTCGAGCCGCAAGTGACCGCGGTCCTCGAGAAAATCCGGCCGATGATCCAGTCCGACGGCGGCGATCTTGAGCTTGTTGGTATTCGCTCTGACGGGACGGTGTTGATCAAGCTGTTGGGTGCCTGTATCGGCTGCCCTTCTTCTACGATGACATTGCAGATGGGTATCGAACGCAATCTCGTCGAGAAGGTGCCTGGCGTGACCGGCGTCGAGCAGGTCCACTAACGACCGCATCAGGTCCAATAACAACACCACCAGCGTCGAACAACCGTCAATGCGCGGTTTCGGCCGACGATTGACCCAGCGAAACGCGCATTATGTGCGTACGGACGTGCCGCGCTGGCGGCCAATGGATACAAGGATGAAACCATGCTCGCACTGACACGACGCGTCGGCGAAGAAGTCATCATCGGCGACCCTGATAACCCTCTGGGCTTAATACGCGTGGTCCAGATCCATGGTGACAAGGTCCGCCTCGCCTTCGACTTCCCGCGCGATACCCCGATCAACCGCAGTGAGTTGGCAGACGAAAAACGCCGCAACCGCGACAAGACGGCTGACGAATCCTGACGGCACAACATCATCAAAGCCTTGGAAGAGCCTCGCCAATTCGGCGAGGCTTTTTTCGTGAGCTTGTCTTGGCGAGTATGCGCGAACCGCTTTCTTCCAGCCCGTTTTGCAGGCAGCGTCTCCATCCGGTTGGTGTAGAAAAAGGCGGTTATCCGACTGGTGCCAGACAACCGCCCTTGAAGGAGCATGGATTGTGCGTCACGTTGCTGTGACGATAGGTATTTTACAGCTTAATTGATCAAGGTCGAGTCATTAGTCCGCCAAAAAATTGACACAAAGCGACAATTTGTATAGTAGATGCCCACTTAGCGTCAGAGTGGTGTAATCTATGAATCGTCCTGAAGGAGTCTTGCTTGGGGATGTATGACCCAAAGCTTGTGGATGTAGCCTCTAGAAAGGACAAGAACCTTGCAAAAGCGCATCGCAATCGCAATCGAACTGGACCATCCCTGGCCATGGCACCTGGACTGCTATCAGGGCATCCTGCAGTACGGGGCCGAGCATGACTGGATTTGCGTCGTCGACCCTTACCTCGTCGGTACGACCGGTCAATCCGGCGTGAAGGATTACGACGGTGTCGTCGGGCGGATAACCAACGAAACGGCTCAAAGTGCTGCGGAGCAGGGCATCCCCGTTGTCAACCATTGGCGAAACACACCGACAAGTGGTCTGCCATCAGTCTTCAATGATTACCACGAGGGGGCGCGGCTCGCGGGTGAGCACCTGGTGTCGTGTGGGTACCGGCGGTTCGCGCATATGGGAATTATTACTCATGCCGTGAGTCGGTTGGATTTCGCAGGCCTGACTGAGGCGGTTCGCGCTCACGGCTTCCCCGATCCGGATACGTTCGAATTTCCAAATGACTTTGAGTCCAGCCGTGAGGGGGTGATCCACATGCGTAGCGTGCTCACCAGCTGGTTAAAGGGGTTGACATCGCCCGTTGGCGTACTCTCGCAAACGAGTGTCGCGGCACGCTATCTCGCACAGATCTGCAGTGAGATGGGCCTGAAAGTCCCTGAAGATGTAGGCATCGTCGTACAGCTTGGCGACAATGTGTTGTCCCTGGCGGCGTCTCCGACTTTGACCATGGTTGACTCTGACGACTTTGTGATTGGCTACGAGTCGGCGAAGATGCTCGACCGACTCATGGCTGGCGAGCAACTCGAGTCACAGATTGAGCGTGTCACGCCGTCGCGCTTGATTGTCCGCGAGTCCTCGGACTTCTACCTCTCGTCGGACCCGCTGGTCACCGAGGCGATGCGCTACATCGCGGATCACTGCCGTGAAACGCTGCGGGTTGAGGACCTGGCCGATGCACTCAATACGTCGCGTCGAACACTGGAGCGCCGCTTCGAGGAAGTCGTCGGCCGCTCCGTGTACAGCGAGGTCGCCCGTCTCAGGGCCGAGTACGTCAAGCGTTATCTGCTCGACACCGATCAGCCTCTTTCGGCGATCGCGCGAGATTGTGGTTTTTCCAGTGCCAGTCACTTCACGCGTTTCTTCAGCAATGTGGTCGGGATGACGCCGAGCGCGTACCGAAAGGACCAGTCCTTCACGAAGCGCAAGCCCATTGTGGCCGAAAAAGCCCTGGTTTGACCGATTTTTCAAATCCTCTTGCCAGATTGCGATAGCGAGCTAAAATAGGAGTACTTTTCAAGGGCTCTTCGTAGCCCACTGCGCCTATTTTGAAGGGCATGACATGTTGATGTGCCCACAAAGGACCCGCCGGGGTTTCACACTGATCGAGTTACTCGTTGTGATTTCGATCATTGCGCTGCTGATCGCGATCCTTCTTCCGGCCTTAGGTAAGGCCCGCGATTCTGCGCGTATCAACCAGTGCCTGGCCAACCAGAAACAGATGGCGACCGCGACGACGGCTTTCGCGGCCGAAGAGGTCAAGGGCCGGCTCATCCCCGCTCGGCGGGATACCAGCCCCAGTGCTGCAGGCTTCAACCATACGCAGCACGCGATCAACTACTCATTAACCCTTACTGTCCGTGGCCAGTTCACCGGCGGCGGCAAGCAGTTTGAAGAATATGGCTATCCGTATGAGATCTGGGGAGATCCCGGCCGCGATGATTTCGAGCCGGTCTGGAGCCAGACAAGGTCGGGCAATTCACCGCCGAATGGTTGGCCCGAGAGCGATGCCGACATCGGCGCGTTTGCAAGTATTGTCCATGGCTATCAATACTTTGGCGGCATCACACACTGGACGAACGTGCCCGGTACTTCAGGTGACTTGCCCGGTCTCAGCCCGGTGACCCTCGACGACATGTCGTCTGACAAGACGCTTGTCGCTGACGTCGCATTTAAGGACGGCAGCCGACCCTGGGGCGATCTCAGTGCCGGTGTAAGCGTGTGGGCGAAAGGCTCGCCTGCGCATGGCACGGCGGGGCCAGAAAACGATCCCCGCCCCAAGGGGGGCAACCACGTGTTTGCTGACGGCTCAGGCCGGTGGGTTGATTTCAGCGAGATGCGTGAGTTGCACTCATGGCGTGGCAGTCGCAACTGGTACTACTATCAGGAAGACCTCGGCGATCAGATCCCACCACTTCCCTGACTGAATCACTTATTGCACCACTCGACTAGAGCTTGAAGACGAAGAAGAATTAAAATGAACTTAAAAACAAAGCAGCATGGTTTTACGCTGATTGAACTACTGGTGGTGATCTCGATCATCGCGCTATTGATCGCAATTCTCCTCCCCGCACTAGGTTCTGCACGGGATTCTGCGGAGCGCGTGGAATGCCTGTCCTATCAGCGGCAGATGGTGAATTCGTCTGTGAGCTTTGCGGCGAATGAAAAGAAAAACCGTCTCATCCCCGCCCGAACCGACAATGCCGCTTACGTGCAATACGCAGTAAACGTCAACCTAGGCGGCACGGGCGGCGAGTCGGGCTATCGGCAATTCATTCCGGGAAAACAAGCTTTCGAGGATCATGGCTTCCCGCCGGAGTTGTTCAATGATCCCGGTCGCCCGGACTTTGAGTCCTACGCAGACATGAACTCGTTCATCATCGGCTACCAGTACTTCGGCGGGATGCGGTCATGGAACGCATTGCCCGGGCGCGGGCGTATGGAAGGTTTGAGCCCGACGAATCTCGAAGAGATGCGCTCCGACATGACCATGGTCGCCTGCTTGACGATGAAGGAACGCACCTTCTACGACTGGGGTGAGTATGGCGACCCGCTGAATGCCCGTGGTGGTAAGCCGTATGTGGACAGCCCTCCCCACGGCTTGGACAACAGTGCTGGCCGACCAGAGCCGAAGGGCGGCAACCACGTCTTTGGCGACGGGTCCGGACGATGGGTCGATTTCAGTGAGATGTGGCGGCTCCAGTCCTGGTCCGGTGCGCGACCGAACTGGTACTTCCAGGAATATCTGGACGACTACGTCCCGACGGTCCGTTGACCCCCTGTCAGCATCCCGGGCACGATTTCATTGCTCCCTCGATCTAGCCGATGAGTTGTTAGACGCTGCGCTGGCCTATCATGTCGCGTTGCTTTTTCGATCGGGAGGCACGGTATGTGCGGGATTATCGGTATCACATCGACAGACAACGTCGCACCCAAACTGGCTCAAGGCGTGCGGCGACTTGAATACCGCGGCTATGACTCCGTTGGTATCGCGACCCTCGACGGCGGGGCGATCGAGTGCCGCAAGGGCGTCGGGAAAGTTGATCAGGTCGATGCCGAGTTGGCCTTTGATTCTGCGCCTGGTGTGGTCGGGATCGCACACTGCCGATGGGGGACGCACGGCGGGATCACCCGCGCGAATGCCCACCCTCACCTGGCCCCCTCGGGCCGGGTCGCCATCGTTCACAACGGCATCATCGAAAACTTCCTCGATCTCAAGCATCAACTGATCTCCGAGGGTCATACCTTTGTCTCTGAGACCGACACCGAAGTGGTTGCGCACCTGATCGATCGCGAGTTGAAAGTTTCTGACTCGATCGAAGAAGCGGTGCATGCCGCGACGGCACACATCGTTGGCAGCTACGCGCTGGGGGTAATCTGCATCGATGAACCCCACAAACTCATCGCGACACGCAACGAGAGTCCGCTGGTCATCGGCTTTGGCGAAGACGAACATCTGATCGCGTCTGATGTCGCTGCGCTGCTGCAACACACCAAGACAGTGGTCTATCTGGACAACCGTGAAGTCGCGGTGTTGACCCCAAGCCGATGTGAGATCCTTGATCCGCACGGCGAGCCGATCGATAAGCCCAAGCATACGATCGAATGGGATGTCGAGGCCGCAGAAAAGGGCGGCTACGAACACTACATGCTCAAGGAGATCTTCGAGCAGCCCGCAAAAATTACCGACACGATTCGCCCGCGTCTGCGCGACCATGAGGTCGTCTTCGAGCCCGACACCGGTCTCACGCCTGAGGTTCTGCGCGGTATTGATCGCGTGATTTTCCTGGCCTGCGGAACGAGTTGGCACGCCGCGATGGTCGGCGAGTTCTTCATCGAAGAGCTCGCGAAGATTCCTGCAGAGGTCGAGTACGCCAGTGAATTCCGCTATCGCAATACGCCGATCCCTCCCGGCACGCTGGTTGTTGCGATCAGCCAGTCCGGCGAGACCGCTGACACCAACGCGGCACTCGAGGAAGCGGTCCGCCGCGGTAATCGTACGCTGGCGATCTGTAACGTCCGTGGTTCGTCGATGACGCGTATTGCTGCTCACACGCTGCTGACTCATGCGGGTCCTGAGATTGGTGTCGCCTCCACCAAGGCGTTTACGACCCAACTCTCAGGTTTGTACCTGCTGACCATTGGTCTTTCGCAGGCCAAAGCGTCACTCAGCCAGCAGCAGATCGACAACATGATTACGGGGCTGCGTGAGATCCCGCAGAAGATGGAGCGGGTGCTGGACCAGGCGCACGAGATCCAGAAGATCGCCAAGCAGATCACCAGCCGGGCCAATGCGATTTACCTCGGCCGTGGTCCGCACTTCCCGATCGCGCTGGAAGGCGCGCTCAAGCTCAAGGAGATCAGCTACATCCATGCCGAGGGCTACCCCTCTGCTGAGATGAAGCACGGCCCGATCGCGCTGATCGACAAGCAGATGCCTGTCGTCGTCATCGCTCCGCACGACAAGCTCACGTACCAGAAGACCCTTGGCAATATCGAAGAGGTCAAGGCCCGCGAAGGCATGGTCATCGCGATCGCGACCGAGGGTGACGAACAGATCGCCAAGGTTGCCGATCACACGATCTATGTGCCTGAGACGCTGTACTCACTGGGGCCGCTGATGACGGTGCTGCCGCTGCAACTGCTGAGTTACCACGTCGCCGAACTGCGCGGCTGCGATGTTGATAAGCCGCGCAACCTGAGCAAGGTTGTGACGGTGGAGTAGGCGGGACACGATTTCCCTCACGATCTAAGACTTACTTCACGTTCGGGTTCAATGTCGGCAGGCGCGAGTCCGTCTCTTTCAACTGCGCCTCCAGCAATCCCAATAACTTCTTAGTGATCTCGGGGTTCTGTTCCGCGAGGTTGTTTCGTTCGCCTAGGTCGGTGCGCAGGTGGTAGAGTTCCATCGGCTTGCCGGGGGTGTAGAACTTGATCAGTTTCCAGTCGCCCATGCGGATGGCGCTGCCGGGCGTGCCGCCCTGGTTGCCGTAGTGGGGGTAGTGCCAGTAGATGGCGTCACGGTCCAGTTCATCGCCGCCAGCGAGCACGGGCACGAGTGACAGGCCGTCGAGATGTTGCTCGGGTTTGTGGTCGGCTTTCGCGGCGGCGAGGATCGTCGGGTAGTAGTCGGTCGACGTGATCGGGACGCTCGACCGTGAGCCGGGCTGTGTCAGTCCGGGCCATCGCACGATCGTGGGCTCACGGATGCCGCCTTCATAGAGCCAGCCCTTGCCTGCACGCAGTGGGAGGTTGCTTGTTGGGCTCCCTTCGCTGGTGGAAAGTCCGCCGTTGTCGCCGGTGAAGACGATGAGCGTGTTGTCAGCAAGGCCTTCCTTTTCGAGTGTGTCGAGTACGACACCCACGGCCTCATCCATTGCATGGATCATCGCGGCGTAGACGGCGTGTGCCTGTGTCTCGCGCACGTTGCGTGGTGGCTCTTCGCCGAACTTGTCATTGAGGTTCATCTGCTCGCGCTTCTTCTTGTAGTACTCGACCAGGTCCGGTCGGCCGATCAGCGGTGTGTGCACCGAGTAGAACGACAGATAGGCGAGGAAGGGCTTGTCTTTATTGGCGGTGATGAACTGCGCGGTTTCATCCCCCAGCACTGCGGGCAGGTGTTCGTTGTTGTTGTATTGTTCGAGGTTGGGCATCCCGCCGAAGGGCGCAAAGTACTTGCCGCCGCCGTAAGGTCCGCCGCCGCGGTGGCCGCCCTTGTTGATGTCAAAGCCCTGGTCGGTTGGCCAGAACCCTTCCGTGCCAAGGTGCCACTTGCCCGCGAAGAAGGTGGTGTAGCCTTCTTCTTTTAAGGCCTCGGCGATGGTGATCTCTTCCAGCGGCAGTTGGGGGATATAGTCAGCCGGGATCAGCGGGCGCTTCCACCGGTTGTTGCCTGCTTCGAGTTGTTTACGGATACCCGAGCCCTGTGGCCCGCCGAAGAAGTCCGTCGTGTTCAGTCGCCCCGGGTACTTGCCGGACATGATCGCGGCACGGGTCGGGCTGCAGACCGGGCAGGCGGCGTACCCATCGGTGAAGGCCATACCTGTTGCCGCGAGTTTATCGATGTTGGGTGTTTCGTAGAAGGTCGACCCGTTGTAGCCCACATCCTTCCAGCCGTAGTCATCGACGAGGAAAAAGACGACGTTCATCGGCTCGGCAGGCTCGTAGGCGGTTTGCTCGGAGATGTTCTTCACGCCGCACCCGGTCAGGGTCACGGCCAGCAGCAGCAGGGGGGTCCATCGATTCATGCTTGGCTCCAATTTGTTGTCACGACGCTACAATCTACATGCTAAGGGCGTCGCGCACCGTAAAAGCGACGCCGAATCACGGAAGGCCCCCGGAAGGATCCGAAACGACATGAGCCAACTCGTCCCCATGGTGATCGAGAAGTCCGGCCGCGGCGAACGCGCCTACGACATCTACTCACGCCTGCTCAAAGACCGCATCATCTTCATGAACGGCCCGGTGACCGATGACATGACGTCGATCGCCACTGCACAACTGCTGTTCCTGTCCAACGAAGACCCCGAAGCCGACATCCACGTCTACGTGAATTCGCCCGGCGGCAGCGTCAGCGCTGGTCTTGCGATCTACGACACCATGCAGTTCGTCCGTCCACAGGTCGCGACCTACTGCATCGGCATGGCAGCGTCGATGGGCTCGATCCTGTTGATGGGTGGTGCCAAGGGCAAGCGTTACGTGCTGCCCAACTCCAAGGTCCTCTTGCACCAGCCTTTGCTTGGCGGCCAGCGCACGGGTCAGGCGACGGATCTCGCGATCGAAGCCAAGGAGATGCTCAAGACACGCGACCGTCTGTACAAGATCATCCAGCACCACACCGGTCAGGAATACGACAAGATCAAGGAAGACTGCGAGCGCGACTACTGGCTCGACGCGGAAGAAGCCGTGCAGTACGGCTGTGCCGACCAGGTCCTCAAGCACCTGCCCGAGGGTGTCGCGGGTTCACCGTCTGAAGAATCGGATGACGACTGAGTTGAAACAATTTGACTCCACTCGAAGCCCACGTCGATACGGCGTGGGCTTCTGTCTAATGCTCATGGTTTGCGTGTTGTTGACCGCATGTAAATCGAAGAGCTATGAGAATGAAAACGACAAGCTTCGTGCCGAGCGCATGTCGCTTCAGCGGCAGATCGACGACTTGCAGAACAAGCTTGCTCTGCGCGAGGGGGAACTGCAGGCAACGCGCGATCAACTCAAGGACCCGCTGCCGCCGGTGGAAGGCGTCGATCCGCCACGCCTGGCGGGCATTGTCCTTGGGCTCTACTCGGGCCCGATCGATATGGATGGCGATGCGAAGTACGACGGCCTGCGGGTCTACGTCCGACCGGTGGATCAGCACAGCCGACAGATGACCGCGACCGGAACAGCAAGAGTCCGCCTGATCGTCACGCCTGCTCAGGGTGATCCCGAGACGATCCTCGACAAGACGTACGCACCCGACGCCTTTCATACCGCTTACCGCTCAGGTGTCACGGGTACGCACTACACGCTCAAGGCAGACCTCCCTGAGAATCCGCCGACCAACGCGACGCTGCACGTCAGCCTCTCTGACGCGGCGACGGGGAAGGTCTT
>JBMZAP010000078.1:0-17616 GCA_049611445.1 Phycisphaeraceae bacterium | reverse complement strand
CGTGCTCAATTGCGCTTTGGGTAAAGTCAAACAGATGTCCGTCTTTGGTACGGACTACGACACGCCTGACGGCACGTGCATCCGTGACTACATCCATGTAAACGACCTGGTCGACGCACACATCACCGTCATCAACGCATTGCGGGATGGCGACCAGCGGTTCTATAACCTCGGCACCGGGACCGGCACGACCGTGCTGCAGATCATCGAAGCCGGCCGGGAGGTTACCGGCCACCCAATCCCCGCAGAGATGGGCCCGCGGCGTCCTGGCGACCCGCCGATGCTCTATGCCGACCCCAGCAAGATCAAGAACGAACTGGGCTGGGAGGCGAAGTGCACGGACATCAAACAGATGGTTGCGGATGCCTGGCAGTGGTTCAAGAACAATCCGGATGGCTACGGCGACAAGTGATCATCGCGAGCCGCGGCCGCTGAAAGTCCAGATGGCCCGGGACCGAAGCAGCAGGTAACCGACGGGGATCGCAAAGACCGCGGTGTTCACCAACGTAAAGAAGCCGCTGTAGAGCTGATTCGCGGCCTTAAACCCTTCGATGGGATCGTTGCCGAGCATGGGGACGCCGCGGAAGGCTTGAAGCATCGTTGCGACCAGCAAGGCGAAGATACCCGCGATCAATGTCATGATGCCGATCGTGAACATCGAGTCACGGAACAACAGGTTACGGAGTTGCACCATGGCGTAGCCTGCAGCGAGGAAGCCGATCGCCCATGGCCCGATCAGGCCGATTTCGTACTGCTGCACAAGGATGTCACTCAGGACGCCCAGAACCACCGCGGACCATGCGACGGCCATCGGCGGCGCCTGCAGTCCGATGAAGACGAGCAGAATGAGCAGAACCATTGGCTCGTGACCCTGCATCGGCCAGTTCGGCGCGAGCAGAAGCTGCAACGCGAAGCCGAAGTAAGCCAGGATAGAAAAAGTCAGCCAGTTCATGGTTGGGTCAGTCGGTGCGTTCGGTAAGGATCGTAACCATGCGCTGTGGACCGATCGGGACGCGTGGCCGGACCGTGACCCTGCTCAGGTTCAGCGGGTTTTCTTTGGCCGGCTCGATTTTCTCAATCAGCCCAAGCAGGAAACCATTGGCCGAGTCACGGATCGTGTCGGAAGCGCGGACGTAATCGCCCGGCTGAAGCTTCCTGGCGATGGATTCTTTTAATTCGAAGTAGAAAGCGCCTTCGCCGTCGGACTTCACCCGCGTCACGAAAGGCCAGCCTTCTCCCGCTTCAACCTCAGGCGGAGGCATGATCTGCACGCCGATGGAAAAGCCTTCGCGTGTGATGAGCGTCACGGTGGCGTTGGCCGGGCCGATGCTGTCGGTCACGAAACCGATCAGGTTGGACTTGAACGCGACGGGGTCATCGGGCTTGAGCCCGTGAAGTGTCCCACGGAGCACGAGCATGGTCGGGTTGATCGGATCGTCATTGAGCCGACTGACACGGGCTTCGACCAGTTGGACCGCCTTGGGATCCACCCGCTCGTAGATGACCTTGAAGCTCTCAAGCTGCTCATTGAGCTTCTGGTTTTCAGTCCAAAGCTCGGCATTCTCTTTCAGGGCGGAATTGAGCAGGTCCCGCAGCTTCTCCTCACCGACCTCGGGTAGCTCTTCCTGGACCTCAGCTTTCATGGAACTCGCCAGGAGGTCCGCAGGGTACTGCAGCGTATTGACGGTGTGCGTGATCGGTCCAGTAAGCCAGGCGGACCAACGCTTGTTGAGTAGTGCGCAACCAAACAGCACTAGCGTGACGAGCACCAGGGCTTTGCGTTGACTAAGCATGACGGGGTCTGTCTGAAGCGTTTACGACTCGAATAGCCGGCGGCCTGCCCCGACTACATATCGTCCATGTCGCTTTCCATGGTCTGCTTCCATTCCTCGAGGTGTTCGAGGTAGATCGCGGTACCACGGGCGACACAGGTCAACGGGTCTTCGGCAATGCGGCTGTCCAATCCCGTCGCGTTGGAGATAATCGTATCGATACCACGCAGCAGTGCCCCACCACCGGCGAGCACAATACCGTTATCGACGAGGTCAGCGGCGAGTTCCGGTTCGCAACGCTCCAGCGTCCGAGTGACGGTCTCGATGATCGCGCTGAGTGGCTCCTGCAACGCTTCACGGATCTCTTCGCTGGTAATCACCGTCTTACGCGGCAGGCCCGAGATCATGTCTCGACCTCGGACTTCCATCGTGCGCTCTTCACCATCAGGCGCGGCGCTACCGATCTCGATCTTGATGCGCTCGGCAGTCTGTTCGCCGATCATCAGGTTGTACGCCTTCTTCATGTGGCTGATGATCGACTCGTCCAAGTCGTCGCCGGCCACGCGAACACTCTCGCATTGTGCGATGTCGGCCAACGACATGATCGCGACCTCCGTCGTGCCGCCGCCGATGTCAACGATCATGCTGGCGGTCGCTTCAACGATCGGCAGGTTGGCACCGATGCCCGCTGCCATGGGCTCTTCGACGAGGTATACACGACGTGCACCCGCACGCTCAGCTGAATCGAGCACCGCTCGCTTTTCAACGGCAGTGATCCCGGAGGGCACGGCGATGACAACGCGGGGCTTGACGAATGGCCGCTTGCCGTTGACCTTGCGAATGAAGTACCCGAGCATCGCCTCGGTGATCTCGAAGTCGGAGATGACACCGTCCTTGAGCGGGCGGATCGCGGTGATCGAACCGGGGGTCTTGCCGAGCATTTCCTTGGCGACCCAGCCAACGGCGTTGCCATTGTTGAGCACCTGGTTGGTGCCCTTCTTGACGGCAACCACGGAGGGTTCATTGAGCACAATACCCTCGCCACGCACACACACGAGGGTGTTGCACGTGCCCAGGTCGATGCCCATATCAACACTGAACCAGCTTAGAACGTTGTCGAGGAACAAGCTTGCTTAGCCCCTGCTGCGGCCCCCTGTCGGGGCGGGTGATTGGATTCGGCGGCGGTATTGCCGCTAGAGCAGTCAGATTGTAACGACGATCCACGCGGACCGCCGTGGGTCTAGTCCAACCCGTAGGGATAAGATCGGCATTGGAGGGGGTTTAGCCGCAGATAAATCCTGATCTATCCAATTCAAATAAAAAGAGCGGCCCGTTACAGAGCCGCTCTTGGTATCTGGTGTTTTATTGCTGTTCAGCAGAACAGGCCGCTGAGGCTGCCCGGGAGCAGGAGGGAGAGGTCTTCAGCGTCCATGGGGTTCCATGTGCCAAAAAGCTCGTTGCTACGCATCACGACGTAGGCAACGCCGGCCACCAAGGCGAGTAGTGCCACAAAGGTCAGCACGGTGTAGATGTTGTTGGGGACACTGTTTTCGTTGGCCATCGGTAGGTCTCCGCGGCAGGGCCGCAAGGCTGTTAATGATTAATGCTGTACGACTCAGCGACCGCCGGCTCGGACCGCGTCACCTTCCTGAATACCGCCGCCAAGGGTCAGCTGACCGACTGCTTCAGCGGTATCCACCGAGGCGATCTGGATCTTGCCGACAAAAGCGTCGCCGCGGTAGACAGTGAACTCCATGCCTTCCTTGACGAGGTCACGCTTGCCGATGTTGACCTGCACAAAGGTCAGGCCGTCGGTGAACTGGTCGATCTTGGTGACCGAGCCACGGATGACCGTGCCGTCCTGAGGCTGGACATTCTTGGCGATCGCTTCTTCAGCGTCTTCAACATAGCCCGCAAGCGTGGTCATCGCCTTCTTCAGTGCGGTCTGGCTTTCGAGCAGTTTCTGGTTCAGGGCCTTGTTCTCTTCCTGAATCCGCATGTAGTTGTCGGACAGGCGACGAATGTTGGCACGAGCTTCGATCAGCGTTTGCGACAGGTCGCCACGCTGGCTCTGCAGGTCAGCGATCTGGGCCAACTGCTGCTGGATCAGATCAGCATTCTTGGCGAGGTTCTCGCTCTTGACCTTGTTCTCGTTCGCAGAGATTTCAAGACCGGCCGAGGCACGGGCAACCGTGACCTGCAACTGATCAATACGGGTCTGAAGCGTCTTGTTCGCGTTGTTGGATGCGTCCAATTCAGCGGTCAGCGAGGCGATCGTGGACTGGGCGTCGGCGAGGTCGGTTCCAGCCTCAGCAATCTTGGCCCGAACGTCAGCAGCGGTCTGCGTCGCCCGTGCGAGCTGAGCATCGCGATCTTGCTTCATTTCCTCATACTGCTGTGCGTAGTCTGGCACACGAGCGGCAAAAGGGACGACCAGAGCAACCAAGACGACCGAAAGAATGGTCACCACAACGACGAAGGCTTTAGTCAGTGCGTTCAAAGTGGAGTCCTCATGCAGGCACGCGGGGGGAGGTCAGCGAACAGTAAATGGCGTTCGCTAGTCCGCCCATAATGATCGCAACCCGAGCGTTTGTCAACCTTTCTGTCATTTTTGCCCCCTTGAAATGGCCCGCTGGTGCAATAGCAACACAGCCGGATCAGGCCCGCATACGCGTCGCCAAGTGGCGACACCTCAGAAACACCATGTAAAAGCAGGTAATCTCAGCGCAGAGCCCGCAAAATCGCTCCCGCAGCAGCGATACGAACGATGGGATCAGGGTCGTCCAGCAGGGCCACCAGACGCTGTGCGGCATCCGCAGAATCCACAAAAGCCAGCCCCACCGCAGCCTGAGCACGAACCTCGCCTGCGGCACTGGCACGGGCCTTATCATCAGCCAGCAGGTCACGAATGATTTCCGCCTCGGGGCCGGCCACATCGTTCTTCTGCATATATTTCTGCAGATCCGCCCGGAGTTGCCGCTCATCATATTTCGTTGCTTTTAACAACACACCAGAGGCCTGGCCGTCGCCCATCCGAATCAAGGCCTGTGCGGCGGCGATCTTGACCTGAATCGGGTTGTCCCGCTTGATGATGTGAGCCAAACCACCCTGCACCGATCGGTCGCCGACCTCACCAATGATCTGGATTGCAAGGACACGAACATCGTCAAGATTGGAGTAGAGCGAAGCACGGATTGACCCAAGCACTTCGGCGTCATCGGGAGCCAGGCGAATGATCGCCTCGGCGTACTGCAGGCGTACCCAGGTGCGCTCTGCTGCGGAGACACGTGTCATCGGCTGAGCGGCCATGTCGCGGAGCATCTCCACCGCCTGCGGATCACCGAGTTGACCAACGAGCATTACGGCATTGGCACGAGCGGCACTGGAACCATTGGCGAGCATCCCCGCTAGGGGCGAAAGGTCAACTTCCTTGCCGCACTTCTTGGCGGCAAAGAGCGCCGCGGCGCGGACCGATTCGTTCTCATCGCGCAGCAGGTCAATGGCCGCATCGGACAGGCCACGGAACTCCAGCTTGCCGAGGGTAACCAGCGCACCAAAGCGCACCGCGGGATTGGTGTCACTCAAACCATTGCGGCACATCTCAAACGCGACGTCGGGCGCGTATTGCGCCCCCTCAAGCGCGACAAGACGCTGGCGAGCGCTGTCACTTTGACCTGCGGATCGGATGATCGAGGTTGCCTTAGGCTTGGCCTGCAACAGAAGGATCTTCGTTTCATCCGGCCCGGCTTGTGCCGAAGCGCTCACTGAGTATGCACACAGCCCCAGTACAAAGAGGATGCCTGCTACGTACCGCCCTGCTTCCCTGATCGTTGCCATCGACTTACCTCGTGCCCTGAAAGCTTCAATTGACTACATGTTCTTACGCACCTGCGATCGCGCTTGATCACAGGCCCTTGCATCATCGGCGAAAAACAGGCCTCTGCCGCACCCGGACCAGCAACTCTATTGCTGTTTCTTCCGGGCTGATGAACGCGGCACCATGACGCCCAGCAGGAGCAGCACCGCTGCCGCACACAGGCCAACCCATGCGCCTTCTCGGACCCGCCCGTACATCGCCACCCTGCTGTCCAGCACAACGGAAGCATTGACATAGCCATCGACTTCCTGGTGCACGCCGCCAACAGTCACCAGCGGACCGACCCGCCCGGACGAATCGATCATGCCGCTGACCCCGGTATTCACGCTCCTTGCCATCGGCACACGGTTCTCAATGCAGCGCATCACCGCGAGTTGCAGGTGCTGAGACCGCTGGTGCGCACTCTGGTACCAGCCCTCATTCGTCAGGTTCAACAGCAGGTCAACACGCTTATTGCCGTCGTTGCCGTACACCATCGTTCGGCATTGGATCGCAACAGCGTCCTCATAACAGATGGGTGTCGCGACACGCAATGGACCGGCAGGACGATCAATCTCGAAGATCTTGATCCCTTCGCCAGGCTGGACGGTGTAGTCGTAGTCGTACGGGCTGAGATACTTGAAGAACAAGTCACGCAGAAAGTCGGGGCCTGGGATGTACTCGCCCATCGGGACCAGGTGCATCTTGCTGTAGCGTTCAAAAGTATCGCTACCGGGTGTGACGAACAGGGCCGAGTTCATCGACTTGCCGTGGTCGCCGACGTACTCCGCGGAATTGCCGACCATCAAAGGGATCCCGTAGCGATCGGCCTGGGCTTTGACCGATTGCCGGAAGTAAAGAATCCTGAATGCAGCGACGTCACTACGCTTCTGAGCCAACTGCTCATCGCTGACAACGCCGGGGGTTTCTTGTTTGAGCTTCTCTAACTCGGCGAGCGTCGTCAGCTGCTCAAGATAAGCCTCTCCAAAAGCATCCGTGCTGAGTTCGGGATCATACCGCTGCACCATCGCGACAATCTCGTCATTGATCGGCGAGGTCACCATCGTCTCGGGCCAGACAATCAACGCAGGCTTGGGGTGATCGGCAGCCGACTGCGCACTCAACTCGACGAGGCGTTCAAAGTCTTTCAGCCTGTCTTCACGTGTGCCCCGGATCTTGTTGTCCTGATCAACATTGGTCTGAACGATGCCGATTACGACCTCGGCATCGGACGACTCGCCATCGGCCCCGTCGTGGACACGTTGTGTGCCATAGAACAGGGCAGCGCCCATTGCGCCAAACCAAAGCAACAGTGCCGCAACGATCGTGCGCCTCGGCCGCACCTTACCGGTGGGATAGCGCTTCACCAGCGGCCGAGCGATCAGGTCCACAATCAAGCCCGAGGTCATCGCGACGAGGAAGCTGACGGTGACCCAGCCAAACAGATCAGCGCTTTGAACGAGGTAGCCCGGGTGCTCACCGACGCGCCATGCAGCCTGAGAGGTGCCAAGTGTGAACCACGCAAACCCACCAAGCGGCCAGATGCTCCGAACAATCTCCTGAGCACACCAGAAGATAGGAAGGGTCAGGGTCATCGTCCCTCTGAAACGCCTCTGCACCATCGCCAGCGAGACCAGTGCCAGGGTGAACCACCCCGCGCACACTGTTGCCATTCCAATCGGCGCAAAGGGGCCGACATGTCGCAGCCAGAGCACACGCAAAGCCCACCACACAAAGAAGACGACATAGCTCGTCCACGTCAATGTCCACAGTCGACGCGTCCGCATCGCCAGCACGCCAACGGGCACCAGCGCAAAAAAAGCCATGAACGACCAGCCCGGCAGTGGGAATGCCAGCGTCATCAGCACCGCTGTCGCGGCACACATCGCCAGGTGCGCAGACACCGATTGCGTGCCATAGCGATGTGCCCTGGATTCAATCACTGGCTCGGCCATTCCTGAAGGATACCCGGGCAGCATCGCGCAGGTAATTGCACCCGCAGAATATCGTCAAACATTAGAATCTAATGACGCAACGACCAAATGCCATCTAACCAGGAGGGTCTTATCGCTCGCCATCTCCAATATCGTCTGCTTACAGGGCTGCTCCTGTTGCTCTTTATCTGGCCCGCCGCCGCGCAAAAGAAACCCAACATCATCTATATCTACGCCGATGACCTGGGCTATGGCGAACTCGGCTGCTACGGCCAGACCAAGATCAAGACCCCCAACCTCGACAAACTTGCTGCCAACGGCATGCGGTTCACCCAGCACTACTCGGGCAGCCCCGTGTGTGCGCCGTCGCGATGCGTGCTTATGACCGGCATCGATTCGGGCCGTGCATACATCCGCAACAACTCGCCCTGGTACCGCAAGACCAACCCGCACAACCAAGGTCAGGAGCCGCTTAAGACCGAGTACACCACGATCGCCGAATTGCTTAAGAAGCAAGGCTACCGCACTGGCGTCGCAGGCAAGTGGGGCCTGGGCGGGCCCGAGTCATACGGGGTCCCCGCCAAGCACGGCTTCGACGATTTCTTTGGCTACCACTGCCAGTGGGTCGCGCATTCCTACTACCCGGACCACCTCTGGCACAACGACAAAAAAATCCCTCTCAATGAAACGCCCATCTCAGGTCATTACAGGTTCAAAGAGGCTCCAGAAGACTGGTCTGTGGTCGACGGCGAAAAGTACGCGCCCGACTGGATCGCAGAGCGTATGCTCGAGTGGATGGGCGAGGCGGCTGATAGCGATGACCCGTTCTTCTTCTGGTACGCGTCGGTGATTCCGCATGTCGCACTGCACATCCCAGCCGAGCAGATTGAGAAGTATGGCTACGAGAAATCGATGGACACCAAGCCCTACTTCGGCGACAAGGGCTACACCCCTCACCCCCGCCCCAACGCCGCATATGCGTCAATGATTACCTATCTCGACGAACAGGTCGGGCGCATCGTCAAACTCCTCGAAGAGAAAGGCGAACTGGACAACACCCTCATCATTTTCAGCAGCGACAACGGCACGACCTACGTCGGCGGCGTCGATCGAAACTACTTCAATTCACTGCAGGACCTGCGCGGCCACAAAGGCAATGTCTTTGAAGGCGGGATCCGTGTGCCGATGATCGCGAGTTGGCCGGGCAAGATTAAGCCCGGAACGACCAGCGACCTGATCAGCGCCCAGGTCGATATGTTGCCGACCCTCATCGATGCGGCTGGCGGCAAAGCACCTGAGGATATTGACGGCGTCAGCATCCTCCCCACGCTCACGGGCAAAGGCAAGCAGACCACTGCCGACTTTTACTACTGGGAACTGGGCAGCCGCCAGGCGATCCGCGATGGCGACTGGAAGCTGATCCGCGAATTCGATAAGAAGCAGCGAGCCAAGACGTTTCTGTTCAACCTCGCCGAGGACCGCAGCGAACAGAACAACCTCGCAGACCAGCACCCCGACCGTGTTAAAGCACTCATCAACAAGATCATCAATCACCGCACCGAACCCGAGGTCAAAGGATTCCGTCGCCCCGCGTTCAGCAGCGACAAAATCTAAATAGAGTCAGCACCATGAATCTCCTGATCCCACGCATCGCTTTGGCATGTTTGTTTGTGTTCACGTCTCTCGCGTGCACAAGCCAAGCTACAACCGACCGCCCACCCAACGTCGTCATCTTTTATACCGACGACATGGGCTACGCGGACCTGTCCTCATATGACTCAAAAATCTGCACGACGCCCAACCTCGACAAACTCGCGGCCAGTGGCATGCGTTTTACGAGTTTTTATGTCAGCGAGGCTGTGTGTTCTGCAAGCCGATCCTCACTGATCACGGGTTGCTATGCGCAGCGGATCAGTATCCGCGGTGCGCTTGGGCCGGGCTCCAAACACGGCCTGCACCCTGAAGAAACCACCATCGCCGAACTGGTCAAACCCCTCGGTTACGCCACCGCCGCCTTTGGCAAGTGGCACCTCGGCCACACCCCCCATGCGCTCCCTGACCAACACGGCTTCGATGAATACTTCGGCCTGCCTTACTCCAACGACATGTGGCCCTGGCACTACGGCGACCAGGACCGAGGACTCATCGGCAACCCGAATTGGCCGGACCTGCCCGTCATCGACGGTACCAAGACCGTTGAGACCAACCCGCGGCAAGAATCACTCACACCGCGATATACCAAGCGAGCACTCGACTTTATCGACCGCAAACAGGATGGGCCGTTCCTGCTCTACTTCGCCTACTCGCACCCGCACGTCCCGATTGCTGCAAGCGATAAGTTCAAGGGCTCGACAGGTAAGGGCCTCTACGCCGACATGATCGCGGAGATCGACGACTCGGCTGGCCAGGTCGTGAACAAACTCGAAGAGCTCGGCCTGCGAGACAACACGCTTGTCGTCTTTGCCAGTGACAACGGCCCTTGGACACGCTTTGGCAACGAGGCAGGCGAGACCGGCCCGTTGCGTGGCGACAAGGGCACGGCCTTTGAGGGCGGCGTCCGCGTGCCCGGCATCTTCTCCATGCCCGGTACGATCCCCGCCAGGCAGGAGTCCGCCGCCCTTGCCTCCACGATGGACATCCTCCCCACGATTGCGGCGCTAACCGGCGCCGAATTACCCAGCCGCAAGATCGACGGCCACAACATCCTGCCTCTCTTGAAAGGCAAGACCGACAAGAGCCCGCACGAGGCGTTCTATTACTACTACGGCGGCGAGCTCCATGCCGTCCGCGTCGGCGACTGGAAGCTGCACACCCGCCACAAGTGGCGCAAGGTTGTCAGCAAAGGCAAGGACGGGCACCCCGGCAAGCAGGCCTACCCTGTCATTGAACAGTCGCTGTTCAACCTGAAGGACGATATCGGAGAGACCACCAACGTTGCCGACCAGCATCCCGAGGTCGTCGAACAGTTACTGAAAGTCGTTGAGCAGGCCCGGTCTGAGCTCGGCGACCGCCTGACCAAGCGGCAAGGCAGTGAGGTCCGCCCGAACAGTGGACCCGCCAAACCCTGACCGAGCGTTTTACATGGCCGTGCTTCGTGGTACGTTATGCATATCTGCATCACCCATTCGGAGCTTGACATGTCTACCGTCGCCGAACTGCTCGCCAAGAAAGAACAGACCCTGCTGTCTATCCAGCCGACCGCCACGGTGATGGAAGCAGCGAATGTCATGAACGAACACCGTGTCGGTGCACTACTCGTGATTGACCGACGGGGCGAATCTCTGGCAGGAATCTTCACCGAACGCGATATCCTCCGCCGGATCATCGGCGAAAAGAAAGACCCAGAAGCGACGGCCGTGGGCCAGGTCATGACCACTGAAGTCGCCTGCTGCAAGCCCGACATCACCGTCGAGGCCGCCCGACTGATCTTCCGCGACAAGCGTGTCCGCCACCTGCCCGTCGTCGACGACGAAGGCAAGCCGCTGGGGGTCGTGTCCATCGGCGACGTGAACGCCTGGGCCATGGACAACCAGGAGGCCGAGATCCACTACCTGCAGGAATACCTGTACGGGACACGGACCCGTGGTTCGGGTGGGTATGCGTGAGCCAGCATGGCAGATCGAGCGATGCGTAGCATCTCGCACGAATCCTCTAAACTCCCCGCATGAACTGGTTCTTCCTCGGCATCGCCATCGGCCTGCTCGCCGCCATCCCCGGCGCTTGGCTGTACTCCCGGCGGACCGAGCGAAAGGTCAAAGAGCTCGAACGCGCCGCACGCTCCAATGAGCGCTTAGCCGAGCAGGCGACGATGACGCGAGGCCTCGCTCACGAGATCAAAAACCCGTTGTCCACGATCGGGCTGAACGTGCAACTCCTGCAGGAAGACGCCGCAGACATCGAGCGTGCCGCAGAAGACCAGCCCGCCATCGCCGAGCAGGCGGGAAAGGTACGTCGCCGGCTTGGAACGCTCGGCCGCGAGGCCGTTCGACTGCGTGAGATCCTGGAAGACTTTCTGCGGTTTGCGGGACGGATGGAGTTGGACAAGCAACCGGTAGACATCAACGCACTCGTCGATGAGTTGGCAGTGTTCTTTGAGCCGCAGGCAAGTGAAGCGGGCATCAAGCTGAGAACGCAACTCAACGCACAACCGCCCACCGCACAGGCCGACGCATCAATGCTCAAGCAGGCGACGCTGAACCTGATGATCAACGCCACCCACGCCATGAGCGACGCGATAAGAGACAGCCAGCCCCACGGCGGCGCAAACGAACTGATCCTGCGCACCAGCCGAGAGGGCAAGTCACTCTGCATCCATATCCTCGACACCGGTCCGGGCATCTCTGAAGACGTGAAGAAGAAGCTCTTCGAGCCCTACTTCTCGACCAAGCGAACAGGGACAGGCCTGGGTCTGCCGACAACCCGCCGCATCATCGAAGAGCACGGCGGCACGCTGACGCTACACACCGAGTTAGGCAAGGGCAGCGAGTTCACCATTGAACTGCCGGCTTAAATTGCTTGCCAGCACCCATCACTTATAGAGGTCTGTAACCGTAATCGGCACCGAGATGACCTCGTACTTGGTCGCGAGCACAACGCGGAAGTTCGTGATGGTCACCTCGTCATCAAGCAACAGCAGCATCTCGTATTCACAGTGCTTGGCGAAGATGTCCAACTCGTTGATCCAGCGCCCGCCGCCGATGACATCGCCGTCTTCGTTGAGGGCATAGAGCGAGTCCACGATGGTGTCGCTTTTGCCGCCGGACCGCTTCACATCGAGCTTGACGATCATCAGGCCCTTGGCCTTGACCTCCATAGAAGTCACCTGGATCGCAACGTTGTGGCCAACGTCTTGAAATCGGTCGGCAACCACCGCCGGAAACTCCTCGGACTCACGGTCCTCAGCAACGACAGCGAACGCGTTCAGTTCGAGATCCTCGACATGAGCACCAGGCGCATCGAGTTCGCACTGAGACAGTTCGACGTAGGCCATCTCAATCGGCTTGCCCTTGCGATCCTGAAAGTCTGGCCGGGCGATGACCGCGGTGTGCATGTCACGTTTGCCGCGACCTTCACCGGCAAGAACATCATCGCCGTCATCATTGATCGCCTTGGTCGGCTGCAGTCGGATCTGGAAACCGATGACATCGTCTTTATCACTGGGCCGAAGGTAACCCGCAAATTCCACCTCGTGCTCGATCTCTTTCTTGCCGACGAACTTGGCCTCTGTCTTGGCGTCATACTCGTAGATGATCAGGCCATAGCCATCATCGTCATCGCCGAAGAACACAGGCATGCCCCGCTTCTCAAGTTCATCGGCAGCAAAAGATACCGGAGGCGCAAGACATACCAGCGCGACAACCGTCAGCGCGAAGACCAGACGCTTAACCCACTTTGTATTGATGTCATTCATATCACCAGCCTACCCGAATCGATGGCATGTAAAAACACCGCCTGATTGGGCGGTGTCTCGGGGTTATCTCATTTCGCAGAGCACCTGTCCGCCTATTCGCGGATCTCAAAGACCGACTGGGTCCGCAGGACATTGCCGTTGTTCGCGGTGAGGTGATAGCCCTGTACGTGGAATTCGTTCTTGTACTTCTGGACATCCAGGATGTACAGGTTCGGACCCGCAGGGGTTTCCTGTTCAAAGGACAGCGCACCGACTTCGTTGGCGAAGTCCTTCATCTCGCGATAGGTCGCAAGGTAGAGGTTCTCCGTCAGCGACTCGGTCTGCAGGGTCGTGAAGTAGGCGATCGGACGCTCGTCCTCGTACTCGTACTCCTTCTCACCGAGGCACGGCAGCGCGTGGGCGAGATTCGACTCGGGCAGGTGATCATTCCCCTCGAGAACAGCCTCGACCAGCGATTGGCCGTCAAGGATGAAGCGGACGACATGCCCGCCGTTGACCAGCCAAGTTTCGACTTCATAGTCCCCGTGGCGATCGACGCGACGGGCTTTGAAGGAGAACAGCTCGGGGTGCAGCGGACGCTTGTAGAGCATCAGCTTAGGGATATTGGCGATGGGTGATTTGCTATTGATCGTCATAACAACAATCTCTATATCTTGTGGTTTCTCGGTTGGTTAGGCCTATATGTAGACGCCCCCGGTGGGTGGATGTTTCAGGCCAAGACACGATTATAGTATCCAACGAGTCAATTGGAAGCGCAGTGTGTCTTTTTTGGGGCATTTTGATGAATTTTGAACGTATTTTTGGCCTTCTACGCCCCTATCCGCCTCTAAGCGGAGATCAGAATAGGGTTTACAGCGTTTCCTGCCCGTAGGCCGATAATCAGGATATTACTGCCACCTGAATCGCCTGCCCCGGCCAAACCCCGCTTATGCCCGGTATCCGTGACATCATGCCCGCGATCCTCGCGCAGCGGAGCGAGGTGATCGATCAGGCCCTCTCCGCAGCCCTGCCACACGCCCGGGCTGACGAACTGACTGAGCTGGGCCTGGCGATGCTGCACCGCGCCAAGGCCAACGGCGTCGAGTCATTGATCAGCGAATACCACCGCCTGCCCGACCTGCTCAAGTCCCGGTTGATTGAGCGCGCCGAGCAGTTTGCCACCTCAATCCGCCGTGCCGCAGGCAAGAGCGACGCAGGCGCACGCAACGCCCTGACAATCATTGGCAAGTCCGGCTCTGCCCGACTGGCTTATCTGGTGACCTCACTATTCCGACATCAGGCGCCCGACATCCGCGAACATGCGGGCCAATGCATCACCCTGCTTGCCGAACGTGCACGGTCCATGCATGACCCCAAACAATTGCCACCCCTGGACGCGGTCAGCAGCGGCTACCTGATCGAGGCGATCGAACAGGCAGTCGTCCTCTACAGCCGACACAAACACCCCGCCCTGCTGGTCGCCTTGCTCTGGCTGATGCCCCGGCCCATGACAGAAGCCGCCGCCGCACTAGGCCAGCCCGACCACAGCGCGATCGATCCACTCCGGCACCTGCTGACACACAAGCCGAGCTCCGCGACGCGACGCCCTCTCCTGCTGCTCTCTGGCATGCATCAACTCGGCGAGTCCTGCCGACATGCTCTGGCTCAGGCCAAAGACGATCACGCGCTGGACGAATCGCTCGCCATGGGGCACTTCCTGGCCCTGCCCGCAACACGTTCAAGCCTCAAAAAAGTGCCCAACCCACAGACCCATTGGCCCGACAGCCAGCAGGCCATCGCCATGCCCGGCCACGCCCAGCGCTGGCTTCCGCAATACCTAGCAACGATGTGTCCGGATGACCCGCAGGAACAGGTCATCCGCCTGACTGCCCTGGCGAGCAAGACAGACACCGCGACACGATTGGCCGTGCTGCGTCGCCTGCTCACGCTGGCCAAGGCATCAAACGAAGGAGATGGGGCTGTCGCCAGCAATGCCAGTGACACGCTGGCGATCCTGACGAAGGACCCCGAGCCCGCGATCGCACGGGCCGCCCTTTGGCACCTGATCCAGACCGAATACGCCGGCATGCCTCGCATCCTCGCGGATCTGGTCAACTCCCGGCACGCATCGATCCGAAATATCGCAGCCAAACAACTCGCCCCTGTGGGCTTTGAGCGGTTCTGGAATTCATGGGCCAAGCTCGACCCTAAGCGACGGATTGCAGCAGGCCGGGCTCTCATCAAGATCGACAGCGACTTCCATCGGCACCTGGGCAGTCGGCTTGCCTCGCGCGACCCCGACACGCGTATCCGCGCACTAGTCATCATCGCCGCATTAAATCAAGGCACGTTCTTCGAAGAGGCGCTGCTCGAACTATGTAAAAGCCACGATGTCCGAGTCGTCGCCAGCGCGATCAAGGGGCTGTCCGGCTGCACCTCCGAGGCAGCACAGCAAACCCTACAACTGGCGATGGAGCACGACGACACACGCATCCGCGCCAACGCCATCGAGGCCCTCAACCACACTCAAGCCGCGGCCAACCTCGACAAACTGCTGGATATTGCTCAGGAAACCGAGCAGCGACCCCGAGCCAACGCGATCAAGACCCTGCTCGAACTGCGAGCAAAAGACGCGATCCCCTCACTTACCCGCATGCTTGGCGACAACCGCGCGGCACACCGTATCTCTGCCCTCTGGCTCATCGACGAACTGGGCGTCCTGCAACTCGCCCGACTGGTCGCGGAGATGTCGCTCAACGACGAAGACGAGTCGGTCAAACATCGGGCCGGCCGGGTGATCCAGCACCTGATCGAAGACCTTGACCACGCGACGAATGAATCCGCTGCCACCTCCGATCCCCATCCAACGGAGGCTGCGTAATGATGCTGCTGGCAAACACAGCCTTGCTCTTGCTTGCTCAGTCCAGCGACGAGCCGAATAAGCAGACCACGATGACGACCGTCACCCCGAGGGACGTCAGCGACCAGATCAACAAAGGCCTGGAACACGACCTCCCGTGGGAACTGCTGCTGGTCGGTATTGGCACGACATTGGTGGTGATCGTGATCATTTCCCTGAAGCGATGGTGGATGGGCCGACACGATGATCCGAGCCCGATGGTGCTCTTCAGCGCGATCTCTCGCAAAGCAGGACTGAACTGGCGCGACCGCTACCTGCTCTGGCGGATCGCACGGACCTACGATCTGCCCACCCCGATCGCACTGATCCTGTCGCGCGGCACCCTCCGACACTACGGGGACCTCTACCTCTCCAGCCAATCGGACGGCAGCCACCGCCGCAGCGGGCAACGCCTGGCGCAGATTGAAGGCGCCTTGTTCGATTGAATCCGCAATAGGATCCGGGCACAACTACGAAAGCAGCAGATGTCGGGGCTATTTCATGTATTACCAGTAATGGAACGAAAACCGACCGCCACACAGCTAACGCCAATGCGCCGATCGGTTCTTACGGCACGAAGCAGGCAACGCACCGATTCCTCTTTTAACTGTTGAAGCTTGCCTACTCAGCCTCGACTGCAGCCGGGACCTCGACACGCTTGACTTCCTTGGCCTGTAGGCCCTTGTCGCCTTCGACCAGGTCGTACTCGACCTGCTCGCCGTCCTTGAGCGATCGGAAGCCGTCACCGAGGATCTGGCTGAAGTGGACGAACACGTCCTGACTTTCGGGGCCGACGATAAAGCCATAGCCCTTCTTTGGATCAAACCATTTGACTTCGCCTTGAATCGACATGAGATGAACTCCTGAAAAGATCACTGGCCCTTACCAGGCCGTCTGAAGTTTGGCCGAAGATGGTCGGCCTAAGAACATCGCACTTATCTCGTGCGCAGAGATTGAATCTTGTCTACTGCTAGGGGAGGGTCTTAGACGTTGAATACGCCAATCAGAGAGGGCCCACACCCACCGGTTGCAACGTAAATCCCGGGGTCACGTTGCGATACCCCATACTCAATCGCCAAAACGTTCACTGACGACCGCTCAATCATACAGGCGGACGCAGTTCGCGCCCAGCGGAATATCATTGAATTTCCCCATATTTCCCAATTAAATCATGGCTAGAACCACTCTAAATAAACATTTTGAAAGATACAGACGCCCAAAATGGTACATAGAAGACGTTCAATTGACTCATGCCGCAATAACGCTAACACTTGCCAAATTATTGACTTATCGCGCAATGCGCTTGACTAATAGTCCGGCACATCATCTGGATACGTCTGCGAGCCAATGCATCTCGTGGACTGTTGCCTTGATTTTATGGGTGAAGTTCAGTCGTTGACAAACAACAGGTCGTCGCCGCCATCGCCCTTCTTGTGGCAACTGATGCACGAGCTGGTCCAGGTCGAGTTCAGCTTGCCCGCATTGGTGATCCGCGCGTCCGTGTCGGCGATGGCCCAATACCAGTCTTTGTTCTCCGGGTCGTAGCCATCGATCTTCTTCATCACCGTCAGGCCGATGAACTGCTTGTCCTCGTCGAACTGTTCCTTGACGAAGATCGATCCGTCGGGCGGGTTGTCGAGGTCGCTCATGCCGGCATCATTGACGTAGTACTTCACGTACGCAGGCAGTGGGTGGACCGACTCAGTGAAGCCTTCGACCCAGTCGGGCGTCTTCCAATCTTTGTAGCTTGCGATCTCCTGCTCGAG
>JBMZAP010000077.1:0-18036 GCA_049611445.1 Phycisphaeraceae bacterium | reverse complement strand
CGTCGTCAGCCCCCTTTTTCAGGCGGAAATCAGCTGATTCCACGCCCGGAAGGCTGATTTCACCGCCCAGCAGGCTTCTGGGCGTCCTCACGGTCCGCTGGATGGCCCTCCGGGCCGTGCGCTTCTGGGCCGGGAACCTCCGCAACAGGCACGTCCAGCCCCTTATCCAAAGCATCGAGCTTGGCTTTCAAGCGGTCAGCCAGTGTCCGCAGCTCGGGGTCCAGCTGCATGTCCTGCTCGGTGTATTCCTGGTCCATCGCCGTACGCCAGTGCACGAGTGCCTGGCGTGCATTGCCCTGCTTGTAGAAGATGTCACCCATGTGGTCGTTGAGGATCGCGGTCGTCGCCCCCATCTCCTCTTCAATTCCACGGAACCGCACCTGAAATAGCGCCAACTGTTCAAGCGATCGGCGTTGTGTTGCTTCTGCTTTCTCGAACTGACCGAGCTTGTACTGCACCCACGCCAACGAATCGAGCAAAGAGTGGTTTACAGGTTCCTGCTTCAAGGCTCGCTGGATCATTGCCTCGGCCTGCCGGAGGTTCTTATTTTCTACGACCCACCGATAGCCCAGAGCGTTATTCAACGCGGCATCATCGGGGAAGCGGCGGACCATTGAAAGGTAAAGCGCATCAGTATCGCGATCGGGGTCAGCCGCCTCGAAATGACGCAACAGGATGGATGCGTCGTCACCAGTCATCGCTCGGCCGGGCAGAACCCCCTGCTTCTCGAGTTCGAGCACCCTTTCCAACTCGCCAACTGCTTTGTCCATCTGCTTCATTTCAACCGCACGCTCTGCGATCAACAACGCGCGAGAGATACCCGGGCTTAGTGCTTGCATGTATCGATCGTGCGCCTGCTCGGCGGCAAACTCGTCGCCGGCCTGGTCATAAAGATCGACAAGCAGCGACAGCGCGCCGGCATTGTCCGGTTTTTCATCCAGCACCTTGATCAGCAGTTGCTCGGCTTCATCACGACGCGCAGGATTTGTCATGATGTTCTGTGCCATACCGATACGAGAGAGCGTCGAGTCCGGCAGGTTTGAAATCAATCGGGCCAGGAACGCACGCCGCATCCGGTCAGCATCGGTCATACGGCTGAAAAATGCACGGTAATCGTAGGCCAGATCAATACCCAGTAGATACAGCGACTCTTCGTTGGGATTGCTGCTGATCAGACGCAGAAGCAGATTGCAGGCCTCCTGAGGCTGACCCATCTGTGCGATCATTTCAATACGCAGAACATCCGAATTCAGCTGCTTGCCATTCACCTTGATGTACTGGTCAATCGCCGTCAAAGCTTCGCGAGCTTGCCCCGAAGCGGCAAGCGCACGCAGTGAAAGCTCCAGTGTCTGCCAATCGCCTTCAATATCGGGGGCACCGATCTGGGCCTTGGCCTCTTCCCCCCTGTCCATCGCCAGGAGCAGACGCACGGCCGGGAGCTTGACCTGCCGGGCAATCGCCTCCTCCGATTCAAGCAATTGCAGATAGCCTTTGAGCGCATCAGGGCGTCGGCCGGTCGACTCGTAAGTCACTGCAGAAACAAGTTGGCGATATGGGCCTTTCTGGACAGCGAAGGCCTCGCTCTGAACCGCACGCAGCAAGGTGACGGGGGCATCAATCTGGCTGACCGCGGCACGGGTGAGTTGCAACGCCTCCTCCGGGGTCTGCTTGATCCGTGTTGCAAGCAGGCCAAGCAGTTTTGCAAGCGGCTCCGCGTCGGCGGGGTTGTTGTCATCAAATTGGACGAGGGTGACGGCTTGCCGCAGACGCTCGGCCGAAACCGCCCCACTGTTAAGCCAGACACCGACCTGCTGCAGCACAACATCCTTGTTGGCGACCAGCGAGAGTGCGACAAGCCGAGGCAGAACAACGCCTTTGTCGCTGAGCAGTTCAGTAATGCGTACCGCAATGGTCTCGGAGGCGACCCCCTGCTTCACGAGGTAATCGATCAGCCACGCATCATCGACGATGACGTCATCGTGCCTGAGCAGCGCGATAACGCGGTCAACCGCTTCGCCGCGATCCCCGGCGAGAAGCGAGAGATAGATACGGCGTGCAGCCAGTGCGTGTCGAGCCGTCGGGTCTTCAAGCTTGACAGCTTCGTAGGCCTTGGCTGCCTGCTCATACTGCCCCGACTTGAGATAGTGGTCACCCAATTCGATGCGAAGGCGTGGCGCAATTGCCTTGAGCACCCGCAGTTCCTGGCGAACGACGGCGGGCATCGCCGCCTGGTCATCCAACCTGTCAAGATCCAACGCTTCAGACGCCTCGATCACGTTGCTGAGACGATCTGTCGCGGCCGTTGTATAGCCAAGCCGGGCCAGGGCCATCGCCCGGTAGTGGTCAGCAAGCAGTGCTGGCACTTCGGTCTTCTCAAGTGCGAGAGTATGCGTCAACACCTGATTGATCGATTGACTCTGCGCGGCGTGCCGAGCAAGCAGCAGCAGCGCCTCGACATCATCACGGTCTGCCGCGGCAACAACACGGAGGTATTCGGCGGCACGGGTCAGGTTGCCGCTCTCGGCGAACGCCAACCCCATCGCTCGAATGACCTGCGGATGATCGGGTTCAAGCTTTTCTGCTTCACGCAGCACCTGCACGGCGCGATAGGCTTCGCCTTGATCAATCGCTTGCCGGGCCTGACTCAACAGATCCGCGGCAAGAGGCGACAACGCACCGGCGGGCTTGGCCTGCACATCCAGTCTGGGCGCAGGCTCGATCGTTTTTACAACCTCGCCCCAAGACATCGAAGCATGCACGACGGGTTCGGTGTGTTGCAACGAAATCACGTCCGCATCGACCAGCACCTGTGGCGGATCGATCGACTTTTCACCCTGCGCAGAGACCGGATTGGATGACAGCAGACATGAAAGCGCAAGCAGCCACGCAAACAGGCTCGCTTCAACGCTGGACACAACCTTGAGTTTCGCTCGGATCATCGCAGGTTCCGAAAGGGGCTTACCCCTTACTGTACCTATCTGACGCCTTACGGGATCACTTTGTTCAGCGGATAGCTGACTAAACCCGTCGCACCGGCCCGTTTGAGCTGGGGGATCAGGTCGCGTTCGATTTTCTCATCCGTAATCACTTCAACCGCCGCCCAGCCCGAGTCGGCCAGGTCATTGATCGTCGGTGAGTGCTCGGCTTGCAGCAGCGAGAGAATCTCATCGAGGTTGGCCCGGGGGATATTCATTTTCAGGCCGACCTTCGTTCGTGCGGCGATCGCACCCTGAAGCAGCATCGCCAGATCCTCGATCTTTTTGCGCTTCTCGGGGTTTTCCCACGACTGCTTATTTGCGATCAGGCGAGTCGTCGAAGTCAGAAGGGTCGCAATGACCTTCAGGTTGTTGGCTCGCAGTGACGAGCCCGTCTCGGTCACGTCGACGATCGCATCGACCAGACGAGCCTTGACCTCGGTCGCACCCCACGAGAATTCGACTTTGCGGACATTGATGCCCTGCTCTTCAAAGTAGCGCTGGGTGGTATTGATCAACTCGGTGGAGATAATCTTGCCCTCTAGCTGCTTGGGGTCGTCAATACCGCCCTCTTCAGGCACAGCCAGGACCCAGCGAACCGGTCGGCCAGTTGCGCGGGAGTAGGCGAGTTCGCAGACTTCGTGTACGTCGGCATCATTTTCAACGACCCAGTCGTGACCGGTGATTCCGATGTCGATGACACCGTCCTCAACATAACGAGCCATCTCCTGAGCGCGGAACATCACACAGCTCATCTGTGGGTCGTCGATCTCCGGCGTGTACGACCTGCTGCGGATGTTGATGTTGTAGCCCGCGCGGTCAAAGAGTTCGACCGTCGGGGTTTCCAACGAGCCCTTAGGCAGGCCGATCTTGAGTAGAGGTTGTGTATCTTCACCCATGGTCTGTATCCACTGACAGCATTACTTCTTTTTTGCAACGCGCTTCTTGGTGGTCTTCTTCGCGACCTTCTTGGTCGTCTTCTTCTTGGCCACCTTCTTCTTGGTCGTCTTTTTAGCCACCTTCTTTGTCGCCACTTTCTTCGCGGGGGCTTTCTTCACCGTTTTCGCAGGCGGCTCCTCGGCGGGCTCAGACTTGAAAACTTCCTTCTTAGGCGGGCTCGGGATGGTGACACGCTGGCTGTCGGCCCACTCCTGAAGTGCAAGGTAGGCATCCATTGCATCGCCAGCCTTGATCTGACGCGTCAGCCAACTCTCGGCATCGACGGCTGACGTCCCAGGCTCAAAGACGCCTGCTTTCACCAGAAGCGTCAACAGGCGATCGTCAACAGGCATCGCGTGGGCACCGAATGCCAAGAGCGCAACACGTGCTGCAACAAAAGGCGTCATGCCGGGCAGCGTGTCGAGGTACTCACGCTGTTCACGCTTATTCTTCGCTGCGAGCGAGCCCATCTTGTAATCGTGCTCGCGATCAAAGATCTCCATCATCGACTGGAGCATTCGAATGATTCGGCTTTGTGCGTCGGGGTAGCGTACGCCAACCATCTCGATGATCTCATTGGTCAGCGAGACACGCAGCTCGTTGAGATCGACGACCTGAGCCATGATCTTGCCGAAGGCCGTGTCCGCCTGTCGAGCCGTCGCATTCCACATGAGGAAACTGAAGACCAGTTCGGCGATCGGTTCGAGTTCGTCGGCCTCCTCGCCGCTCCACTTGGACGTTGCCTTCTTGAGCACTGCGGCGAATGCTTTTTCCTGTTTCTTTGTATCGGTCTTTGCCAACGTTTTGGGTCCTGGTTGCTGGGTGTTGGGTTCTTAGTCTGCCTGCTCTTGATCCGTAGTCGCTTCGTCTTCTTCACGGGCCTTGGCCTGATCAATAGCCTCGTAGATTTCCTCGGCCTGCTTCAGCGAGTCGTCCAACTCAAACTTCAAATGCGGGACGACCCGAAGCGCCACAAGCTTTTTCACTTCACTCTGAATGTGCCGATTTGCAGCTTTCAAGCCAGCAATCGTGCGCTTGGCGTATTCTTCAGGCAATACGGACACGCAGATCTTTGCCTGCTTCATATCCGGACTCACATCAACATCGGTGATCGAGACCATGCCACGGATGCGAGGATCCGAGATGCTGCGTTGCAGCACCTGTGCCAGCGCCTTGCGCAACGTCGACTCGACTTGTTCGATGCGGTGGGTCATCAGGGATGCCTAGTCGAGCGTCCTCTTCACTTCAACGATCTTGTAACAGATCAACTCGTCGCCTGGCTTCAGATCTTCGTAGCCCGCGATGCGGATACCACACTCGGTACCGGCACGCACTTCCTTGGCCTCGTCCTTCACGCGGCGGAGTGTTTCAAGCTCTCGATTTTCAGTGATGACCGTGCCGTCGCGGACCACACGCATCTTCTGGCCCTTCTGCACAACGCCATCGGACACCATACAGCCGGCGATATTGCCGAGTTTGCCGATCTTGAAGACCTGCTTGACTTCTGCGCGGCCGATCTCTTCTTCGTTCTGATCGGGCGTGAGCATGCCTTCCAGCGCCTTCTTCACGTCATCGATCGTCTCATAGATGACGCGGTACTGACGCACCTCCACGTGTCGTTCGTCGGCGATTTCACGCACGGCCGGGGTGATCGATACATGGAAGCCGATGATCACCGCGTCGGACGCATCCGCCAACAGGACATTGCTTTCCGTAATCCCGCCGACACCCGAGTCGATCACACGTACGGCGACCTCGTTGTTGCCGATCTCTTCGAGCGACTTCTTGAGCGTCTCGACCGAGCCCTGCACGTCGGCCTTGATGACGACGTTGAGATAGTTGATCTTGCCGGCCTGGATCGTCGCGGCGAAGTTGTCCATCGTGACCTTCGTGCGGCTGGCCTGGGCCTGAGCACGCTCATCATCACGGAACTGCCTCGCAACGCTCTCGGCTTTCTTCAAGGTGTCGGTGATATAGAACTTGTCACCGGCATCCGGGATCTCGTCGAGGCCAGAGATCTCCAGTGGTGTCGCTGGGCCGGCTTCGGGGACCTGAAGATCACGGTCGTTGGTCATATCACGGACACGGCCAAACGCACGGCCGGACACAATAAAGTCGCCGACCTTGATTGTGCCGTCCTGAACGAGCACGCGTGCAACCGAACCACGGCCCGACTGCATCTCGGCTTCGATGACGATGCCGCGAGCCGGTCCACCATAGTCTGCGGTGAGTTCGAGAACCTCGGCCTGAAGGTCGAGGATCTCGATGAGTTCTTCGATGCCCTCGCCGGTCTCTGCGGAAGTCTTGATGACTTCAGTCTCGCCACCCCAAGCGGTGGGGTTGAGCCCGTGCTCAGCGAGTTGGCCGTAGATTTCCTGGAGCTTGTTGTCGTTGAAGCCGGGCAGGTCACACTTGTTGACCGCGACGACCACGGGAACTTCAGCGGCCTTGGCGTGGTTGATCGACTCGATGGTCTGCGGCATCACGCCGTCGTCCGCCGCCACGATCAGCACCACAATGTCGGTCACCTGTGCACCGCGGGCACGCATCGATGTAAACGCAGCGTGGCCGGGCGTATCGAGGAAGACAACTGACTTCTCTTTATCGTCGCTGCCCTTGACGGTGACGCGGTAGGCACCAACGTGCTGGGTGATGCCGCCATCTTCGTGCGCCGCAACGTCCGCTCGGCGGATACGGTCCAACAGCGATGTCTTACCGTGGTCAACGTGGCCGAGGATCGTGACAACCGCAGGTCGGGGCTGGACATCGACCTTCTCGCGGTCCTTGAAGTCCTGCTCGACCTTCTGGGCAGCCGTCTCGTGCTCCTTCACGACCAGCTCGATGTCACGCTCAAGACAGATTTCCTCTGCGAGCTCGGTTTCGATCGCCGAGTTCACATTGGCCATGATCCCCTTCTGGAAGAGGAACTTGACGACTTCCGCAGCACGGATACCCGTTGCGGAGCTGAGCGCCTTGATGGTGATCGGCTCTTCGATCTCGACCTTACCGCCGGTGACGAGCGCCGACTGAGCGGCGCTGCCGACGTGGCCGGACTTATTGAAAGACTGCTTTCTGCGCTTGACGTAGCCGGAGGCACCGCGGACCTTTGCGTCCAGTTCGTCCAAGTCAGCCTTGGACATCTGCTGTGGGCCTGTAAGTAAAGGATCGTTTCGACCGCCACGCCGGTTGCTCAGCGAGCGTCGCTTGTTGCCACGACCACCGCCACCCATTTCGTCGCCGCCACCACCGCCACGCTTGACGCCGCCGCCACGGGCCGGGCCGCGTGACCGGGTGACACCGGGGATTTCGCCGTCAGCGGGCTGCTCACGCCGTGGGCCCCGTGGTCGCGGGGGCGCAACCGGCTCAGGCTTCTCGACGCGGATGACTTTCGGCCCCTTGAGCTTGACTTCCTTGGGCTTGGTCAACTGCTCGCCGGCAGGCTTCACGATGTCCGGGCGATCCGGCACGTTCATCTGCCCAGCGGGCTGGGGCGGGCCGACCTTTTCAGGCACCTTTGTTTCCGCTGCAACTTCAGCGGGATTTTCTTCTACCGCTTCAGCCTCTTCTACTTTCTTCGCCGTCGTTTTCTTCTTGGTCGCCGCCTTGGTCTTCTTTTTCGTCGTCTTCTTAGCCTCCGCTTCAGCCTCGACCGACTCAACCGGCTCTTCTACCTCGGCATCTGCCTTCTTGGCAACGGCCTTCTTCTTGGCAGACTTCTTCTTCGCGGCCTTCTTGCGGACCTTCTTAACGTCGATGTTGTGAGTCGTCTCGACAGCGGTGTCCTGGCTGTGGTCCTCCTCCTCCAGCGCGAACCACTGACGGATCGTGTGCGCAAGGCCGACCTTCACCACCGACATGTGGTTGGTGATGTCCGGCACGCCTTCGTCTTGACACTTGGCGACGATGACCTTGCTCTGCACGCCGAGCTCTTTGGCCAGGTTGTGGATGCGTAACGTTTTCGCCAAAATCGGCTCCTAGCTGGTGGCTTGATTCGCCGCACAAACAACGCGGCACTTACAGTTGCTTTACTCAAACACTCTTGCTGTCTTCGGGGTCCGACACGACGCCGGCGTCTGACTCCGTGTGCTCGGCAACAAACTCGCTGCCTTCTTCATCATCCGATTGCTCGGCCTGCACGCCGGGATCAACCGGCTCGCCGTTCTCTGCGGCTTCACCGGCGATGTCCGCTTCAGGGATCAGATCTTCGCCCGGCTCGCCGTATCCGCGAGGCTCTTGCGCACCGCCGCCAAGCACATCCGCCAGCGGGTCGTCGCCTTCGGGTGCCAACGCCCCACCGCCGAGCAGGTCGTCGATGCCTTGTGCAGCCATCTCCTGAGCCTCGCGCTTCTGACGCTCCTGCTCTTCCTTCTCGCGGGCCTGTTCTTCCTGGACGATCTTCGCCTGCGACGAAACAACTTCCAGCAATTGAGCGATCTGCTCTTCCGGCAATGCCAGCGTTTCGACCAGATACTCGGCACCGACTTCCTCGACATCGAACACACTGATCACGCCCAGCGCAGCCAGTTTGTCGACCATCGCTTCGTCCACGAACTCCATCGCGGTAAGCGTCTGGACCATCGTGTCCATCGACTTGGTGAATTCCTGCGGGGTGAGGATGTCCACATCCCAATTCGTCAAGCGAGCGGCGAGACGAACGTTCTGCCCCTTCTTGCCGATTGCAAGCGACAACTGGTCCTCATTGACAACCACGGTCGCGCGACCTAATTCGAAGCACAGCGAGATTTCGACCACCTCGGCAGGCTTGAGCGCGTTCTGGATCAGGATCTGGCTCGACTCGTTCCAGCGAACAATGTCGATCTTCTCGCCGCCGAGCTCATCGACGATGTTCTTGATACGCGAGCCTCGCACACCGACGCAGGCGCCGACGGCATCGACCTTCGTATCGATGGATTGCACCGCGATCTTCGTGCGGTGGCCGGCTTCACGAGCCATGGCCTTGATCTCGATGATGCGCTCGTTGACCTCAGGCACCTCGACCTCAAAGAGGCGGCGGATGAACTCCGGATCTGCACGGCTCAAGACGATTTTGACCTGGTTACCCGCGTCGCGGACGTCCAGGATCAGGCAGCGGACACGTTCGCCGGGCTGGTGCTGCTCTCCGGGGATCTGCTCCGAGCGGGGCATGAAGCCTTCTGCGCGGCCGATTTGAACAACGAGTGCACCGCCCTCATAGCGTTGGGCAACGCCGGTGGTCAGCTCACCGACGCGGTCAATATATTCATCAAAGATCGCAGCGCGTTCGTCTTCACGGAAGCGCTGGATCATGACCTGCTTCGCAGTCTGCGCGGGGATACGACCGAGCTCTTCGAGCGGGATTTCTTCTTCCTCGCGCCAAATGGTGATCTTGCCGTTGAAACGGTCGATCTCACAGGTGAAGTCTTCGGTGTCAATCGCGTTGAAGTGCTTGCGCGCAGCGGAGACGAGTGCCTGCTCGAGGTCGGCGATTAGGATTTCTTTGTCGACGTTGCGGTCTCGCGCAATTCCGTCGAGCAGTCGTAGCATTTCAACACCATTCATATCTGTCTTTCCTGTATTTAGTTGCCGTGTTGTCGTGCCGGCCTGAGCCAGCGTCTGGTTGTCGTACGTCCATTGGCCATCAGGCCAAACGAAAAACCACGAGCGGTAAACTCGTGGCCTCGGCGTGAGCTCGTGACGGGGCTGCCGTCGTCCAGCGTTCCTTTATATAGGAGCCGCTGGCGAGCTTGCGGGATGGTTCCGCAGCGGTCACGCCATCGGGCACACCTCCTGATGAAGGTGGACCGAAGGCCGCTGGCCGTGATGCCGACGCTCATGCGACGGCGCGAGATGGTGAGGGATCACCATCATCACCGGGTCAAACCCCGTTGGCCTGCTTGGAATCGCTGCATACGCATACCGCTTGCCTCAGCCACCCAACGAGCCCAATTGCCCGCTGGGGAATCGGTAACTGTAAGCGAATGGGGCCCGGTGTCAAGCTGAATCGGGCCCTGCCACCCCATTAAAAGCCCGCAAATCGGCCTTGGGGGATAAAATCCACCCTGCTGGGGTTGAACATTGTGCCGGACTGGCGCATAATACGCGGCTCGCCCCGACGGGGGCACCCTACTTTTAGACCCAAAGACCCCAGCCAAGAGGCAGACCCCATGGCCCACTCCCTGAGTGCCAAGAAGCGTATCCGACAGAACGGCAAACGCCGAGCGATCAACCGCTGGCGCAACAGCACCTATCGCACCGCGATCAAGGACTACCGCGAACTCATCCTGCACGGCAGTGTTGAAGAGTCGGAAACCAAACTGAAAGAGATCTACAAGATCCTCGACCAGACCGCCTCGACCCCCGCGATGCACAAGAACACCGCGGCCCGCTACAAGAGTCGTCTGTCCGCACAGCTCAACAAGAAGCGTGCCGACGCGTAATCGCCCAAAATTGGATTAACTAAAAACCCTGTCCAAACGGATAGGGTTTTTTTATTGACATTGGTTTGAAGCTGAATTCAATGATCTTCATCCGCCGGCGTCCAGCCCAGGACGACATCCCAGTTCGCACTCAGCTCGTCGATCTTTGAATCCTTAATCGGCTTGAAGTCGGTCATACAAGCGGCACGAAGCTTCTCATCCTTGATGCGCTTGAACAAGCCATCCTTCTTGTTCCGCTCTGTTTCGGCAGCATTAAGAAGCTGCGTCGTAAGCAAGTGCTTGTCGCCACGCGTGATCTTGACGTGGATGTGCGGAGTCCGGCCGACGTAAGGCGAAGGCTTGATCGTACGGAAATAGTACTCGCCCGACTTCGAGGTCAGGAACTTGCCATAGCTCTGGAAGTGGCTGTCACGCTTGTCCTGATTCTTATCTCGTGAGTGCATGTAGATGCCGTTGGAATCGCACTGCCAGATCTCAACGAGCGCATTGCGGACGGGGCTACCCTTACTATCGAGGATACGCCCGGTGAGGTGCGTGATCTGGCCGACGGCAGGCGTCGTGTTGTCGTTGATGATGATCAGATCGTTGTCAGTATCCAGCGGCAATTTGTCTGGGTAAAACGGCCCCTCGGCCATACGCGGTGTCTGCGTCAACGCCTCGGCAAACGCGCCCGGCGTCGAGAAAGCCGCGACCCCCAGAGCCCCTGCGGTCAACACCCGGCGGCGGGTCCATCGTTCGATCATCGCGTCGGTCGGTTCGGGCATGGTAGGCTCCTGTGGTGTGCGTAGATGTACTTCACTTTACGTGGATTAACACTGTGAAGGTCATTCTATTTCAGATTTTGCAGTCAATCTCTAGTACGCCTTGGCCCAGACCACACGCGTCTTGCTGGGTTCGCCTGTGAAGATGCATTTGCCCTCGCCGGCTGCTTCACCGAATCCACAGCGCTGCAGTTCGCCCTCCAACGGGATACAGCGAATTGTGACACCGAGGTCTTTCTGGATCTGGGCCGCGATCGCCTCGTCGCCGTTCCAGTGCGCGAGCGCGAAGCCGCCGTGAATCTCGGGCTGCTCGGCGTTCTTGGGTGTGAAGTACTTGTAGAACTTGTCCTTCGCGTTGACGACGCGGGTGTGTTCAGCACGGTGGGCCCTGGCTTTTTCCAAGAGCCCGTCCTGGATCGCCTGCAGGGTGCCGGAGATGTTATCGATGAACAGTTCGCGGTTAACGCCCTTCTTCTCTTTCGGGCTCTGGTCCCTTCGCGCCATGAAGACACTGTCTTCAGCCATATCGCGCTGGCCAACTTCCAGTCGGATCGGCACGCCCTTCTTGACCCACTGCCAGGTCTTGTCGCCGCCCCGCATATCACGAGTATCCAGTTCAACCTCGATCGGACGCCCGGCAAAAGTCTGCTTGCGGATGTCTTCGGCAAGCTGCTCGCAGTACGCCAGCACCGCGTCGGGGTCATCGGCCTTGAATGTGATCGGCAGGATGACCACATGAGCAGGTGCAAGCCGAGGCGGCACCACCAGCCCGTCATCATCCGCGTGGGTCATGATCAATCCGCCAACGAGGCGGGTGGAGACGCCCCAACTCGTGGTCCAGCAGTGCTCGCGTTGGCCTTCGTCGGACAAGTACATGATGTCCTGTGCCTTGGCGAAGTTTTGACCAAGGAAGTGGGATGTGCCGGCCTGCAGGGCTTTACGGTCCTGCATCATGGCTTCAATCGTGAACGTCTGGACGGCGCCGGGGAATCGCTCGCCCTCTGTTTTTTCACCCTTCATCACGGGCATGGCCATGACCTGTTCCGCGAAGTCGGCATAGACGTCGTGTATCAACGCGGTTTCTTCCTTGGCCTGCTCTGCAGTCGCGTGGGCGGTATGCCCCTCCTGCCAGAGGAACTCTGCCGTCCGCAGGAACAAACGTGTACGCAGCTCCCAGCGGACAACATTGGCCCACTGATTGATCAGCAGAGGTAGATCGCGATAACTCTCGATCCAGCGAGCGAATGCGGCACCGATGATCGTCTCACTGGTCGGGCGGACGATCAGCGGCTCCTCGAGTTCGCCGGCAGGCTTCAGACCGCCCTGCCCGTCGTCTTCGAGGCGGTGGTGCGTCACAACCGCACATTCCTTGGCAAACCCCTCGACGTGCTCGGCCTCTTTCTCGAGGAAGCTCTTGGGGATAAACAACGGGAAGTAAGCGTTCTTGTGGCCGGTTCGCTTGAAGTCCGCGTCGAGCACGGCCTGCATGTTCTCCCAGAGCGCATAGCCCCAGGGCTTGATCACCATGCAGCCACGGACGTCCGAGTTCTCGGCCAGATCGGCGGCTCGGACCACCTGCTGGTACCACTCGGGGTAGTTCTCTTCACGGGTCGGAACGATTGCGGTTTTTTGCTTGGCCATGGGATGGGGATTATGGCAGAAAGCGGGCCCGGCGACAGCGAGCGACTGAGATTATGGGCGTTTTGCAGGGCCCATCTATAGACCGGGCTGGGCGATCAACGCGGCGTGGGGAATTGCCGATGTAACAAGGGAATTGTCCCGGATCGGATAGGCCATCAGGGGCGATGGGAGATGAGCCATTAGAGGCTTGGCCGATCGTGCAGCCGTCGATCTCCCGTGAAACAACACGACCGATACGCAACGATGCTCGAAGCCGCAACAAGGATCTATGTTCGAGACCCGGAGCAGGCGGACGACCTGGTCCCGGCTGTTGTTCAGGAGATACTGGGCGAAAAGATCATGCTGCGTTTCCTGCAGCCCGTGTCATTCGCATCAGGCGCAAAGACCACGGCCTTTTTCCACAACAAAAGTAATTGCTTCACGAGTGTCCCGTGCCAGATCCATCGGATGTTTTCCAAGGGCAGGTACCCCACTGCGGCGATCATAGTCAACGGCAAGGCAGAAGTTGCAGAGAGCCGAAGCGCATACCGTGTCGATATCAATGACCAGACTGTTACCGCGACGATTAATGGCGAACATCACGGAGAAGCCGCCAACATGAGCTGCGGAGGGATCGCCCTGCTGCTCGATCAGGAAGGCTACAAGAATGAAGAGTGGCTGGATGTCGCGCTGGTCTATGAAAGCGGTGAGTTCCGTGGGAAGATGCAGGTCCGCAGCCAATCCAAAGATCTTGACGGACGCTTCCGTTACGGGCTGATGGCGGATCCGCAAGACACGGACCTGATCAGCCAACTGACTCGCATCTCGCAGGAAATTCAGGCCCGTGCAGAAGCACTAAATGTAGAAACAGAGAAACAGGAATCCAAGGCTAAGGAAGAAGAAGAGAAACGTCTTCAACGCCCTGGACCGAAGCGCGAGCACCAACGCACCCCCTGGACTGGCAAGGCCAAGGTCTATCTGCGTGAAGAACACAACCTGCGCGTACTCAGTGTTGACACTGCAGACCTATCTCGAGGCGGGATCAGCTTCATCAGCCCGCAGTACATCTATGAAGGCAGCGAAGCGTTGTATGAGAAGCCAATCTCTGGCGGATTCTTCCGCGTCATGATCGAGATCCGAAACGTGCAGATCGTGGAATATGGTCACCACATCGGTCAACACCGCATCGGCGCCATGTTCCTTGGCACACCGATGAAAGGGGGAGCAATCCCCGAGAAGTTCGATGCGACCAAGGCCGCATAGTATTTATCCCTAAATATTCTTTGAATTCCTGCCACACCGGTCCTTCTGTGCCGGTTATTCCGGCACATATTTCAGTTGTTCACTCGACATCGCAGGTTCGTGCCTTAGTTACGCAAGCGTTGACACGATAACAAAAGACAGACCCATCTCGGGGCGCTTGTTGCTGTATGCCCGCCGGGTCCAGGGAGCCGTTTGTTAGCGGCAGTCAGGCTTAGCGATGAGTGACGAACGCAACAGAATCTATCTGCAGCATCCGACCAAGCAGAATGCACTGCTCCCGGCCCAGTTGCTTAAAGAAGAAGACGGGCTCATCTCAATGCGCCTGCTTGAAGAGCTCACGCTCCCCGCTCAATCCGAAACAAAGCAATTCTTCCACGATCAGCACGACCTGTTCTATGGCTTTGAGTGCACGGTCTTACGGATGGAATCCGCAGGGCCCAACCCTGTTGTCTCTGTCAAGCAGACAGGCCCACGCGAACGTCACGAAAACCGCGAGACGTTCCGTATCCCCGTTTACGATGACATCGTCACCGTGACACTGGAAGACCGTTATGCCGGCGCCGTCTTCGACATCGGCTACAACGGGCTCGCCGCAGTCATTGACTACGATGGACTCAGAGTCGATAACTGGATCAAAGTCGAGATTGAATTCGATTGCGTCAAGATCAGTGGCCGTGCCTCGGTGATCTACCGCAAGTCATTGAATGATGGGCGGTTCCGCTACGGCTTAAAAGCTGACCCGCTGGACAAGACGTTTGGCAAAGAGTTGTCGCGTATCACTCAGGCACTGCAGAACCTCAAGGCCCGCCGCGCAAGCCGACTTGGAACAAACAACCTCCACGTGACACGCGCTGGTGAAGACTCGGACGACGATACCGTCAAGGCAATGGAACAAGCCGCCAGGGGTCAATCCCGAAGCGGCATCACAAACCGGCGCGAGCGACGGATGCATGATCGCAAGGCATGGGAAGGCCCGGCCAAGGTCTACATCCTCGAAGAACGGCAGCTTCGCGTCCTTGAAGTCAGTACAGTCGATCTTTCACAAGGCGGAATGTGCTTCCTCAGCAAGCAGTACATCTACGAGGGGACCGAAGTGCTCTTTGAAAAACCCGTACCGAACGGGCTGTTCCGTGTCTGTGCCAGTATTCAGAGCATTTCCTTGAACAACGACGGCCTGCACCGCGTCGGCCTGCAGTTCGTCGGTGCGCCGCTGAAACCCGGCGAAGTTCACGAAAAGTACTACATGGTCTAAGCATCGGGCAATTCGCCGAACCGAGAATCAGCAATTCTCAGTCCCTGTAGTAAGAAGACAATCAGATCTATAATGAGTGCGGTTTACGCTATTTAACCGGACCCACTATGCCTTTTGGCCTGATCATCTTTGGTGTCATTGCTCTGATGATCGTGTTCGCGATCGCAGGGCACATCCAAGCAAAAAAAAGACGCGAAGCGTTATCCGCTTTGGCGAGTCATCTCGGGCTCAGATTTGATCCAAACAAGGACCGCTCGTTCGATGATCGATACCGCTGCTTCGACGCCTTGAGATGGGGGGACAACCGCTACGCCTACAACATCCTGCGCGGTGAATTCGATGGGCGACAAATCGTTGGGTTCGACTATCACTACGAAACCTCCAGAACCGACAGCGACGGTGATCGCACCACGACAAGCCACCACTTCTCTGCAGTCATCTTCCAGACAGCACTCCCTTTAGACGGGCTGACGATCCGCAACGAAGGCTTCTTCGACAGGATGAAGACACTGTTCGGCTTTGATGACATCGACTTTGAGTCCGCAGAGTTTTCGAAGGCGTTTCACGTCAAGTGCAGGGACCGCGGCATGGCATACGATGTGGTGCAGCCGGAGACGATGGAGTTCATGCTGAAGATGCCGCGATTCACACTTCATTTCGAAGAAGGAAAGGTCATGGCGATGCGATCTTCGACGTTCAAGCCTGAGGACTTCCGTGCGGCGATGCACCTGGTTGATGGCATCCTTGATCGCATCCCCAACGCCACGCGAGAGGTACTGGAGGCCGGGCGATGAGCACTTCAACGTTGCTTGCATTATCCGAGGCGATCCCCTGTGTCATGATCGCGGCGGTAGTGATCGTCCCGCTGCTTTGGGCGCTGGCGATGTACAACAGCCTGGTACGGGCAAGACAGCACGTCAAAGAATCATGGGCACAAATCGACGTAGAACTCAAACGCCGATACGACCTGATCCCCAACCTTGTCAGCACAGTCAAGGGCTACGCCAAGCACGAGCAGCAGACGCTCGAGATGGCGATTGAGGCGCGTAACCATGCACGCGACGACCACCACGCAGGGCCGGCCGACCAAGCCGAAGATGAGAACAAGATGGCCAAAGCCGTCGGTCGGCTCATGGCCCTGGCGGAAGACTACCCCGATCTCAAGGCCGACAAGCACTTCCTCGAACTGCAGCACGAACTGTCCAACACTGAGGACCGGATCCAGCGTATCCGCCGGTTCTATAACGGCAATGTCCGAGACCTGAATACCAAGGTCCAGGTGTTCCCGACAAATGTCTTCGCGGGCATGTTCGGCTTCACTGTGGCCGAGTACTTTGAAATCGAGCCAATGATCCGCCAGCCCGTCGAAGTACGGATGGATTAAGCAGACCGCCAAATTCTTGGCTGAAGAGCTGCTGGCTCTGTTCATTATTAGAAAATCACCCTAAATGCGTATATACGCACGCACACGATGGCGGTAGCCTATGCTTGTTAGTTACTTGAGGATCAAAGAACCCAAACAAAAGGAAGAGATCATGTCTGGATCGATTCGCCTGCTCGCACTTGCCGCCACACTGCTGATTACTTCAGGCGCACAGGCTGCGAGCGTGGACTACAACCTCGTATTCTCTGGCGCCAACGAAGTCCCAGCGAATGCATCACCCGGCACGGCCTCGGGCATCCTTACCGTCAACGACACGACTGGCGAGATCTCTTGGAACTTCGCCTATGCAGATCTACAGGGCACGATTACAGCGATGCACATCCACAATGCTCCCGCAGGCGCAAACGGTGGTGTTGTGGTTGGTCTTGGCATTGCCGGCGGTGCTGGCACATTGAGTGATTCGACGACTGACCTGACTCAAGCCGGCAACATCAATGCCGACCCAACAAGCTATTACGTCAATATCCACTCGACGGTTTATCCTGGCGGAGAACTTCGCGCTCAACTGCCTGTGCCCGAGCCAAGTTCGCTTGCGCTGCTCGGACTCGCCGGTGTACTCGTCGCGCGACGCCGACGCGACTGATTTGAACCTGCTGAATGACATAAACGCCGGCCATCGCAGCCGGCGTTTTTCACAGGCATTTCAAGTGTTGTATATCAGTATTCACTCACGGGCAGATCGCTGACCGAGCCTTCACCCGGATCTTCGAGACCAGCCTGAGCGGCTTCAACCAACTTGTCGACGTCGGCATCGCCGGTAATCGCGGCAATGATCGCTTCGATGTCGTCGGCGACGGGGATCGGGCGGTTGCTTAATGTCCCGTAAGGCTGACTTCGCGGCGCATCGGACTGGGCAGCCTTCATATCGATTCCCGTGTGGTACTTGACCGTAGCATCCGGGTCTTTCAGAAGGTGCCCGGTGAGGATGCAGACGACGCGTTCGCCCGGATCGATCAGGCCTTCTTCACGGAGCATGCGTGCGCCGGCAACACTCGCGGCACTGGCGGGCTCACAACCGAATCCAAAACGCCCCACCATCGCCTTGTGCTCAAGGATCGTGGCATCGTCGACCTCACGAACAACGCCGTCCATGACGTCCAACGCACGCAGGGCCTTGGGAAGATTCACCGGTCGGCCAATCTCGATCGCGCTGGCAACCGTGTGTGCGTGGTGATCAGCGGCATCGAGTTGTGCAAAGTAGCTTGCGACCTTCTCGCGGTCATACTTGCCGTCGTTCCAACGCACGCCATGCTGGTTGTACAACTCATGCAGCGGGTTAGCGCCTGCGGCTTGAATCACCGCCAGTCGCGGAATCTTATCGATCAGCCCAAGGTACTTGAGTTCCGCGAATGCTTTGCCGAACGCC
>JBMZAP010000076.1:0-18112 GCA_049611445.1 Phycisphaeraceae bacterium | reverse complement strand
GACAGCGGGTTGGTCTGGTCAACGACCTGCGACAGTTCGCCACGGCCGAAGAAGTGCTCGATCGCACTGCTGATCGACTTGGAGTTGATGTAGTCGGCGATCTTCGCCATCTCATCCGGGTCCTTGACCGACATACGCTCCTGTACGGTGCGGCGAAGCTTGAGGAAGCCCTTGCGGAGCTCCTCGACGCCGAGTTCATCGAGCGTACGCAGACGACGGTTACCCAGGTGGTCGATGTCGTCGATGTGGGCCTTGTTCCGGTTGGAACGCAGGTCCAGCATGTAGTTGATGACCGCGAGGAAGTCAGGCGAGCGAAGACGCATCACATCTTCGGCAACGTTGATCTCTTCGAACTTCCGGTTGATGCGGAAGCGGCCGACCTTGCCAAGGCGGTATCGGTTCTCGTCGTAGAAGCGTTCCTCGAAGAGCGCGCGAGCCTTGTCCACCTGCGGCGGGTTGCCCGGACGCAAGCGGGCATAGAGCGCCAGCAGTGCGGCTTCGTGCTCGTTGACCTGCATGCCTTCGGGCAGGTGGGCCTGCTTCTCGTCGGCAATCGTGTTCAAGAGCAGCATGTCGCCGGGGTTGGCGATGATGTCAATTTTCTTGAGTGGCGAAGCGATGATCTCATCGAGCTTCTCGCCGATCTGCCCGCCGACGGGGACCAGCTCTTCGCCGGACTCGGTGTCAACGATCGGTGCCGCGGCGTAGTGCTCGGCCTGCAGGTCTGTGACCTTGATCGACTCAACGTTGTAGAACGTCTCGAGGAGCTTCTGGGTGGTCGAGAAGTCTTCGTCAAGTGCACGCAGGAAAGTCGTCGCAGGAATCTTCGTCGACTGGTCGATACGCATCTGCAGGACGTCTTTCTTAGAGACTTCCAATTCAATCCACGAGCCACGCTCGGGGATGATGCGTGCCGAGTGCAGCGGACGGTCGCCTTCCGAAGAAGCGATCGAGAAGTCCACGCCCGGCGAACGGTGCAGCTGGTTCACGATGACACGTTCGGCACCGTTGATGATGTACTCGCCGCCGCCCATCATGACGGGGATCTCGCCGAGGTAGATTTCTTCCTCGGGGACCTCCGACACGTCCTTTCGGACGAATCGCACACCGATACGGAACGGCATGCCGTAGGTCAGGCGAAGCTCGCGACATTCATCCGGCGTATAGCGCGGCTCGTCGAGCTTGTAGTACTGGTACTCCAACTGCATGTTGCCGTCGTATGAAACGATCGGAAACACTTCGCGCAACAACGACTCGAGACCGATGCTCGGATCTCGTTCGTCGAAGGACTTGTTGAGTTGGATGAATCGGTCGTATGCAGCCTCTTGGACTTGGACCAGGTTCGGGATGGGTAGAGCGTCTCCGCGCTTCGAATAGTCGCGCACAGAAGTCGTCTGCATCGATAGCCTCGATCTTGCTTGGGTGGACTCGTGTTTTCGGGTGGGCTGGGCGACCGCCTCGCCTGCCTGTACCGTCGCTGGGCTCAGTTCCGCGAACCGATCACTATAAACCAATCAATCACGTCCGGCAAGTCGAGTCGGGTAAAAATTTCAAGCCCCGGAGACGAACTGGCGCAGAGTTTGCGTGACACCACAGGGATTTCGCTCTATATTAAACTCAAGTTATTGTTATTTAATAATTTAAAGATTTTTTTCAAAAATCGATAAGAATCTTCTTCTCGCTCCGTAGTGCTCTTCAGACGCGGCCCTGCCGCAGCGGACAACAAAAACATGGATCACACCACCCCGGAACACGCGGCAGACACCACGAGACAGGCCCTGCAGGACGCTGTCGCACGATACCACCGGCCCCTCGTTGCCTACGCCCTCTCTCAGACCGGCAACCTCGAGCGGGCCCGGGATGCGGCACAGGACACCCTGCTCAAACTCTGCCAGCAACCGGCCGAGCAGTTGGAGCGGGACATCCTGCCCCGGCTGGCCCCCTGGCTGTTCACGGTCTGCCGCAACCGCGTGATCGACCTGCACCGAAAGGAGTCCCGCATGACAGCACCCGGCATCACTCAAGAGACCCTGGCGACTGCGGAGCCGACGCCCGCGGACCAGGCCGAGCACCACGACCAACAGGACCACCTGCTGAGCCTGGTCGCCGCACTGCCCGGCAACCAGCGCGAAGTCGTGCAACTGCGCTTCCAGGGCGGGCTGGCCTACAAAGAAATCGCCGAAGTGACCGGGCACAGCGTCAGCCACGTCGGCGTACTCCTGCACGAAGCAATCAAACACCTGCGCCAACAACTGGCGACCCTCAACGCCTGAACTTCCGGGCAGGCGTCGACCACTCAACGCACTTACCGAGATAAGCCATGACCAACAACACCAACCATCAAACCAACCTCCCCAGCGACGACCCCAATCTCACCGCGTACGCCCTCGGGGAACTCGAGCCCGGCAGCGACGTCTATGAGCAGGTCAAGGCCCGGCTCGAAGTCGACGCCGACGCCAAGGCCTTCGTTGAGCAAACACGCTCGCTCGCACACCAACTCGATGCTTCATACAGCAACGACGCCGTAGCATCTACTGGGCTTTCCGACCACCAACAGAAAGAGCTTGCCGCCATGATCGAACAGCAGGACAACAAAGCGACCGAACCGATTACTCCACCGAAGAGCTTCTGGCTATCACGCCCTGCCCTGCTCGCCGCGGGCCTTGCTCTAGCAGCAGGCGCAGCGATCACGACCATCACCCTGGTCAACCAACCTGACGAACCAACGTCGGGGCAGATCGACAGCATCGCCGTCACAGGTCTGGACAAGGTTGGAGAGAGCTTTGCCGGCAACGTCGCGGTGGACTTTGAGAACGCGCCGCTGAGCGAGGTGTTCGCCTTCCTGAACAAGCAGACGAATGTGGCGATCGAGACAGACTGGGACGCGCTGGCCAAGCGTGGCGTCACTGCCCAAACGCCGGTTACGCTGAAAACCGACGAACTCGTCCCCGCAGGCCGCGTACTCACTGCGGCACTCGAAGCCGCGTGGTCACGCTCACCACACCCCGACCCGGCTCAGTGGACGATGACCGACGCAGGTGTGTCGATCGCCCCGCAGTCCACGCTTGTGCAGGCCCGCCTGGATGCGGCTTCAAAGCTCCTTGAAAGCGACCGACTAAGCAGGTCGGTCATCGATACCCGGATGCTGTCTGCCGACACCGCAGAGGTCTGGGAATCAGATCTTTGGAACCGTGTATTGGCTCAGCGTGATCAGGCCGCAAAGGCTGTGCTTGCCGAAGCAGACATGGCGTTTACGACCGCCGAGGACGCGACGAAGGAAGAAGACTTCGACCGAGCGGCGCGTCAGACGATGTATGCCTACAACCTGCTTGTCGCAAACAACTCGCTGCTTGCTCCCGATCAGTTCACGGAGCCGAACGAGCGATTCGTGAAACTCAACAAGGCAATCGCCACACACCAACAGAAGGAAGACGAGGCCGCTTGGGCCGAGGCGATCGATGTGGCCAAGGCTGAACTCGCAACCTTAGACGAAGAGACGATCAAGACGCGTGCAGCCACCGCGACAGAAAAGGTTCAACAGGGCGAGCGTGCTCAAAGCAATGGCAATCTTCACGCTGCGGCCCAACTCTACGGCGAAGCGACCCTGCTCAATCCGCTGAATGGCGAATACCAGAAAAAATTCAAAGACTCGAAGGCGAAACTCAGTGAACAGCGCAGAACTAACGCTAAATTTTATAATGCACTCGGGGACAATGATCTAGACCGCGCGAAACTTTTAAGAGAATCATCGTTCGATGCTATTGGGTCTGAACGCAGCGATCGCATACGGCTACTTTCCCGTGACGCCGCAATGACTGTCCCTGCTGCAACCTCTGCAAAGCGCGGCGCTATTACACCCACAAGTTCCTACGTCGCAGGACGCTCCCTTGCCGCTGGATATGCTGGCAAGGCCAACAACCAAACCTATTTCCAAGAGGGCATTCAGAGTTACGGCTCTGCAGGCCTGAAACGGCAACAGGCACAACAGGGCCAACAATGGTTCGACCAATCTGATAATGCCATTGGTTTAGTAGGGGTAAACGCCAGCGCCGGGGTTGCTCTGGAAGCGAAGAAAAAGCGAATTGAAAAGTCAGCAGGAAAATACGATTTTCAGCAATCACGTGCAACAATAAGCAGACTTACTGACGAGGCGTCAGACGCTTTCGGCGGGGAGATCATTGACTCGCGTTACGCCAACGACAGCTATCTCGCCACGCCTGTCGTGCAGCCTCAGGAAGGAGAAGATGGCAAGACAATCTCCCGACGAGTTCATCTCGAGAAACGGCTCGAAAAACTCGTCGATGAAAAACCGCTACCCCAACTCGACGAACAGACACAGGCCCATTACAGGACCATCACCATTGCCCTTGAGGACGCCAAGGTGCTCGAAGAGTTTGAGCTCAAGCGACTGGCGGAGATCAAGGATCTCGAAGAACTGCACGGCGAATTCCAACGGGGATGCATCGGCGTCTTTGAGATCGATCCGGAGATGTCACGCGACGCATTCGCCGTCGTCAACGACAACCCGTTCTACGACCCGGCCGAGCCCGGCCGAACACTATCGACCTTCTCGGTCGATGTTGACACCGCGGCGTACACGATTGCACGTCGCCAGCTCATGGAACGCAATCACCTGCCCACGCCAGGCGCAGTCCGTATCGAAGAGATGATCAACTACTTCGACTACAACTACGAGGCCCCGGTCGTCGATCGCGGTGCTCTTGAAGATGGCGTTGTCACTCAGGCCTCGCTCGAAGCCTATGAGAAGAAGCATGATGGCTTCGCGCCGTTCGCAACGCATATCCAGGTCACCGACTGCCCATGGACCGCAGGCAACCAGCTCGTTCGCATCGGCATCAAGGGGATGGAGGTTGCACAGGAAGATCGGCCGTCTGCTCACCTGACATTCCTGCTGGATGTCTCCGGCTCGATGCGGTCGCCTAACAAGCTTGGGCTTGTCAAAGATTCGCTCAAGCTGCTGCTGGACAAGCTCAATGACCAAGACCACGTCAGCATTGTCGTCTACGCCGGAGCATCTGGCCTGGTCCTCGAGAACGTGCCGGCCACCGAGAAACTCAAGATCGAGCAGGCGCTGGACAAGCTGCGTGCAGGCGGATCAACCGCCGGTGCGGCGGGCATCCAACTCGCCTACGAGACCGCGCAGAAGCATTACATCGACGGCGGGGTCAACCGCGTCATCCTCTGCACCGATGGCGACTTCAATGTCGGCATCTCCGGCACCGATGCATTGGTCGATCTGATCAAGTCCAAGGCCAACCCCGAGGCCGACGCGGACGGCAAACGCCGCGGCGTTTACCTGAGTGTGATGGGCTACGGCATGGGCAACCTTAACGACGCGATGATGGAGCCGCTGACCAATGCGGGTAACGGCAATTACGCCTATATCGACACACTCCGCGAAGCGACGAAGGTCATGTATGACCAGGTCGGCGCGAGCCTGGTCACCATCGCCAAGGACGTCAAGATCCAGGTCCAGTTCGACCCCGATCAGGTGATGGCCTATCGACTGATCGGCTACGAAAACCGCGTACTGGCCAATGAAGACTTTGACAACGACAAAGTCGATGCGGGCGATATCGGCGCCGGTCACAGCGTCACGGCGCTGTATGAGATCGTGCCATTTGCTGGCGGGGACGGCTTGGACGGCGGGGGCATCTATGAAGTTCGTCACCGACTCGACGAGTTGGAAAACGCAGTGGCACTGAACCAATCGCTGATGCAGACGGCCGCGTTGAACCCGAAGCACTCCATGAAGCTCGCTGCATCAACACGGATGCTCGAGCAGGAGATCATGCTTACCGGTGCAGTACTTGAAAAGATGGAAAACGATAAGCCAGCCAATGCTGACGAAGGCGGCGAGGCAGAACCCGTTCAAGTCGCGCCACTCGATGACGGTGCCATGCTGGCGGTAAAACTCCGCTACAAGCCGGTCGACGCCCCAGCCGAAGATGGCACCTCGCGGCTGATCGAAACCAGCGTCTTTGCTGACGAAATGATGCCGTTCGAAGTTTCAGACGAATCAACGCGCTTCGCAGCGGCTGTCGCAAGCTTTGCGATGCAGTTGCGGTCCAGCCCGCACGCAGGCGATGTCGACCTGGACTGGGTGCATGACACAGCACAGGGGGCCTCGGGGCACGACCCAGGCCAGTTCAAGGCCGAACTGCTGGACCTGATCAAGAAAGCCAATGGGCTGATGCCGAAGAAGATCATCGAAGAAGAGGTCGATCAGGGTTTGTGATCCCGACCTGAAAGCAGGGATGAATGGCACACGCCGCGCGATCGACCAGATCGCGCGGCGTGTTGTTTTTGAGATATGCTTTTAGTCCATGAGTCTGCCGAACGAAGTGATCATTCTCGCGAACCCGTACTCGGGCAAGGGGCAGAACAAGCCGCGCGTCGCCGCACTGTCTGATGCCCTCTTGAAGAGGGGCATGTCGTCACGGCAGGTCTGGGATCTCGATGAGCGGGCGGAATTGCTGAGCAAGCCTGACGTCGGGGAACAGTACCGCTGCATCGTCTCGGCTGGTGGGGACGGCTCGATGGCTGGCGTGGTCAACGACTTGGGCAAAGGCGGCGATACCACCCGCGCGGCAATCGCAATGCTGCCACTGGGTAACGAGAACCTCTTTGCCAAAGAATTTGGATACAACAAGGGCATTGAGCGACTGGCCGAAGGGATAGACCGACTAGAGACACAGACCATTGACATGGGCCTGGCGAATGAGACGTTGTTTACGCTGATGGTCAGTACGGGATTTGATTCCGAGGTGGTACAGCGTGTGGACGATTGGCGGCGTGCGACCGACGGCAACGGGCTGAAGCGCGTCGGTCGAATCAGCTACGCCAAGCCGATCATCTCTGCACTCGTCGATTACAAATACCCGTCGGTCACGCTCAAGGCAGATGGTGAAAGCATCACCGGCGCACACGCTTTCGTCTTCAACATCGGCAAGTACGGCGGAGGCCTGCCCATCGGCTCACACGCGGACCCGAGCGATGGCCTGCTCGATTGGATCGTCTTCAAGAAGCCGGGCCTGCTGCGTCTGGCGCGTTATGGCCTGTCTACATATCTGAAGCAGCATTTAAAGCATGGCGAAATCGCTCACGGGCGATCAGCAGAACTCGTCCTGACAACAGAGTCAGAGGCCCTGCCAGCACAGGCCGACGGCGACCCTTGCGGAACCCTGCCGATGTCGGTGAAGGTCCTGCCACAGGCGATGCGAGTGGTCAGTGGCGTGTAGAGTCAGGCCGTCTGATTCGGGTCAGAATCGTCAGGCGATTCGGCCTGGTCAGAAGAGCCTGCGGTGAAGGAATTGCCCAGGCTGGACATGACAGCCAACCCCAGAACACCCCCAAAGATCGCCCCGCCGTAAGGCGTACCGGTGATCGAACACTGGCCATCCGGGCAGAGGACCTGTGAATAGCCGATGGCCGCACCGGCCAAGGCAAAGAGCGAGACGCCAGCGATGGTCTTGATCAACATGGCTTGTTCCTTTCGGCACGTATGGGTGCGTGTCGGGTAAACCGGGTGATCGGCGGGTTTATTCCGCGGCTTTGCTGGGATTCGTCCCTTCCCGCTTGGACTTCACCGCATCGGGTACGGGTTGGGCCAGTGCCTCTTCGAGCGCCTGGAGCACCTCTTCGCTGTCAGGCTTGGTCCGCGGCGAAAAACGGGCGATGACTTTGCCCTCACGGCTGACCAGGAACTTCTCAAAGTTCCACCCTATCTTGCCGGAAAATTTCGGGTTGGTTTCCTCGCTGGTCAGGAAAGCATAGAGCGGAGCTTGGTCGTCCCCGGCAACGGAGATCTTGGCGAACAGATCGAACTCGACGCCGTAATTCTTCTCGCAAAAGGTCGCGATTTCATCGTTCGTGCCGGGTTCCTGCTTGCCAAAGTTGTTGGCCGGGAAGCCAAGGATGGACAAGCCCTTCTCGGCGTATTCTTCGTGGAGCTTTTGCAGGGCCTTGTACTGCTTGGTCAGGCCGCACTTGGAAGCAACATTGACCATGAGCACAACATCGCCGTGATATTGATCGAGGTGAACTTTGTCACCGTCAATCGTTTCCATCTCAAAGTCAAGTGCTGCGGGAGCCTGGGATTTCACATCATTTTCCTTAGGGTCTTCAGCATTGGCCTGCTCAACAATGAATCGGCCGACGCCTACACAGAGGCCCACGGCGGCGATGATCAGGAGTAACTTGCCCGGAATGGTTCGCTTGCAGCACATAGCGGTTTCCTTGGGTGAGGTGACTTGGTCAATGACAAATCATACGCACACAGGATTACGTTGGTTGGCCAGATTGTTGAACAGGCTCAGTGAGCCGCAGCGAAGAGTTCTGCACCCGCGTACTCGATATCGAGCAGGCGTTGCTTGACTTCGAGGCCGCCGGCATAACCCCCCAGCGAACCATCCGACTGGATGACGCGATGGCAAGGGATGACGATTGGCAGCGGATTCGCACCGTTGGCCGTTCCGACCGACCGGGCACAGCCACACTCCAAGGCGTCAGCCATCTGCTGATAGCTGACCATCTTCCCAAAAGGGATGCGGTAGAGCATCGACCAGACCTTGGTCTGGAACGACGTTCCTTGCAGTGCGAGCGGAATGTCAAACTGCTTACGCTGACCTGCGAAATATTCGTCCAATTGCTCGCAAGTCAGGTCCAGAACGGCCTGATCCTCGGGCGAGGCAAAAGAGGGTGCGAAGTGGATTTCTCTCTCCGCTCCAAAACGAATCCCGACAAGCCGACCCGCGCGAGCGGTAAGTTCGAGGAGACCGATGGGGCTTCTGTAACGTTGGGAAGTCAAGGGGCAAGGTCCGTAAGGGGTTTTCGCTAACGTAATGAGTGTAACATCAAATAGGTATAAATGCCAATATTTTTTTAAATTACTTATTAAAATAGACTTACGTGGTTTTTTGAAGAATGGGTCTGGTTACAGGACGCGCCAGAAAGCTCAAATCGTCGCTTTTATCAGACATCCCCGGCAAGAAAGGACTCTTTGAAGCCGATCATGTGGCGGGATAGGGACCCTAGTTGGCGTAGTAATGCAATGCAACAAGGCCTGATCACCAGGGCCAGGAAATCACTTCATCCGTACAGGATTTGAGAAGATGAGCAGGTTAATCCGGGAAATGAGCGCCTCGATGCTTGAGTGCCAAACCAATCACCGCTCGAGCAATGCGCCCGACTCGCAGATCTCCATGAACAACTCAAGACGCTCCTCTGCATCGGGGTCGTCCGACAAGAGCTGGTGGGGCATGACATCGCCAGTCGCGATAGCTGCGTGCAATGCCTCGGCCAAGTGAAGGGCATCGTCCTCAGACAGTGCGTGCCCATCATCAGGCAGGTCGACGGGCTCCCAGCCGTGCTCCGTGGCGGCTTCAGTGATGTTTTCCCAATCGTCTTCAGAGAGGGTTACTTCGCCGTGATCGTTATAGAGTTGCATGTTGGCCATGGTACATATCCCTAGGCAAGACGATCCGTGTGGGTGAGCCGGTGCGATCAAACTATCGCAAGTCGGGCGATCGATCAATATCGCTTCGAAGATTCGTCGTCTTCGAACAGATCGATCGCCTGCAGAATCAGTGTACGGACCTGCTCGATCAACTGCTCGAAAGGCATGGCAGGAGCTTGACGCTCGCCGCTTTTCACCTGCTCGGGCAACGAGGGGACGTGAATAAACCCCACCATCCGCCCGCCCTGCTGCTGAGCCTGCGCCAACGACAGATACAGCACCTGGTTGCAGAGATACGCCCCCGCACTGAGCGACAGCGTGGTCTGGATACCACAATGGCCTAAACGATCTTGCAACACACGTACCGGCAGCGTCACAAACCTCGCTGGCGGCCCGGCGGGGTCAACCTGCTCGTCATGGATCAACTTCCCGGCGTTGTCCGGCAAGTCAAAGTCCAGGAGGTTCAATGCAACCCGCTCCAGCGTCAGGCGATCTGCTTTGGCTGACTCACCCAGATGCAGGACGACATCAGGATCGTGACGCTTCCAAAGGGAAGCGATGTCCGTATATACAGCCGAGGTATCAACCGGCAGCAGCGCGGTGCATAGCTTCACCTCTGCAATCGAAATCGTTTTACTTTCGATTGCTTCGATGATCGCCTGCGACGGATTGAGTGTGCTGCCGCCGAAGGGCTCAAAACCGGTGATCAGGACGCGGGTTGGCTTGGTGTTATTCACGAAAGGGCTAGTCCAGCAAACCCTGCTCGCCGAACCACTCAATACAACGCTTTGGCCAGGCATCAGATTCGTGAGGCGTGTCGGGCGTATTGCGCCCACGCCCAAGGCCGTAGCCATGGCCACCCGTGTCGAAGACCATCAACTCGCCCGGCACGTTGTGCTTCTTAAGTGCGGCAAGGAATGCCTCGCTGTTCTTGATCGGCACACCGCGGTCGTCCTTGCTGTGTACAAGGAACGTCGGCGGCGTGTTTGCATCGACCTGTTCCTCGTTGCTCATAAGCGCGACCAATTCATCGGCAGGTTCCGGGCCAAGCAGGTTGCGCTTCGAGCCGCCGTGCGTCCATTCGCGCATTGTGACAACGGGGTAGATCAGCACCGCGAAATCGGGCCGGCTTGTGACGCGCTCGACCGGGTCTTCACTCTCAGGATCCGCTTTCGCGAAATGGGTCGCTGCGGTCGAAGCGAGGTGCCCCCCCGCCGAGAAGCCGAGCACACCGATGCGATCAGCATCGAGCGCCCAGTCATCGGCTTTGGCACGCACGGTACGCAGGGCGCGCTGCACGTCCATCATCGGCACGGGATGTCGGTAAGGCCTCATGCGATAACGCAGGATGACACCCGTGATGCCGTTGTCATTAAGCCATTGAGCGACTTCATGGCCCTCGTGGTTGTAGGCAAGGATGCCGTAGCCGCCACCCGGACAAATGACGACCGCCGCACCAGTGCGGTTTTCACCCTTGGCGTGATAGACATCGAGCACGGGCTCGTGGACAAAGCTCAACCGCCCACCTTTGCCCTCGGTCATCTCCGGAATAGGCCCATCTTGTTCCCAGGTCGGCTCGCCCGGCGGGTCTCCTGCATAGAGCTTGAGTTGCTGCTGATCAGGAAGCGTTGCGGGATCAGCAGCCTGAGCGGCTGAACATGCCGGCAGCGTAAACAGAAGCAAAATACAAAGGCACTGAAGCAAACGTCGTCGATGAGCGGTAGCTGGTTTCATGCACCAATCATATCGTCGGCTCAGCCAAACAGTTGCTGGTCCACCTCCAGACATCGCGGCCACCGGTCTATACGTGGTGCACAACGAGGCGATGGCGTTCGATGTCTGTGAGATGCACTTCCATGGCAGCGAAGAAGGGCCAAGCTGATCTCCGCCCAAAACCAATGGCTGTCGCCTACTCGGCCTTCTTATCCTTGAGAAGGTCAGAGTAGACCTTCCGCGTTTTCTGCACCTTCGGTGTCGATACGCCTTGGATATAAGGGTTGTACGGGTTCTGCGAGGCATAATCCTGGTGGTAACCCTCCGCAGGGTAATACGCATCCAGCGGCTCGAGCGTTGTCACGATCGGATCGCTGAAAACCTTCGCCTCGTTGAGTTTCTTAATGTAATCCGCAGCAATCTGCTTCTGTTCATCAGAAGCATAAAAGATCGCGGAGCGATACTGCGGGCCGACATCCGCTCCCTGACGATTGAGCGTGGTCGGGTCGTGGGCGGTGGTAAAGAAGACCTTGAGGATCGTGCCGTAGGTAATCTTCGAAGGGTCGTAGGTGATGCGGACGACCTCGGCGTGTTTGGTCTGGCCCGTCTTCACCGCGTCGTAATTGGCGGTTTCCGCGCTGCCACCGGCGTAGCCGGACTCAACATCAAGCACGCCGTCAAGCTCTTCATACACCGCCTCGACGCACCAGAAGCAGCCGCCGGCCAGAACAATCTGGCGAGGTTCACTGTCCTCAGAAGCATCGGATGCATCAGCGCTGACGGACTCGGTGTTGTCATCGGACTCAGACTGACCTTGTTCGACCAGGGCCTCGTCGGTATCCGGATCAGGCACCTCGGCAGGGTTCGTGTCGTAACGGGAACAGGAAAAGCCAGCGAAGGTGAAGAGCATCAGTACAACTCCGTAGACAAGGTTCGATCGCTTCATAGAGAAACTCCTTAAACCTATTCTATCCCGCAATACAAAGGCAGGACGATTAGAAAAGACCCATGCACGCCGGTTTATTCCACGAGCGGTATCCAAGCAACTTCATTACATGTACGCCGCAAAGACACAGGATGTTCCGCCTGACACCGGGCGTCACACCTCTCAAACACCCAAGGATCCGTCTGACCGCGTCAGGCACGCACAGAGTCGTAGATCAGCACTTTGGTCCAATACTGCTTGTAATTCTGGATAAAGTTCTGATGCGCCGCATCATCCGCTGACTGATAGGCGTCGTGTAGTTCGCTCGAATCAAACTCGCAGACCAGCTGGAAGTCATAACTGTTGTCAACCACTTCGCGCGGCGTGCCCGCTGGGAGGCGAACACTCACGCGTGCAACATTGGGGCTGTCAGAAAGCGAACGGATACCCTCAAGCACGTGATGCTTCTCTTCTTCAGAGAGGCCGTCTTTAAGCCAGAAGTGGACGGTGTGCAGGAATGCAGGCATGGAGTCTCCTTGTTGGATTCGTTTGAATGCGATCAGTGTAGCGGCATCGGCTCATCCGCCCGCAGGTTTGGCGGGATAGCCTAATGATTTCAATTGGGCGACGATCATATCGCGGTGATCCCCCTGCAACTCAACACCCTCGTCAGTGACCGAGCCGCCCGAGGCACACCTGGCCTTGAGGTCCTTGGCCAGTTGCTTGAGATCGGTGGCATCCGCATCAAGACCCGTGACAACAGTCACCCACTTACCGCGCCGCTTCTCACGCCGAACGCGAGCATCCTGATCCCTGGGCAGGCATAGATCCCCGCTGGCATCACGAGGGCAGCCGCACTGCCCCGCTTCTTTTTCGCAAACCGGGCAGGTCACGGGCTGTTCGAGTTTGGTTCCGTCAAAGAGGCCGGCCATGACGATCAATCCAGTTCAACGACTTCGACCCAGATCGGGCCTTCGGGCGTGTCATAGTTACCAATCCGGCTAAGCCGTCCCGTGTTCGAATCAATCGCATAAGCAGCGAGCTTGTGCGCTTTCTGCCCCGCGCTATAGAGGTACTGCCCCTTCTGGTCGATCGCGAACTCGCGTGGCCAAGCTTCCGTCTCGAAACGATCGATAAACGACATCAAGCCCTCCTCATCGAGCTTGTATGCCGCGATCGAGTTATGACCTCGGTTGCTTGCATACAGGAACCGCCCATCGGGCGTCACGTGGATATCCGCACACGTGTTCCGCTCCGTGAAGTTTGCAGGCAATGTTGTGAGCGATTGAAAGCGTGTCAGCGATCCACTTTTCTGATCCCACTGATAGGCGCTGACAGAACTGTCCAGTTCATTGACGACATAGACGATATCGAGCGTCGGGTGATAGGTGTAGTGGCGTGGGCCGGCTGGCACGTTCGGCTTTCCGCCGCCCTTGACGATGATGGGCTGAATCGGAGCAAGCTTGCCGGAGGACTGATCAAAACGGAATTGGTAGATCGCGTTGGGCGTGGTGTGGGGGATATAAACAAATCGATTGGACGGATCGATCAGGCAGGCGTGGGCCGTCCTCTCCGTCTCGGTGGTCTGGATCGGCGCGGGCTGAATACTGGCATCTTCGTTGATTGCGAAGGTGTGGACGGTGCCCGGGCGGTAGGAAGCACTGATGGCATAACGGCCTGTCGCATCGATGTCCAGATAGGTGGGGAATTCGGGCACAGGCGTCGGCTCAAGCAACTTAACCTGACCGGTTGCAGTGTCCCGTGAAAGCGGAACGATGCGCGAAGGGTTTCGCAGTGCAGCGTAAAGGTGCTGGCCATCATCGGTCAACGCAATCGGCCCGGGCTGACCCGGAAGATCAACGCTTTGCATCACCTTGAGCTGGCCGGTCGTTGGATCGATGCTGTAGACAAGCAGCTGCTCGCCATTCTGACAGGTCAGGTACAAAACCTGTCGCTGAACAGTTTCACTCGTCTTGCACGCAGGTATGAACAGCGTCAGCAGGCATAACAGCAGGGTTATCAACGTTCTTGGCATAAGGTTATTCCTGATCGGGTCGCGGAAGTGCATTGTATCCCGCCCATAAGATCGCTTAATCCGGCAGCGGCATCGTCAAGATAAAAGTACTGCCCACACCGGGCCGGCTCTCCACGCTGACACGGCCGTTGTGGGCCTCGGCAATGTGCTTGACGATCGACAGGCCAAGACCCGTGCCACCCATCTGCCGACTACGGGCACGGTCGGTGCGATAGAAACGCTCAAACAAGCGAGGCAAGTGCTCGGATTCGATACCCCGGCCCTCATCGAGCACGGTGATTTTGACCTCTTTGCGGATTTTCAATGCGACCACATCAACCCTTGAGTTGTCTGGACTGTATTTCACCGCGTTATCGATAAGGTTGATCAACGCCTGCTCAAGCATCGTCCGGTTCATCGTGGCCATGAGGCCGAACTCACAGTCGACCCGGATCGAGATGTCCTTCGCATCGGCTTTGGCCTGGCAGGTTTCGACGGCTGCAGCAATGACCGGCGACAAAGGCTCGGTCAGCATCTCAATCGCGTCTTCACGCTTGCCCTGCTCGATACGGGCCAGGGCAAGCAGGTCTTCCACGATCGCGTGCAGCCGCTCCGCCTGTCGTGTAATAATCCCCAGAAAGTTGCGCAGTGTCTCGGGCTCTGCTGGTTGTTCCGGACGGTAATCAAGATCATCAAACAGTGTCTCCGCGGCCGCCTTGATCGCGCTGATCGGCGTACGGATCTCGTGAGACACATTGGCCACGAAGTCTTGGCGGATCGACTCGAGACGGCGAAGTTCCGACACATCGTGCAGCACGAGGACGACACCCATCCGACGCCCAGCTGCATCGCGAAGGATCGCGCTGGTTGCTTCGATGATCCGCTCATCCATCGGCGGCGCTTTAGGAATATCCTGTACGCCATCCTCTTCACTGCTGTCCTGTGACAGCGCCTTACGCGTCCAGATCGGCGGGTTGGCGACAGGCTCGACACGCTTCAGCGAAACTTCGCCCTGCACCCCTTTGTCGGTTTCGAGTGGCTGGCTGATGTAACGACGCAGTTCAGGGTCGCTGATCGCCTGATCGATCGAGCGGTCAATCGTCAACGAGGGGTCCAACTGCAACAGCGTTGCCGCCGAGCGGTTCAGGCTGATGACGCGCAAATCGGAATCCACCGCGATCACGCCTTCGTCCATAGAAGCAAGGATGGTTCCCAACTCGTTGCGTTGTCGAACCACTTCAGACAGCCGATCATCGAGTTGCTGAGCCATCTGGTTAAGCGTCTCGGCGAGTGCGGCGACGGGTGGCGGGCCGGTCACATCGATAGGCTTGGAGAAATCACCTTTGGCCAGGCGTGTCGCATTCTTTCCAACCTGATCGAGCCACTTGCGATATCGCCTGATGATCAAAACGAGCACGACAACCAAGGCCATACTGATAAACAGAAGTACACCGACGATCACGTTCAGCGCATCAGCAATCAACAGGGTCGTAGGGTCGTCCGGCATGAATGCGATCATCATACGTCGTGCAGCAAAATCAGACGCGGCTTGGCAATGGCATGGCCGTAGAGATAACGCGACTTGATCAATAACCGAACTGCTTGACTGCAGGATCAGTCACGGAAACGATAGCCCACGCCACGAACCGTCTCGATGTTACGCCCAGCTTCGCCTAGCTTGCGCCGAAGCGAGACAACCTGAACATCGACACTGCGGTCGGTCACTGCAGCGTACCCCTCGTGAATTGTCTCGATGATCTGCTGGCGGGTAAACACTCGGCCTGCCTTGCTGGCCAGGAGCGACAAGAGTTTGAACTCCGTGGCGGTCAGCGTGACCGGCTCGCCCTTGACCAACACCTCATGCCGATCGATATCGATCTGCACACTGCCGATCTGAATCACCGAAGAACTGCCACCTTGTGATTCACCTTCGCTGCGACGCAGGACCGCCTGAATTCTGGCAAGCAGCACACGCGGGCTGAACGGCTTGGTGATGTAATCGTCGGCCCCGAACTCCAGGCCCCGGACGATGTCCGACTCTTCACCTTTTGCGGTGAGCATGATGACCGGGATCCCGGAGGTATGGTCCCGGCCTTTGAGCGTGCGGCAAACCTCCAGCCCATCGATACCCGGCAGCATGAGGTCAAGCAGCACCAGGTCCAAATGCTTGCCCAACTCTCGCGCCTTCTTCAGGCCGTCCTCACCGGTCATTGCGGTTTGAACGGAAAAGCCCTCGCGCGTGAGGTTATAACGCAACAGTTCGAGGAGGTCTTGCTCATCCTCGACCAGCAGAATGTTCGTGTCCGCGTTGATCTGACGACTCCTTTTCAATTGGTCATCGCTGGCGAGCAGGCTTTCACAACATGCCCTCTAGCTCGACTTCAGCAACCCATCCCATGGGTCGCGTGAAGCATATCACGCGGACACACATATCACTAGCACAACTTATGTCGCTAACAGAATTCAAACCAGATCGCGATTTTTTGCTTGATATCAAGCACCTTTTTGTCATCCAGATGAGGTGCTATTCCCATCCAACAGGTATAAAAAAAGACGCACGGCCGAAGCCGTGCGTCCCTTTAGATTGTGCTTGATTCGTTTGCCCTGCCGGGCAGGTGAATCAGAAGAGCAGCTGCAGCTGCAGACGCAGTGCGACCTGGTCGTCGCCGTCGACTGCACCAACGAGGCCGAGGGCGTCGCTGTCTTCACCGTCGGTTGCGGTATTACCGTCAGCCAGTGGGTTGTCGCCATCGAAGATGTAAACGACGTCAGCAGTGAACTTGACGTTGTTGCTGATGTGGTTGTTCACACCGAAGGTGACTGCCTGAAGCTCTTGGGTACCGGCACCGGCGTTGCCGTCGTCGTCGATGTACTCATAACGACCGAAGACATCCCAGTCGTTGCCCAGGTCGTAGTCAGCCTGGACGTAGAGACCGAACTGGTCGGTGTCGGTGCCAGCAGCAACGTTTTCGGTCGAGTTACCGAAGATCGCTGCGGTCAGGCCCAGAGCACCGGTCTTGTACAGTGCGTCAACGGTCCATGCCAGACCGTTTTCGATCACTGCCGAGCCGTCAGCCACTTCGTAGTGAACTGCAGCACCGACGAACAGGGCGTCTTCGTCAACGCCGCCGAATTCGTTCTTCATTGCGCTCCAGTCGTCGCCGATGGCCATCCAGTCGGCGCGAGCGGTGACAGCGAAGTCGTTGGACGCGTCAGCGTTCCAGTCGGAGTAGCTGGCGTTTGCACCGTCAGACAGAGCAGCGGTCAGGACGAGGTTGTCCGACTTGTGCGTGAACTCGACCATGTCAGAACGGCCAAGGGTGAAGAACTCGGTGGTCAGGCCACGGTCCACACCAACCTGGCGGCTGGAGCTGATCAGCTCTTGACGAGCAAAGGGAAGCTTCTTGGCACCGGCCTTCATCGTCACGCTGTCATTGAGCTTCTTGGTGACATAGGCGTCAGCCATCGAGATGTTGGCGGTATCACGGTTGGTCTCAAGCTTGACGTAGTAGCCCCAACCGTCACCGACGGTGCCCTTGAATCCAAGCTTGGTACGTCGAACCTGGAAGCCGGAGACCGACTCGTCAACACGGTCTTCGAGGTTGTTCCAGATGTAACGGAACTGGATCTGTCCGTTGATGTTCATGCTGAAGCCGCCGTCGGCGGACTGAAGGAAAACCTTGCCCTTCTCATCGATACCGGCGAGTGCGCCTTCCTGAAGAAGGGTTGCACGGCTTTCAGCGTCTGCAAAAACGTCGGCAATCATGCCTTCGATTTCAGCCCGACGAACGTCGGACATCCAGTCGCCCTGGCTGTCGGCCTTGAGTTGTGCCATTTCAGCACGCATCTGAGCCATCTCGGCACGCATCTGCTCCAGCTCTGTGGTCTCGGCGTTTGCCACGCCGGGAACAGCAGCTAGCAGTGCGCCTGCCATCAAACATGCGGTCTTAAACTTGCTTTGCATCATGCGTCTCCTTGGAAA
>JBMZAP010000075.1:0-18144 GCA_049611445.1 Phycisphaeraceae bacterium | reverse complement strand
GATGACACGCATCTTCGTTACGTCCATGCTCACGATCGCTTTGCTCCTGATGCCCACCGCCGTGCAGGCCGGTGAAGCCCTGCCCGAACTGAAAGGCACCTGGGTTGCCGAGACCATCAATGGCAAGGCCCCGAAGGCCCCGGCTAAACTCGTGATGACCTTCATCGACGACACGCGATTGGCCAGTGAAGTCACGAGCCCCAACGGCAAGACGAAGAAGGTCGAGATCAAGTACGCCGCGACCAAAGAAGGCGTCATCACCATGATCCCCGAGCCGGAAGAAAACCCCGAAGGCGAAAAGGGGACGTGGCAAATCAAGGACGGCAAACTCCATATCGCATCAGGCGAAGACGCGAAGATGGTGCTGGTGCGGAAGAAGTGATTCAGCCTGCCGCGCCTGCATGGGTTACTTCTCAAACCGATCCCACACCTGCGTCTGCAGCTTGTCGAAGTACTCGAACTGTTGCAGCAGTTGCTGGCGCAGCATCTGCAGTTTGATCGGGTCGTCTTCGCCGTCACCTTCAGCACGGTGCAGCGCGGCGGCGGCGGACTCTAGATCCTCTGCAGCCTTCGCATAGGTGCGCGCGGTGGCGTAGAGGTCCATGTTGCGCTGGTCCTTTTCATCCGGCGGCCAGAGCAGGCGCGACGGGTTGGCACGCAGGTCATCGACCAGGCCTTCCAGTTCGTCCACACTGCGGCGAGCCGATTCGATCGTGCGGTCGATGTCCGGCCGGTTGTCCGCAAGCATCGTGCGTGCCTCGGTCGCGGTACCGGTCAATTCAGCGACGAGCGTATCAACCCCATCGATTGACTTGTCTGCCTTGTTGACGAATTCAGAAATCTGATCGATCGTCCCGGGGATCTTCTCGTCGAGGCTGGTGCTCAGTGAGCTGAGCTTGGCGAGGGTGGTTCGGATGTCGTCGCCGCTGTCGCCGAAGACGGAGCGGATATCCGTCATGACGCCCGTCGATTCGGCGAGGAACTCATCGATATCGACAAGCACCGGATCGATATCTTTTTCGACCTTGTTGAGCAGTTCGGTTGCGTCGGTCGCGGCAAGCTCGATGCTGTCTGCAGTCTCGACAAGCTCGGCAGTGACGGTGTCCAGATCTTCACGTACCGCAGCGAGGGTGATCTCCAACTCATTACGCACGTCCTGCACCATGGCGAGCAGGTTACTCGTGCGGGCATCGACTTTTCCAAATTGGGGTAGTGACTCGCCCGTGCCGACGCTGAGGATGTTCAGCCAGGCCCCGCCGGTGACCGCGGTTTGGAGTTCAACGTTGTTCTCGGTTTCGCGTAGCTCGATGCCGTTGCCGATCGTAAAGTCGACATGGACCTCCGCTTCCATCTCAGGTGAGGTTGGAGGCATGACCTTGATTGATTCGATGCGACCGACCTTCACGCCCAGCAATCGGACCTCGTTGCCGACGTCCAGGCCCGCAATATCCTCGCCTGCGGCAAACACGGCAACGTAATGTTTCGCGTCTCTTGGCGTGCCGCGGTCAGCAACGCGCGCGATCAGGAAGATCCCCGCTGCAGCCGAGAGAAGAATGAACAGGCCGGCCTGGAATGCGTATTTGGAAGAGTTCATGGTTCTGTTCCCATGTGGTCGTTACGTTTAATGCCCCGGCTTCAGCAGCGCTTCGTGATAGGCGGAGGTGTCTTTGCGGTCGGTCAGCGGCCCGGCCAGCAGCCCGTGCACAAACTGGTGCACCAGCGGGTTGTCACTTTCTTTCATCTCATCGGGCGTGCCATCGGCGACGAACTGCCCCTGATCCAGCAGCACCAGCCGTGTGGCGATACGAAACGCGCTGGTCATCTCGTGTGTGATGACCACGGTGGTGACGCCTGTCGTCTCGTTGAGATCAACCATGAGTTTGTCGATCTCGGTAACCGAAACAGGGTCCAGCCCGGCACTGGGTTCGTCGTAGAAGATGATCTTCGGGTCCAGTGCGAGCGCTCGCCCCAGGCCCGCTCGTTTCTTCATTCCGCCTGAGATCTCGGAGGGGAATTTGTCCGCGTGAGGCAGCAGGCCGACGAGGTTCAGTTTCATGGTGACGATCGTGTCGATCGTGCTTTGATCCAGGTCGGTGTGTTCCTGCAATGGCAGGGCGATGTTCTCAGCAAGTGTCAGCGAATTAAAGAGCGCGCCGGACTGGAAGAGCACGCCCATGGTCTTGCGGTAGGTATCCATCTGGTATTCGGACATCGCACAGATATCGACACCGTCGATCTTGATCGTGCCGGAGGTTGGGCGGGTCTCTGCTGCCATGAGGTTGAGCAGGGTTGATTTACCCGCACCTGATCCGCCGAGCATGACGAGTCGTTCACCGCGCTTCACGTCCAGCGAAAGGTCGTGCAGCACCTTGGTCGAGCCGAATTGCTTCGTGACGTTGCGGATCTCGATGATGTTGTCGGGTGATGAAGTCATTTCTTTAAGTGGGGCGGACATTCCTGTCTGCCGTCAGGCCGAAGGCCTGAATCGTTTGTCACAAGTTGTCTCGCGGCGTTGCCGCGATGGCAGACAGGAATGTCTGCCCCACTGGGGTATTGCTTACCACCCCAGCATGTAGAAGACGGCGGTAAAGGCGAGGTCCACAATCGTCAGCGCGACGATGCTGATCACGACGGTTCGGGTGGTCGCACTGCCGACACCCTGCGCCCCACCACGTACTGCGAGCCCGTGCTGGCAGGCCAGGGCACCGATGAGTACGCCGAAGACCGCGGCTTTCACTAGACCTGTGACGATGTCGGTCGTCTCGACCATCTCGAAGGTCAGGTCGGCGTAGGCGGCATAGGGCATATCGATGATGGACTTGGTCGTGAGCATGCCGCCGAGGATGCCCATGATGCTGGACAGGACCGCCAGGCAGGTGGTCATGATCATCGAGGCGAGGACGCGGGGGACCACGAGGAATCGGATCGGACTGATCGCGTGGGATCGCAATGCCTTGAGTTCCTCATTGACCGCCATGGTCCCGATCTCCGCGGCGATGGATGCCCCGGCGAACCCGGTGAGCACGATGGCGCCAACGAGCGGCCCCAGTTCGCGGAAGAACGCGATCCCGATGATGGAGGCGATCTGGTCGCCGGCCCCGTACTGCTCGAGGATGGGCACGATCTGCAGTGAGAGGATCACACCGATCGCGAACGTGACGAGCATGACCACGCCAATGGATTTGATCCCGACGCGGTGCAACTGGAACCAGAGGTTGCGCCACGCCAGCCGTCGACCGCGCTTACGTACGACCATGCGTGGGCTGGCCCCGAAGGTGGCGCTGATGAGCAGGCCCAGCTGTCCGATAAAAGAGACGGTGCCGATGGCCCGCTCGCCGAGCGTCGTGATGGGTCGGGTGATATACCGCATAACAGCTTCTGTGTGCTGCGGTCTATATCGGTGGGAGGGTGCAGTTGCCTGTTCAGACGCTCGACATCGCTGTCGCGCCCCTTATCGGAAGTACGCGACAAGTCAGTCGGCAGAGCCAAGCACCTCGGCCTCATCGTCAACAAAGTTGAATACGCTCTCGAGGTTCATGATCCGCATCAGGCCGCGGATGTCGTCGTTGACGTTTGTGAAGGTCACGCAGCCGTCGTTGGCGGTCATCTCTCGTCGGGCTTCAACAAAAACACCCAGTGCGCTGGAGTCGACGAAGTCCACGTCGGCCAGGTTGAGCGCGAGGACCTTGGGCCCGTTGTCCTTGATCGCTTCGAGCAACCCGAGGCGCAGGTCCGGTGCATTCATCACGGTCAGCGAGCCTGAGAGGCGGGCGACAGTGGTGTCGCCCTGGTCTTTGGTTGCCTGGATTGGGTGGGCCATGTTGTCCTGACGTTAGTCGGTGGTGTTCTCGTCGCCGGGCGTCGCCAGCGTTGCGGTACTTGGATCTTTGAGCCAGGCGTGCCAACGGTCGGTCGCGGCCTGACGTCTCTCAGGCGGATCATAATACCGATAGCTGAAGGTTTCACCGGTGCGCTCCTGGAGCGAGCGGATCGCAAAGAGACGGACGGCCGAATCCTTGTCAGACAGGGCATGAACGAGCTCGTCCAGCGTCGCCTCGTCATCTGCCTCGGCAGCACTGACGATCGCGGGGACACGGGAGGGCGTATCGGTCGCGTGGAAGTCCGCCTTGGCTGGGCCCTGCTGGCTGGGCAGACACCCTGTGGCGAGCAGCATGCTCAGCAGCAGGATGTGGAAGGGAAGCAGACGCATGACAACCTCAGGGACATGATGGGCAAACGGTATTCCGCTGCATACTACTTCGATTGTATCCGGCCAGCATGGTTAGAAATTAGGCTTCTGCATCGTGTCTTTTACCGGCTTTCGCTGTTTCGGGTTCATCAGGTTCACATGCTCGGCCCAATTGTGCCACTTCTTACTCATTTCCTTCACCAGCCCCGGCCGTTTGTCCGCCAGGTTATTCAACTCGGTCCGATCGGTAGAAAGATCATAGAGTTCCCACGGGCTGGACCTGAACGAGACAAGTTTCATGTCACCGACACGGACCGCGCGGTTGACGCTGAAGTTGAAAAACAGTGCGTCGTGCGGCTCGCGGATTTTGCCTTGGAGGATCGGCGCGAGCGACTTGCCCTGTAACGGCTCGAGCTTGCCCTGGTGATCTTTCTCGGGGTATGTCGTACCGGCCAGTTCGATCACTGTGGCCATGACGTCGATGAGATGCGCGGGCTGATCGGTGATCGATCCGGGCTTGGCTTTCAAGCCGGCGGGCCAATGGGCGATAGCCGGCGAGGTGATGCCGCCTTCGTGCTGATTCTGTTTGTACAGGCGGAAAGGCGTGTTGCCGACGTGTGCCCAGCCCGGGCTGTAGCACCAGTACGACTCAGGGTCCCAGGGCCGCAGCGGCAGGCCGCGCCCACGCGTACGATCGAACGGGCATGCGCCGTTGTCGGAAATGAACAGCACCAGCGTGTTGTCGAACATCTTGTGCTTTTTCAGGTGATCAATGACACGCCCGATCTCGATGTCCAGGCGATGGACCATCGCGGCATATGCGGCCATGCGCTGTGCTTCCCAGTCCTTCTCCTCCGCAGTCAGCTTATTCCAAGGCTTGACATGATTGGGTCGTGGGGCCGGCGTGACATCGTCATCGCCAAAGAGGCCGAGCTTTTTTTGCTTGTCCTGCCGTTTATTGCGGATGACATCCCAGCCGGGCTTATAGGTGTTTTCATAGATTTTGTAATCTTCTTCGAGGCAATGCAGCGGGTAGTGTGGCGCGTTGAAAGCCATGTACAGGTACATGGGCTTGTCGGTGGTTTTTGCTTCATCGATAAACTTGATGGCCCAGTCAGCATTGGCCGTGGTGGTGTAGAAGTTTTTCTTGGGAACTTCCCACGTCTTGCCATTGAGGCGGAAGGTGTTGTCGCCGGTAAAAAAATTACATGCCCCGGAGAGGTGTCCCCAGTACCGATCGAATCCGTGGTCGGTCGGTTGGTCCTTGAGGTGCCACTTGCCGGTCATCGCGGTGAAGTAGCCGGCGTCACGCAACACCTGCGCGGTGGTGATACCGCGCGCTAGTGATTCCTGGCCTGCCTGATTGGAATAAAGCCCGGTCAGCAGCGAGACGCGCGACGAGTGGCACTTGGCGGTGTTATAGAACGAATTAAAACGCAGACCGTTGTCGGCGAGTGAATCAAGTGTCGGCGTCAGGATCTCGGCGCCAAAGCAGCCGATGTCTGCGAAGCCCAGATCGTCTGCCATGATGACGAGGATGTTGGGCTTGCTTGAGGCCGCACTTTCTGTCCCCCTCTGCGCGTGGGCTATGTCGCCCGCATAGACGCACAGGAGCAGAACGAGCACGATCATGATCTTCGACTTAATCAGCATGGCTTGCCTCTTCTTCATCTGTTAGAGCCCAGGGCATCGGGAACTGCCGTGTGCCTCTTTTCTTTGCTTCATTGCGTTCAAAGGTCGTATTCCCCGTGTGTCCCTCAACCCATCGTGGCTTTTCAAGACGCCCTGACCAATCTTTATACCTCTTGCTCAATGCCTTGAATTGCTCTGGGTGGGTAGCGCTGAGGTCCTTGTCTTCCCCGGGATCCGTTGCCAGGTTGTACAGCATGGCCTTGGGCATACCTACGTCGTGCACGAGTTTCCAGTCGCCATGGCGTATGGCGTAGCCATCGCCTCCACTGACGCGCCAGTAAAGGGTTTCGTGCGGGGTTCCTTTTTCCTGGCCAGACAGGTATGGCATCAGGTTGATGCCATCGACCCCGTCGGGCACAGCGATTTTGGCTTGTGCCATCAGCGTTGGAAGAAGATCCAGCGATATGATGGGCTTGTCGTATGTCTTGCCCGCAGGCAGTTTGTTTTGCCAACTGATAATGAACGGGACACGGATGCCTCCTTCATGTAGCCAGCCCTTGTTGCCCCGAAGCGGGCGGTTGTCCGATGGGCCGCGTCGGCCTCCATTGTCACTGAGAAAGACAACGATGGTGTTTGCGGTCAGGTCTTTTTCTGCGAGTTTCTTACGCACGCGACCAACACCCATATCGACCCCCTTGATCAGTGCGGCATAGCGCCGCCGTGCCGGGTGCTTGATGTCCCTTACCATCGCCATATATTCGTCGGTGACATGGTCGGGTGAGTGCGGCGCGTTGTACATCAAAAGCAGGCAGAAAGGCTTGTTTTTATGGCGATCGATAAACGCCTCGGCCTCTTTCGTCAGGTCGTCGGTCAGATAGGTGGGTTTGTCAGCAACTGGAGCATGGTCGCGCCAGAGCGGGCTGTTATATCCTTTGCCTTCCGGGTCCACCTTGAAGTAGTGGTGACCGCCACCCAGGAAACCATAGAACTCGGTAAATCCCCGTACCGCGGGGCGGAACGGCTTGCCCGCGCCCAGGTGCCACTTGCCGACAAGGCCGGTCGCGTAACCTTGCTCTTTCAAAATATCTGGAAGCAGGCGTGTGGCTTTATCGATGCCGATCTCGTTGTTGTCTTCGAGATAGGGCGGGTTGTGTTCGTGGCCAAAGCGCTGTTGGTACCGCCCTGACATCAGCCCTGCACGCGATGGGCTGCAGTAGGGGTGTGACACATATCCCTCGGTCATCCGCACACCTGATTCGGCGAGCGCATCAATGTTTGGTGTCGTGAAATCGATGCAGCCATAGCACGACGCGTCGCGGTAGCCCATGTCATCGACCATGATTACGATAAGGTTCGGACGGCGATCCTCCGCATTTGTCTCTGCAGCACATATCAGCAGGGTGCAGATAACCAGTAAATGCTTCAGCATGACGTCCGATCGATTAGAGCAGGATGTCTTTGAACTTTTCCACCTCGCCGTGCACATCGGTCAGGCGGAAGTCTCGTCCCTGATAGCGATAGGTCAGGCGTTCGTGGTCGATGCCCATCAGGTGCTGGATCACCGCGTGGAAATCGTGGACATGCATGCCCTGGTTCTCTTTGTCTGCAAGGTTGAAGGCGAAGTCGTCACTCTCGCCGAAGACCGTGCCAGGCTTGATGCCGCCGCCGGCCATCCAGAAACTGAACGCGTTGCCGTGGTGGTCGCGTCCGGTGTTTGAGTTGCCTTGTGCAAAAGGTGTTCGGCCGAATTCGCCTCCCCAGATGACAAGGGTGTCATCGAGCAGGCCGCGTCGCTTGAGGTCGAGCACGAGCCCGGCAGACGGCTGATCGGTGTCTTTGCATTGGACCTTGAATTGGGTCTGCAGGTTGTTGTGCTGATCCCAGCCCGCGTGCATGCACTGGATGAACTGGACGCCGCGCTCGGCGAGTCGTCTTGCGAGCAGACAGTTTCGCGCGAACGAGCCGGGCCGGTGTACATCGTCGCCATAGAGCGCAAGCGTATCTTCACTCTCGTCCGTGAGATCGGCGAGTTCAGGCACGGACATCTGCATGCGGTAGGCCAGTTCGTATTGCGAGATGCGGGCCTTGATCTCCGGGTCGCCGACCTGCTCGTGCTTGAAGTGGTTGAGCACGTTGATGTCATCGATGGCCTTGCCGCGTTGTGCGCGGTCCACACCGTCAGGGTCGTTGATATAGAGGACGGGATCGCCCTGGCCACGGAAGCGAACGCCCTGGTATTCGCTGGGCAGGAAGCCCGAGCCCCAGTAGTGGTCGTAGAGCAACTGGCCGCAGGAGTTTTCCCGGTCGCGCGAAGTCATCACGACATAACTGGGCAGGTCTTTGTTCATCGTGCCCAGGCCGTAGGTTGCCCATGAGCCCATGGTGGGTCGGCCGGGGATCTGGCTGCCCGTAAGGTTGAACGTCACGGCGGGCGCGTGGTTGACCGCTTCGGTGTAGGCCGATCGAACCAGGCAGATATCGTCAGCGATCGAGCCGGTGTAGGGCAGGAGCGTGGAGATCTCGACACCGTGCTCGCCGCAGCGGTTGTAGCCAAACTGTCCGGGCAGGACCTTGAATTGTTTTTGTCCTTGTGTCGTCGCGAGCCGGGTGGTCTTCATCAGTGAATCCGGCATGGGTTTGCCGGCGTGTTTGACCATCTCAGGCTTCGGGTCGAACAGGTCCACGTGCGAAGGGCCGCCCCCCATCATGAGGTAGATCACGCGCTTGGCCTTGGGCGCGATATGTGGGCTGGGCAGCACGGGGTTGTTGGTTGAGGCGTGCGCGGCGCTGCCAAGCATAGAACCCAGCGCGACCGAGCCGAGCCCGAACGCCCCGCGTTGCAGAAGCGTCCGCCGGGTCATCGACAGCATCGGGTGCGTGTCGGGGACATGATCGAGTTTAGGAGGATTGATCTGCATGGCTTGTGTCTCAGATGCTTTGAAACCCACGCCGTCACGGCGTGGGCTTCGCGTGTCACTCCTTCGTGATTGCTTCGTCCAAATTTAGGATTGTCAGCGCAACGCTGCTGAGCGCGGCAAGGTGAGCTTGATCCATGTCTTGTGGTACAGGCAGTTCGCCGACAGCGAGGTACTGGGCCGCTTCGCTTGGTCGATCGCGGTACCACTTGGCTTCACGCTCATATGCTTTTCCAAGCACATCAAGTTCGCGGTCCTGACCCGGACGCAGCAGCGTGAGCAGCATCATGTCGTCGATGAGTTGTCGTGGCGTTGCATTGGCTTGTCGCTTGGACACGCGTAAGGCCAATGCTCTTGCCGCTTCGACATAGGTCGGGTCGTTGAGCAGGGTCAGTGCCTGCAGCGGCGTGTTCGTTAGCGAGATCTTTACCGTGCATGCCTGACGGTTGGCGTTGTCGAACATGTTTGGCGGGGCAAGCGTCCGGCGGAAGAACGTGTACAAACTGCGTCGGTATAGGTCATCGCCTTTGCTCTGCACGTATTCAAACTGCGCAAAGCTCACATCCACCCACAAGCCAGGCGGCTGGTAGGGGTACACCGGCGGACCAAACATCTCGTTGTTAAACAGGCCCGATGCCGCTAGCGCCTGGTCACGGATCAGCATCGCGGGCAGGCGGAATCGCGATCCGCGTGCCAAATACTTGTTCTCCGGATCCATCTCCAGCAGTTCGGGCGAGATCGCAGACGACTGGCGGTACGTCGCGCTGGTCACGATCTCGCGCATGATGGACTTGGTGTCCCAGTTGGTTCGGTACTTCACCGCGAGGTAATCGAGGAGATCGGGGTGTGAGGGCAGGACGCCCTGCAGACCAAAATCCTCAGGCGTCTTGACGATACCCCTGCCAAACACCTGCTGCCAGAGACGGTTGACCAGCACGCGAGCGGTCAGCGGGTTTGCATCACTGACCATCCATTTCGCCAGGCCCAGCCGGTTTCTGGGCAGGTCTTCGGGCAAGCCGCCCAACGCATCGGGCAGGTCCGGTTGCAAGGGGTCGCCTATCGGCGCGTTGTACGCCCCACGATCACGCAACTTGATCTCGCGTGGCTTGGCTCGGTCACCCATCGTCATGACCATCGGCATCAGCTTGTCCTGATCCATCCGTGCCTTCTGCGCATCGTTCCAGGCGATGTACTTGTCCAGCCAGTCGGTGTCTTTCGGTGCGACGCGGCGGGCGTAGTAATCAATGAGCTTGGCTTCCTGCATCGGGGCCTGGAAGCCTCGGCCGTACCGCGACCGACCCGCCAGGCCATACACGAGCGTCGGCAATTCATTGAGCTGCTCTTCGGTCAGTTGCTTGGCCCAGTCGCGCGCCGCCCGAGAGGCCTTGTTGCGTCCTTCCTTTTCACCAAAAGCTTTCCATGCCTTGCTTTCGATTTCCTTGAGCCGGTTGTATTCCTGCTTCTGCTCCTCGGTCGCGATCGAGATGTAAGGTTTGGCAATGACGTACTGGAAGTCCCATGTCGGGATTGACCGGTCGCGTGCACCGGATTCATCGGTCTGCCCAAAGAATGCAAAGAACTCGTAGTAATTTTCCTGGCTGACCGGGTCGTACTTATGGTCGTGGCACTGGGCACAGGCGTAAGTCAGGCCGAGGAAGGTCGTCGATGTTGTCTCAACACGGTCGAGTACATAAGTGAAGCGGACTTCTTCCTTGATCGCGCCACCTTCACCGTTGATGAAGTGGTTGCGGTTAAACGATGTTGCGATCATCTGGTCCTGCGTCGGATTTTCAAGCAGATCTCCAGCGAGCATCTCGATGATCACCTCATCGAACGGTCGGTTCGCGTTGATCGTTTTGATCAGCCAGTCGCGCCAAGGCCAGGCCCAGCGGTCATTGTCGAACTGGTAGCTGTTCGAGTCCGCGTAGCGTGCCGCGTCCAGCCAGGGCAGTGCCATCCGCTCTCCGTGGTGCTCGCTGGCGAGGAGCGCCTCGACTACTTTTTCATACGCGTCGGGTGATTTGTCGTTGACGAAGGCTTCGACCTGCTCGGGTGTAGGTGGCAGACCGATGAGATCAAGGTAGACCCGACGGATGAGCGTGCGCTTGTCTGCTTCGGGTGAGGGCTTCAAGCCTTTCTCATCGAGCTTTGCCAGTACGAAGCGGTCGATGTTGTTTTTAGCCCATGCCTCGTTGCTGACTTCGGGCAACTCGGGCATGACCGGCGGGATGAACGCCCAGTGCGGCTCGTACTCGGCGCCCTCCTTGATCCATTGCCTGAGAATCGCAACCTCGTCGGCCGAGACGGTCTTGTGCGTCGATGCCGGGGGCATGACCCGGCTGGCTTTGTCACTTTCGATGCGCTCAATGATCGTGCTGTTGTCCGGGTCGCCGGGGATGATCGGCGTACCGGTGTCATACGCTTGGATCGCCGCTTCGCGAACATCGAGACGGAGCCCCGCCTCGCGCGTCTTGTCATCAAAGCCGTGGCAGGCGAAGCACTTGTCCGAGAGAATCGGACGGACATCGCGGTTGTAGGAGACGGCCTCGGCGGCTGCGTCGTTGTTCACGCGATCGATCGAATGGTTGGCCGGTGGTTGATCAGCATGCCCCCCAAGCATCGTGCCTACGAGCAGCATGGTGGCCGTGGCACCCAGTACCGCGCCAACTCCAGCCGCCCGGATTTTCGAATCAGTCTTCTTTAACAATTGCATGTTCAGAGATTCCAACGGTCAACATCCCGTCCGCGCATCAAGTATGCGGAAATCAAGCGTTTACCTTCACGTAACCGACTGACGATCGCACTATTCTAGGCTTACACAACAGGCGTGTGCAAAGAAGCGGTCGGGCAGCAAAAAGCCCCGTGCCGCACGGGAGGCGACACGGGGCTGCGTTTAAGAAATCAGATTTTGACAGTGGCAAGCGTTATTGCGTCACCACTCAAGGTTGCCCGAACTCTGGTACTCGGTCACCCGGCTCTCGAAGAAGTTCTTCTCTTTCTGCAGGTCGATGACTTCGCTCATCCACGGGAACGGGTTGCGGACGCCGTCATACTGCGTGGGCAGGCCGACGCGTTCGAGTCGGCGGTTGGCGATGTACTTGACGTACTCGTCGAAGGCCTCGGCATTGAGCCCGAGAACGCCGTTGGGTAGGCAGTCCTGGGCGTACTTGATCTCGTACTCGACCGCGGTCTTGATCAGTTCGAGGCACTCCTGCTTGAATTCCTCGGTCCAGATCTCCGGGTTCTCCTCGCGGATGCCGTTGATCAGGTCGATGCCGAAGTTCATGTGGATCGATTCGTCACGCATGATGTACTGGAACTGCTCGCCGATGCCGACCATCTGGTTGCGGCGGTGGAAGCTGAGCATCATGACGAAGCCGGAGTAGAAGAAGATGCCTTCCATGATCACGTAGAACCCGACCAGGTTCTTGACGAACTTCTGGATGTTCTCGAGGCTGTCGGTCTTGAAGTTGTCGTCCATGATCTCCGCGGTCAGGGACATGACGAAATCGTCCTTGCCCTTGATCGAGTCAACCTCGTGATACATATTGAACACCTCGCGGTGATCGAGGTTGAGCGATTCACAGCAGTACTGGAACGTGTGTGTATGGATGGCCTCTTCAAACGCCTGGCGGAGCAGGTATTGGCGTGCTTCTGGGTTGGTCACGTGCTTGAAGATCGCGAGCACAATGTTGTTCGCAACGAGGGATTCGCCTGTTGAGAAGAAGCCGAGGTTGCGCATGATGACGCGGCGCTCGTCGTCGGTGAAGAGGTTGGGGTCCTTCCACTGCTCGATATCTTTCTGCATCGAGACCTCGGTGGGCATCCAGTGGTTAGCGCAGCCGTTGATGTAGTGGTCCCAGGCCCAGGTGTACTTGATGGGGCAGAGCTGGTTGACGTCGACAGCCTTGCAGTTAATTAGCCGCTTGGCGTTGACATCGATGGGCTTAGTGAGGTCGTATTTTTCTGAAGGGCCGTCGCAGCAACTCATGATTCGGTCTCCGTGTCGTGTTGTTTATGAATAAGTGGGGGGGATTGAAGCGGCGGGCGGCCGTTTCCAGCGGCCCGCCGATTGCCGTGGTGCAACATTGAACTTACTGACAAGCCTCGCAATCGGGGTTGTCGATCGAGCAGGCGTTGGAGACGCCTTGCTTGCCGTCGAGCAGCTTGTTGATCAGGTCCGCTTCGGAGGTGGTCTCCGGCTCGGCGTTGGCGGTGACATCCGCAGCCGGGACGACGGGCTCCGGTGCAGCGGGTGCAGCAGCGGGTGCCGAGGTCTTGCGGATTTGCTTGGACGTGTCGCCGACGGCCTTGGTCGTTGACTTCTCGATACGGGTCGCGCCTTGGCCACGCAGGTAGTAGGTGGTCTTGAGGCCCTGCTTCCAGCAGCTCATGTACATGTCGTTGAGCAGCTTGCCCGACGGCTGGTCGATGTACAGGTTGAAGCTGATGCCCATGTCGATCCATTTCTGTCGGCGGGCGGTGCACGCGATCAGCGCGAAGATGTCGACTTCGAACGCGGTCTTGTACAGGTGCTTGAGGTCTTCGGGGATCCGGTCGATGTGCTGCAGCGAGCCGTCATAGTACTTCAGGTCGTCTAGCATCTGCTCGTCCCACAGGCCCAGCTCCTTGAGGTCGTCCACCAGGTAGGAGTTGGTGATCGTAAAGTCGCCCGAGAGGTTGGACTTGACGAACAGGTTGCGGTAGGTCGGCTCGATGGACTGGTAGCTGCCGGCGATATTAGAGATCGTCGCGGTCGGCGCGATAGCCATGACGTTGGAGTTCCGCATGCCGTGCTTGGCGACGGCTTCACGGACCGGGGTCCAGTCGAGCCTGGCGCTCTCGTCGAATTCGCAGAACTCGGCGCCGCGTGCCTCACGCACGAGCTTGTTCGTGTCCATCGGCAGCTGGCCGCGGTCCCACTTGCTGCCGGTGTACGTGCTGTACTGGCCACGCTCCTCGGCGAGCTGGGTCGAGGCCATGATCGCGTGGTAGCTGATTGCTTCCATCGAGCTGTCAGCGAATTCGATCGCTTCCTGCGACTCGTATGGGATCTTCTGGATGAACAGTGCATCCTGGAAGCCCATCAGCCCCAGGCCGATCGGGCGGTGACGCATGTTGGCGTTCTTGGCTTCTTCGGTTGGGTAGTAGTTGATGTCGATCACGTTGTCGAGCATGCGGACCGCAGTGGTCACAGTGTCCTTCACCAGCTCCTGATCCAGGCCGTCGGCCTTGGTGTGCATCCGCATGTTGACCGAGCCGAGGTTGCACACGGCGGTCTCGTTGTTGGACGTGTTCAGCAGGATCTCGGTGCAGAGGTTGGAGTTGTGAACGACGCCGGCGTGGTCCTGCGGGCTGCGGAGGTTGGACGGGTCCTTGAAGGTCATCCAAGGGTGGCCGGTCTCGAAGACCATGGACAGCATCTTGCGCCAGAGCTCGACAGCCTCGACGGTACGGTGTTGATTCATCTCGCCGTCGCGGGCCTTCTGCTCATACTCGGTGTACTTCGTCTCGAACTCGGTGCCGTAGAGATCGTGCAGTTCGGGGACTTCGTTAGGCGAGAAGAGGGTCCAAGTGCCTTTCTCCGCGACGCGTTTCATGAACAGGTCGGGGATCCAGTTGGCGGTGTGCATGTCGTGGGTGCGTCGCCGGTCGTCGCCGGTGTTCTTACGCAGGTCCAGGAACTCTTCGATGTCCAGGTGCCAGGTCTCGAGGTACGAGCAGACGGCACCCTTACGTTTGCCGCCCTGGTTCACGGCGACGGCGGTGTCGTTGACGATCTTGAGGAACGGGATCACGCCCTGCGACTCGCCGTTGGTGCCCTTGATGTGACTGCCGGTCGCGCGGACGCGGGTCCAGTCGTTGCCCAGGCCACCGGCCCACTTGGATAGCGACGCGTTGTCGCCGATGCACTTGAAGATGTGGCCCAGATCGTCATCGACCGAGGTCAGGTAGCAGGAGCTCAGCTGCGGGTGCTTCGTGCCGGAGTTAAAGAGCGTCGGCGTCGCGCTGACGAATCGGAAGGTCGATAGCAGTTCGTAGAACCGGATCGCGTAGTCTTCGCGCTCTTCCTTGGTTTCACGCAGTGCCAGACCCATCGCGACACGCATAAAGAAGAACTGGGGTGTCTCGATGCGGCGCTTGTTGATGTGGATCAGGTACCGGTCGTAGACCGTTTGGCTGCCGAGGTAGGTAAACGTCTCGTCACGCTCGGGCTTGATCGCGGCAACGAGCTTAGTGAAGTCGTAGGTCAGCAGCTCAGGGTCGAGCAGGTCGGCCTCGACGCCATCCTTGAGGGCCTGTTCGAACTTTCCGAGGTAGATCGCCTCGAAGTCCTGCTTCGCGGGGACCTCGCCCAGGGCCTGTCGGTAGACGATGTTAAGGACCAGTCGGGTTGCGACGGTGTTGTAGGCCGGCTCTTTTTCGATGTGCTGGCGTGCGATCATGACCATGGCTTTTTCCAGCTCGGTGGTCGTGATGCCGTTGTAGAGGTTGGCGTAGAGTTCCTGGAGCAGCTCGTTGGGCTTGCACTCGGGCAGGCCGTGGCAGGCCTCGTAGATGCGTCGTTTGACGAGGTGGGTATTCAGCGGCTGGGTTTCGCCATGACGGTCGGTGACGGTGATGTCGGCGACCTGCTTGACAGTCTCCATGCGGAGCATGCGGGCGCGGTTGCGCTCCTGTCGGTAGACGATGTAGCGGCGGGCGACGGAGAACTCGCCGGAACGCATCAGTTTTTCTTCAACGACGTCCTGAACACCTTCAACTTCCAGGACGCTGCCGGTCTGGTCTTGCTCTGAGCAGGCGGCGATGACCATCTCGGTGATGTTTTCGGCGTGGCGCTTCTGCTCATCGGAGAGCGGGGCGTTGGTCTTGTCGGCGTATTCGGCGGCGAAAGCGGCCTCGATGGCACGCTGGATACGGGCCGGCTCGAACTCAACAACACGACCGTCCCGCTTGGTCACCTGCAAAGAGATCACGGTGCCGTCTTCGGTCAGGTCGGGTGCCAGTCGCTTGGTGGGGGTCTGGGTCATCGAGGCGTTACTCCGGGAATAATGAGGATGAATCTGAATATGCCGTATTCGGCGTCCGTGCTTGGTGCGATCTGGATGAGGGGATCGCGCTGAGGCTTAAAGCTCCGCTTTAAGCCCCCAGGAAAGGTCTTTAGTTGTCAGGTCTTCCGCTTTGATCAACGACCGTCTTGGATTCCACCAAGGGGCCGCGATAAGCGTGGCCCCGGGCGGGGCCCAAGACAGTCGACTAACCGGTCGGTGCCGGCGTATACATGCTGCAGACAGGCTGCTTGCCCGCACTGAAACACACGTGGCCGTTGCCGGCCAAGCTTGTTGAGTACGCCTTCGTCGATCGGTTGGTCATCGCGTTTGACCTCGTACCTTTGAGTCCTTCTGAACCAGCGCCGCCAACACGACGACGCCCGAGCGTTTGGTGGCCAAAGGATTTTAGGGACTTGTTCGGATCTTTCAAGGGCCGGCCCGCGAAATAGCGCCCTGAGACGAGTGTCTCTGGAAGCATCGGATCAGCTCTGATTGTCTTACAAGTCCCGTGCCGTAGACCGGACTTCCCTCTGACCATCCCTACCAGATTCGGTGGGGACTAAACGCTTGACCACTATATGTAGGTGTATCGCACCGGTCAACACGTTTGCTTGAGTTGTTTACAAAAAAATCATCGAGCGGCCAAATCTGCTGGATTAACAAGAGTTTATAGGCCGCGCTGCCGTTTCACCGGCTGTTGCCGGCGCGGTGGAAAACATGGTTCAAACTGACGGCTCAGCGGGTCGGAAAAAAATGAATCCGGATCAATGTATTTTTCGTGAGCAGGCTGAAAATGCTAGATTTTCGTTAAGGCCTGCCAATTCAGAGAGTTAAAAGCGCGTAAGGACCCCGGTATCATGCCCGCCATGGATCGCAGCTCCAACAACCCGACATGGCGCGTCGGCGTGGACACCGGTGGGACCTTCACGGATTTACTCCTGGCCGACCCTGTGGGGACGATTCAAGCCAGTTGCAAGGTGCTCTCGACCCCCGATGACCCGGGCCGGGCGGTGCTGGAGGGGATCGATCGGCTGCTGGAAGTCTATGAGGCCCAATCAGACGAACGGCCCGTGATCGGTGAGGTGATCCACGGCTCAACCGTTGCGACCAATGCACTGCTCGAGAACAAAGCCGACGCCGCGGCACTTGTGACCACCGCCGGTTTTGAGGACCTGTTGCTGCTTGCCCGGCAGAACCGCCCCGAACTGTATGCGCTGTCACCCAAACGCAACGTACCGCCCATCCCGCGCTCACACACGATCGGGGTTACCGAGCGCCTTGCATATGACGGCCGCGTCCTTACGGCACTGACGCAGCATGAAATGCATCGTGTCGTGCAAGCCATCACCGAGATGAACGTTGCATCGGTCGCGATCTGCCTGCTGCACAGCTACGTAAGCGATCAGCACGAGCGTGCATTGGCTGATGCGATCCGTACCGCACTGCCCCAGGTACACCTGACGGTGTCGAGCGAATTGCTGCCCGAACTACGTGAATATGAACGTGCCGCGACATGCACGGCCAACGCGGTTGTTGCGCCGACGATGGCGCGATACATCGGCAAGCTCGACCAAGCACTGGGCAAAGACGTCTTGCGCATCATGGCCAGTGGGGGTGGGACGCTGCCACCTCGCGCGGTAATCGAGCGGCCTGTCGAGACGGTGATGTCCGGACCGGCCGGGGGGGTGATCGGCGCCTGGGCGATGGCTAGCAAAGCCAACGAGTCGCGCATGATCGGCTTTGATATGGGTGGGACCAGCACCGATGTCGCGCTCTGTGATCATGGGCCGACGCGCACGACCGAGACCACCATCAATGCGTTGCCGATCCGTCTGCCCGTCATCGATATCCACACGGTGGGGGCCGGCGGCGGCTCGATCGCCTGGATCGATGAGGGCGGGGCGTTGCGTGTTGGCCCACAGTCTGCGGGCGCCGATCCGGGACCGGCGTGCTACGGCAAACAAGGCAAAAACCCTTGCCTAGCAACGGTGACTGACGCGCATGCGGTGCTCGGCCATCTTCGTGATGGCAGGCAGTTAGGCGATGCGCTTGCGGTGGATACCCGTGCTGCGAGGCAAGCGGTGGGCATGGTCGCGGAGCGGTTGGGCTTGTCTATTGAAGAAACCGCCGAGGGCATTTTGCGCGTCGCTGATGCGGCGATGGCTCGCGCGATCCAGCGCGTCAGTGTGCAACGCGGGCACGATGCGCGGGCCTACACGCTTGTTGCTTTTGGTGGGGCTGGTGGTCTGCATGCGTGTCGGCTCGCGGACTTGCTTGGTATGACGCGCGTGTTGATCCCGGTGCACGGCGGCTTGCTCAGTGCGTTTGGCATGCTCGCCGCGCCGCCGCGTTATGC
>JBMZAP010000074.1:0-18206 GCA_049611445.1 Phycisphaeraceae bacterium | reverse complement strand
GGGTTTTTGTATGCCCGGCGGCTGCTACTTGTCTTTTAACTGTGCGATCAGGAACGCGGTGGTATTGGCGTGCGTCGTGTCTTTAGCGCCGGGGTAAATCAGTTCGCATGAGACGCCGTTTGCTTGGCAATGCTCTTGCAGTTTGATGCCGAAGTTCGCGGTATGGGTCGGGTCTTTCTGGACTTTGCCGAGTTCGGGCTTGCTGTTATAGCGCAGGAACACCGGTGGGTCATCCTTGCTGACCTGGTGATAGGGCGAGTACTGCTTGATCCAGGGCAGGATGTCATCGCGGGCATCTAGAAAGGCGGCGAAGTTGGGGAGGGCGAACGCGTGGCCGCCGTAACGGCTGTTGGGGGTCCATGCTTTCATTTGAACGGGGTCGAGCGTGGTCTGCGCACCGATGACAGCGGCGCACTGAAGGCGGGTCGATTGTCGGGCGATCGGGTCGTCGCTGTCGGGGTCGGCCAGGTCATCGACGAATGCCAGCCAAAGACTGGAGCAGGCGCCTGCCGAGCCACCTGCGGCGCCGACGCGGTCTGCATCGATATTCCACTGATTTGCTTTGCTGCGGACGAACTGCAACGCGCGGGCCGCGTCGTGCAAAGGTGCGTGGACTGGGGGATGCTTTTCCAAGTTGATGTTATTGGTGTTGAGCGGTGCCTGCTTTCGATCGATCAGCCGGTAGTTGATCGCGACGACGCTGATGCCCGCGTCCAGCAGTGCTTGCACATCGGCAAAGCGCTGGGCGCGTTCCTTGGAGCCGCCGAGCCAACCGCCGCCATGAATGATGAAAACAAGTGGGCGAGGGGTGTCGCCCTTGGCAAGCCAGGCGTCCAGTATATGACGCTCATGGTCCCCATAGCGGACTTCAGTATGCGTCGGCTTGGGTACGCCCTCGTCATACTGCTCGGCAAAGCAGGGCGAAGCGAAGGCGGTGAGGCCAAGGATTCCTATTGCGGCAAGAAACGAAAAGAATTGTTTGGATGTCATTGCATCTGTCCTTCTTTGGTTGGCCATTACATCAAAACTATTACGCTCGCACTAACAAAACTTAGTATAAATGACAGGCCTAAAATGCACCTCTAGCATCGCCCCACTGAGTCTCACGATTCGCGGGGCGCTTTTTGTTGGGTGAAGCTGAAGTGCAATTGTGCTGTTAATTACCGCTAGATCAGCCCACACATAACACCTCTGTATTCAAGGCGTTAATTACGAATCAACTTACCCCGATCAAATAGGTGGATGGGGGTGGAGGATGGAAAGTGGGTCGGGCTTGGTGGTGTATCGCCTGACTCAATGTTGCGAGTTGCCTGCCGTACTTCGGGCAACTCGTTTTACCTGAGATGCGGGCTGCCCCTTTTTTTACGCTTCAGGGCAGCCCGCTTTTACGCTCTTCCTCGCCGTCGCACCATTCCACCCGGTGCGGCGGTATTCCTGCTCTGCCGCTGCGTTAAGTCATACGACTTGCGGGGCGGTTTTAAGACTTGATAGAGCTGCCCCGCTGAGTGTTACGCTCGCGGGGCGGTTTATTTAAAGGGCTCGTTGAATACGCCGACACCACCTCGGCGGGTGCAAGTTCATTTGTACTTGCAGCCACTCACAAGTTGTTCTTATTGTCCCGATGTTTTAGGGCTCTAAAGACCCCTAAAACATCTATTTCCCAACAGAACTTCGCAAAAAGAACAAGCCCGCTTTATGTGAGAGAGCCGATCTCTCTGGACGAGATACTTGTATTGATTTGTTGGCAATGATTACGCGTGCGCGTCAGTATCCCACTGTTCGCGGTATGCGCTTGGCGTGATGCCGACCTCGCGACGAAACACGGTGCTGAACAACTGCGGCCGACCAAAGCCGCATTCTGCTGCGACCTCTGCGATCGTATAGCTCAGGTCGGCCAATAGTCGTTTGGCCCGTTGGAGACGCAGTCGGCGGATCTCCTGGCTGACACCGACGCCGAGCGCTTCATTGAATCTTGACTGCAGCGTCCTTGATGAGACCGAGAGTTCGTACGCAACTTGCTCGACATGCAGGGGGTCATGCAAATGGGCGGCAATATACCGAAGCGCTTCGGCGACCATCTCGTCCTGGATCGCAAAATAGTCTGTTGACTCGCGGCCGAAGACGCCCTTGGGCGGGATCATCACGGGGTTTGCCGGCACAGATTTACCCGTCATGATCCTGTCGAGCAGTTTCGCGGCCTCGTAGCCCGCGCGTTCGTTGTCGATCTCGATTGAGCTGATCTGCGGGGCGACATTCACGACGGATTTGAGGTCGTGTTGGCTGAGTACGGCGATATCGCGCGGTACGTCCCAGCCTAGTTCCTGGCAGCGCTGGATTACCATTCGCGCGATCGGGGCCTCCTCGGCAAACAGTGCGATCGGGGGGTGTAGGCGAGCGCTCCAGTCACTGATCGTCTTTTCAATCTCCAGATAGAAGTCGGTATCCAGAAAGCTTCGGTTCTGCACACGAAGCAGTTCGCAGGCGGCGCCTGCTTCCTCTGCATGGTCTTTAAAAGCGCGTCCGACTTCGGCCGTATGCTTGTGAAGTTCGATTTCGCCCATGTAGCACAGCGATCGGAAGCCGCGTTCAAGCAGGTGGTCAGCAGCAGCCGCGCCAAGTTTTTTTGCATCGGGATAGACGCCCGGCGTGCCGTCCCGGGCACTCTGGTACAGCGCGTTGACGAAGGGGATGCCGAGTTTCTTGAGCCGTCGCTGCATTGGCGCTGGCGCGCGGGCAATGACGCCGTCGTACCGTCCATAGCTCTTTCCCCTGCGACCAGGCAGATAACCCGGGTGCTCGTCGATCAGGCATTGCCAGTTCGCCTGCTCGTGCGCATAGCGTTGTACCCCGGCGAATACCTCCTGGTGCTGGGGATACGGCTGGTCAATCTCAAGTGCAATTGCGATACGGCGTGCTGCGGTCATGCCTGTAACCTGAAGTCTGTATTTCCTAAAAGCATAATATATTTGCGCATATCCAAAATCTACCCCATGTATTTTATTAGAGCAAGCAATTCATGCTCTGCAGGCAAGCTTGATTGGAGACCTATCTAAGCGAGGACTTGAATGATGAGAGTGAAAGCCCCTCTAGCTGTACTTGCTGCAACGACAGCCCTGTCCATCGGACCGGCTCAGGCCGCAGTTATCCCTGTGCCTGATCACAGCTATACACCCGATGGCAGCGCCACAAACGACTATGTGCAGACCGACATCGCTACTCCCAACGGCGGCAATGTTCTGCCTTCTGGTGCATCGACACACATCGTCTATGCCATCACGACTTTTACGATCGGTGCCGGTTCAGACGCTCACGTAGAGGCGAACTTCCGTGCGACGGGCGGTCAGTCTCGTGTTGGTGTCCAACTTCAGGATACCGGTCAGCTCAATTGGATTGGTACGGGCGACTCGACCCGTACCAACTTCAACTTTAATCAGGACATGGCGGGCGAGACGGTGGTCCTGATCATGAAGGCACACTACGACCCGAACCACAACGTGGTTTATGGCAAGACTAACGCCGCGGATGACACCTTATTCAATGTCTGGGTGAATCCGGATGGCTCCTCCGTGGAGGGGTCAGGTCAAGCTGCCGGTGACATGCAGACCGTCTGGAACTCGGCGACTTTCGGCTTCTTCGGCACGATGGTTCGCAATCAGTCGACGCTTGGGGGTAATGGCGATTCTTCGATCACGAATACCGTGATCCTGACCGGTGATGATGCAACCTTTGCGAACGCTCTCGCTGCAGCGGGTGTCCCAGAACCATCTTCGCTTGCTTTGCTAGGCCTCGGCGGGCTGCTCATCACGCGCCGCCGACGCGGTTGAATTTTTGCTTTATGCCTGATTCTGCTTGAATGATCGTTGCCTTGCCGAAAGGTGAGGCGGCGACTTCCAAAACTTGGAGGAGACTGTTGTGAGGCTCTTGCCAGTTTTGGTTCGCTGGCTTTTGAAGCGACGCAGGCAAGCTCAAGCCCTTTTGCTGAATGAGCATCTGTTGTGTAAGGCGTGATATGATTCGTTTGCAACGCCTGTCTTGAGGGAACACAACGATGCGTAAAGGCTTCACGCTGATCGAGCTACTGGTGGTCATTTCGATCATTGCGCTGTTGATCGCGATCCTGTTGCCAGCCTTGGGAGCGGCTCGTAAGAATGCCGAAGTCATGCAGTGCGCTGTCGATCAGAGATCGTTAGGTACGGCGTCGTATGCATGGGCGACGGATAAGAAGGGCTGGTTGCCCGATCTGCATTACCCGCCAGGTTTTCAGCCCAAGTCGGCTGAGCGTGCATCCTGGCCAACGAATCAGTTGCAGGACCGCCAGCTCTACTGGATGGCAGGCTCGTGGAAAGAGGGGCTTGGTGAGTACGGGTCGAACCGAGGCAACTGGTACAGCGTCTCCAACAGCCGGTGGAACGATGATGCGTTCTGGCGGCCCGGGCAGGATGGTGACAACAACGACATTGTCATCGGGCGGATTGCGCTGGCCGGTGACCGTGGCAATATCTTTTCAAATCAGATGAAGCGAACCGCGACGTCAGGCTTTGACGGTACCGAGGGGAAGCCCGCCTTCGTGACAAAGATTGAAGACAACGCGGTATTTGACTTGATATGGGCAGACTTGAACCGCGACAAACCCGTCGGCTCGGGCAACTTCGATAATCCCAGCGACCCGATCCGCCAAGGTGCCAATCACGTGGCCGACAACGGCTTCGAGGCGGAGGGCACCCATCTCACCAGCCTGGACGGTTCAACCGATTTTACAATGGCAAGTGAAATGGCCTACCGCGGCGTGAATTGGTCTGCCGGTTTCTGGTGGTAAGCTAATGCTCATGCACTGAGTCAATCGAAGTATTCCGTGATCTGCTACTTGAGGTAAACGATGAGAGCCAAGATTCTGACCATTGTGGCGTTGCTCTTTTTTGCTCTGGCCGGTCTGCCCGTGATGGCGGCAGACTCGTTGAAAGTGCACGGCATCTTTTCCAACAACATGGTTTTGCAACGTGACAAACCCATTAAAGTCTGGGGCTGGGCCAAGCCCGGATCAAAGGTCGAGGTCGGACTTGGACGCGAGGACGCGGATGCCGTCGGCGTGGACATCGTGACCGCAGATGGTGACAGTGGTCGATGGGAAATGACCTTTGATTCGCTCAGTGCCAGTGCCATGCCGCACGTCTTGACGATTACCTCAGGCGATGAAACCGTCGAGATTGAGAATATTCTGATCGGCGATGTCTGGGTGATGAACGGGCAGAGCAATATGGCCTGGGCGCTGGATAAGACGATTGAGAAAGATTTTTTGGCCCCGCAGGCTGACCTTCCTGAACTGCGGCTTTTGAAGTTTACGACCAATGAGCAGCAGGACCTTCAGAAGGATATCCCCGCAGAGAAACTGGTCAATGGTGGTTGGTTTGTCAGTACCCCTGAGAGTGCAATCGCGATGTCTGCCATTGGCTATGCCTTCGGCAGCAATATCCAACGTGCGCTTGATGTGCCGATCGGTATTATCGACAACTCTCGCGGCGGCGCGTCCATCGAGTCGCTTGTGCCTGAACGCAAGCTCGTTGAGCACCCACTGACGAAACGCTATTACGAGCACGTTCTGCAGCGGCAGTCCGCGTTCAGTATTGACGACTGGCTCGCCAATCAGATCGAGCGATGGGAAAAGAAGGTTGAGTCGGAGAAGAAGAAAGGGACGCCGGACAATAAGCTCCCCAAGAAGCCAACGAAAGATGACATCCGGTCATGGAGCATACCCGGGATGAGTCCTTCCGATGCGGGGGCATGCTACAACGGCATGTTCGGCGCGTTCATCGGCTACAACATCAAGGGTGTTCTCTTCCACCAGGGCTTCAACAACGCTTTGGGTAACAACTGCCGACCGAAGCGCTACCGGACCATTATGAAACTCATGGTGGAAGGCTGGCGTGAGGATTTCAACGATGACCAACTGGCGGTGGGCATCATCGGCTTTTGCGCCGGCGGCACCCCGCAGAATGCATACAACTTTGAGGCTCACTCACGCGCCAATGGGGCATTTATCCGTGATTCTCAGCGGCTCGGTTTGGCCGACGTCGGCGACCCTGAGCGAACGGCCTTTCTGCCTGCACATGATGTCCAGATTCCAGGCTTGCATCCGAAGAAAAAAGCAGATCATGGCGAGCGAGCGGCAAGATGGGCGCTCAATCGGATCTATGGCATGGAGGTGCACTGGGAGACAGCCCAGCTCATTTCAAGCAAGCCGTCGGGTGATGAAATCATTTTGACTTTCGACAAGCCGGTCATGCCCCACGACATGGCAGCGATTCCCGAAGGCTTCTCGATTGCCGGGGAAGATGGGCAGTACTACAAGGCATACGCCCGCTTCCGCTCGGAGAAGAATCTTGGGCCACACGCCCAAGCGAACAAGTTTGACGCAACGATCGTCCATGTCTGGAGCCCGCTGGTTGAGAAGCCCATTGCCGTGCGTTACGGATGGGCTGTGAGCCCGCTGGCAAATCTGTATGTCGAGGGGCAACCCTGGGCGCCGTTGGCAAGTTTCAGAACCGATACGTGGGACCTGCCAGAGAGCGAGGACCCGGCCGAGCCCGGCATGCCGGGGGTCAACTGGCGTACAGAGCGCAAGCTTGCAGAGGAACGCAATGCTGATCGCTTGGCGAGGGAAGCTCAGATGGCGGTTGAGATCAACGAGCGTCTGAAGACGCTGGGGATCAAGGCTTCAGAGTGAGGCCTATTCCGCGGTGACCACAGAGCCTTGCGGCTGGCGTTGCAAAGACGCAGACGCCTCCACACGCGCGACGACCAGTGTCGTTTCGTCTCCCCAGTCGGTGGCGATCGGATGGATTGTCAAGCGCTGGCGTTCGCGGAGGCGGATAATCTCGACCCTTGGTGGTGCAAGAGTGGCAGGTAGTTCCCGGGCCGAATGGAGCAGGGGGGTGATGGAACCGTCGTTCTCATGGCCCGTATCGAGGCTGATCCCAACGCAGGCCAGAGGGGCGTGGTCTCCAATACGCAGGTCCCGCCAGTCCGCGAGGGCGACATTGAAGAGGCAGTGGCCTCGGGGTTGATCGTTGGCGCGCAAGCGAGTGATCTGGCAGCACGCTTTGCCGTTGACCGCGAGCCAATCCTCTGCAAGTCCGCGTGCGTCTTCAACGACTTCTTCATTCAAGTTGGCCGGGCCGACATCGACCGCCTCGATCATCAGGGCGTTGCCGACGCGTTCGGCGCCGAGGCAGCGGATCTGCCTGCGTTGCTTCCAGTGCCGGTATTCGACAATCGTGCTGCCTCGCAGCATGGTCCGGTTCGGCACAAACCGTGCGGCGACTTCGATGGTAACCACACCCGACTTCTCATCTGCCTCCAGCATCCGAACGGGCGCAGCGACTTCTTCGTTGATGTAAAACCAACCCACCATCTCAACTCACCTCCATATACTTCATCAGGCAAGCATACCCCACCTTTTTAGGAAGTCTAAAGCGATTTGGTGGTTGGCAAGATGGTGAAATTGGAGTCTTCAGGCTCGTCTTCGGCGACAAACGTAAGCTATAATTTAGGTAAGCACGGCGTTGATCGTGTTGCTCTTTGACAACGGGGCCGACTGGTATCGACCGGACAGGGAACGCTCTGCGGTTGCACGTCGAGGTGTGCGTAGGCCTCGTTAAACCACGCACAAAAACCATAAATGCCAACGAATCTTCTGATATCGCTGGTCGTATCGGCTTCGCGCCGGCACGCCTCGCTGCCTAATTTCGATTAGACAGCAACGTCTACCCATCGCTTGTCGGTGGTTGTGGGTAGGCGAACGACTAGCCGACTCGCCCGAGGATGACGCCTTAGCGTCCAAGGGTTAAAACTTACTCAGGCTGGCTCGCTCAAAGGCTGTCATTCTCCGATGAGCGGGTGAGACTTTATGAATGACTATGCGTGTAGAAGCCCATGGCCGACTGTATCGGGACGGGGGTTCGACTCCCCCCGGCTCCATTGAATTCGTCAAAGACAAAACCCCGAGTTTGTAAAGACTCGGGGTTTTTAGTTGGCATCCGCATGGATATTACTAGACTCACCCACGCCGCCGGCGGGCGACGAGCAGGCCGCCCAGGCCGAGGAGTGCGAGTGAGTTGGGCTCCGGGATCACGCCCCATTGCAGATCGTCCAGAAGCACGCCATCGGTTTCGCCTGATTGAAGGAAGGTGAAGCTTTCGATCTGATTGGGAGCGTCGTTTCGGTAGGCGCCAATGAACTCAATGCCATTGTTGCCGGTGGTGTCATTAATCGAGAGGGCCTGCGTGGCACCGCCCACAAAGTTGATCGTAATCGTGAGAATGCCGGGTTGATCCTGATCGGTGAAGGAAAAATAGTCGACCGGACTTGAGAACGTGAAGAGAACGCTCTGAGCACTGTTGCTGTCAAACTCCAGTGCCAAACCATTCGTGACGGCACCCTGGTCAAGGTTGTCTGAAATATATGGGTCGGCACCACTGGCATTACTGATGGTGAACCCGGATACGCCTGCGTTGACTGTGGCAAGCGTGTCGTTGTCACTAAAACTATTGAAGTTTTCGGAGAAGTCCGCGGATTCACCAACCGTGGCATAAAAATTGGCTTCATCAGACGCTAACGTTGCAGGTGAATCGCCATTGACAGTGATGACAGCAGCATTGGCAGCACCACTCCATGCGAGAGTGATGCCAGCGAGCAGACAGAAGTGGGTTTTCTTAAGACGCGTATGATTTATAAGCATGGTATACCTGAGGGTAGGGCTTGTTCTCAAAGCGGATACTTTCCATATGGAGCCGCGACAAGCCGCTCCAAAGGCTTCAAGATCTCCATTCGTAAGCAACTATACTCCGCCAAAATCGTACGCCTACCCCCACTAATAACTACCGCAAGCAAAATAGTGCTATCAAGGTAGTCACTAAGGGCGGCCGGATTTGACTCAATCAGCTTGGTGTGTGCTGCCGTCGCCGATCATCGATTTAAACGCCGCCTCGACGCGGATCTCATCAAGCCGGCTTTCGCTGCCGAGTACGAGCTGGCGATCCTCAGATTGGTTTCAATTCTCATTCTTCCGTGACTACGTGAAGATTGATAATGACCCATGGCGGTCCCGGGACGCCGCTGCCTTGTGGGTTGGCTTTGCTTAACGCGGGGTCTCGGACCCATACCTTTGCTTGAACCGTTGCGCCTGTACCTGACAGGGCCTTGGCCTTGTTCAGGAGGGCCTGGGCGGCGGGGGAGTAATCGCGGTGGATGCAGAAGTTGCGAGCATAGGGTGGCATGCTGACGACAAACGTTTTGTCGTCTACTTGTCTGAATTCATCGATTTGCCCTTCAATCACCTCGAATTCGGCGTCCTTCGGGATGGCTGACTGCGAAGTGCAGCCTGGCATCATGAAGACGGTCAGTAACAGGAGGGGGGCGATGCATATCGCAGGGTCAAACCTTTTCAGTAACGCGCTGGAAATTTGTTTCATCATGAATGTCCTGTTTGCTGGCGAGCCTGTGGCCATAAGCCAATCCTGATTCATTTTGGCAATCTCAATGGTCGGTTCTGTCGTAGCGTGAAGCAGTTGTTACATGTTCTACGCTTGTCGCATTGGCGGAGTTCACCCATGTAAGGTGGCTGATCCGATGGCTTTGGTCTTGACACTATTCTTCAGACCAGGCTTTCGAGCGATATGTATTCCCATAGTTGGGAGCAGTATGGTGCTATCTTGTGTGGGCAACTTCAGATCCATGCAGCAAGGGCAGGGTTGTCTTTAAGGAGCGTGCCGGTGTTTGGCAATCTTAAAAAACGCATCAAGGGCAGATTCAATCCGGATCCCATCGACCCGTCCCAGTTCAATGATCCGGTGGCGCTACGAGCAGAGTGGGAACCAATTGAGCAAGTCGATGCTGTGGTTTGGGCGGCTACGCACAAGGCGATTAAGCAATCATCCGACCGAGTTGTCTTTGTTCCGACAGGCCGTATCAAGCTCCTCCTTTACTTAATGCCGCTGATACTTGCAGGGGTCGGATTGGGTGTTTGCTTGTTTAAGCAAGCGTCATTGGAAATGAGCATATTCATTGCGGGGATTTGTGCAGCCCCTGCGTTGCCGATCAGTGTGTTTTTAAGATGGAGATATGCGACACCGGTCGTTTTTGACAAGACGCTTGGCTGGTTCTGGAAGGGGCGGAAATCGCCCGATGAAGTATTTGATGTTGCTTCAATTATGACTTGTGTCGCACTCAAGGAAATCTGTGCGATTCAACTCCTCTCAGATTTTGCCCTAGGTGGCAGTCAGGGTGGCTCGGGTTGGCACTATGAACTCAACGTCGTCCTGCATGATGGGAGCCGGCACAACGTGGTCGGGCATTGCGGCAAGCGAAGCCTGCAGGAGGATGCGCAAACTCTTGCTACATTTCTAGGTGTCCCTGTTTGGGATGCGATCAACGACGAAAATGGATAGGGCCAGCGGCGATCCGACGGGTTTTCACCTTAGGTCCAGTACGAACGCGGTCTCGAACTGGCGTCCGGTTGCTTTGGAGCCAACGCCTTGTTTCATGTCATTGCTGCGAAGCTTGACGGTACCGCCGCATCACTACTTCACAGCGAAAACTTTTACAGAAGCGGCGTAGCGGTTGATGTCGTAGCGCTCAAACAGTTCACCAAGATCGGCGTGCATTGGTTTCGGCGCCGGCGCTTGGTCAGTCGTGTCTGGCGTGTCACAGCAGCCTGGGCTACAGCACGCACTGTCTGCATCGCTTTCGCCGATCGATAGGCCGACATTTGATGCAGGGGCAGGTGAGCAGCAGCCTGCCTGGCCATCGACTGCGGCATAGGCAGTGAGATCTGACTGTGTGTCAATCACGGCAACGTCCTTGAAGCCTGCCAGCCTGAGGCCCGAAGCAAAAGCGTCGATTGAAATCGCCCCTGCAATGCAGCCGACATGTGCAGCGATGTTCTGAGCCAGTTCTTCAGGGAGTTCTTCCTTGAGCGCAATATCAGATACCGCAACGCGTCCTCCCGGCTTGAGGGCGCGGTACATCTCTTCGAAGACACGCTGCTTATCATCAGCGAGATTGATCACGCAGTTCGAGATGATGACGTCCGCTGAGTGGTCAGGAAGCGGAAGCGCGTCGATCTGGCCGAGGCGAAACTCGACGTTTTTATAAGGCTTGCCATCGACACCTGTTGCTGCATTGCGTCGGGCCAGGTCAATCATGTCTGGGGTCATATCGATGCCGATGGCTTTCCCGCTCGGGCCGATTTTGTTTGCAGCCAGAAAGACATCCAGTCCGCCGCCCGACCCGAGGTCGACCACGGTTTCACCTTCTTTGAGGTTGGCCAGTGCGATCGGGTTGCCGCAGGATAGGCCCATGTTTGATGCGGCGGGGATTGATGCGAGTTCGTCGGCGCTGTAGCCAAAGGCCTCGGCGACCGCCGCGACGCCTGCATCTTCGCTGGACAGGCCGGCGCGTGCCGTTTGGCCATATTTTTCACGGACGATGGCAGTGATTTCTTCGGGCATCGTTATGCTCCATTAGGATTGGGAGTGAGTGTTTCAGTTGGTTCTTTAACTCGGCCTAGTGGTGCGGCCGATGCCGCAGCGATCGCAATCATCGCGGCCGAGGCCCAGAGTGTTGCTTCAAGGCCGCCCAGGAGATAGATCAATCCGGAGAGCAGCGTCCCGATCAAACGTCCACATGCGTTGGCCATGTAATAGAACCCTACATTGAGGGCGACCTGATCGTGATCGGTCAGTGCGAGAATGAGATACGAGTGGACGGAAGAGTTGATGGCGAAGACGATGCCGAACGCTCCAAGTCCGCCTAACACGACTGCAGCGGGTGGTAATCCCAGTGCCAGCGCGATAGCGATTGCCGCGGGAATGATGGCGAGCAGCGTGCCCCAGAACACCGCCGCTCTCGCAGCCTGGACTGTGCCGGCTTCGCGGATCAGACGTGGTGCACCGGCCTGTACACAGCCATATGCAATCACCCAGCCCGCCATGAATGCGCCGATTGCCGTGAAATTCCAGCCGAGGACTTCATAGAGAAATACGGGTAGTGCGACGACAAACCACACATCTCTTGAAGCGAAGAGAAAGACGCGTGCAAATGAAAGGAGGTTGATCTCGCGGGATTTAGAGAAAAGGTGTTTGAACTTTACCTTCGCCTTGGATCGGCCAAAGTCGCCATCGAGTGTAAGTACCGACACGACGAGAATGACAGCAAGTGTGCCGGCCATGAGCCAGAGTCCGGCAGCAAACCCCAGCGTTGCCAGCAGTAGCCCGCCGACGAAGAAGCCAACGCCTTTGAGCGCGTTTTTAGATCCGGTGAGTATCGCCACCCATTTGAACAGGGTCGACTCGGCGTCGGCAGGTACGACGAGTTTGACAGCACTCTTGCTGCTCATCTTGGTCAGGTCCTTTGCGACACCTGAGAGCGCCTGGGCCAACATGACATAGCTGATTGACAGCCAGGCGACCCAGCCCGGCTGCACGGCAGAAAGCATCAGCAGGGCAGCGATCTGGATGCCAAGGCCGAGGAACAGTGTCAGCTTGAGACCAAACCGTGCGCCGATCCAGCCGCCAATGAGGTTGGTCACGATCCCACAAAATTCGTACAGCAAGAACAGGAACGCGAGTTGCAACGGGCTGTAGCCCAACTCGTGGAAGTGCAGCAGCACCAGCATCCGCAGCGCACCATCGGTGAGCGTGAACCCCCAGTAGGCTGCTGTCACCATCGCATAGCGCTTCAGATCGACACGCTGCTCAGGGTTGTTGTTTGTTGCTGCGGAGCTCACGCTGGCGCTTTCTCTCATACGGATGACAAGTTAGACGCGACTTTGGTGGTCAGGTCCATCATGCGGCAGGCATAGCCGTACTCGTTGTCGTACCAGGTCAGGACTTTCACCTGTGTGCCATCGATGACCATGGTGGAGTCTGCATCGACAATGCCTGACCTTGAATCATTGACATAGTCCGCGGAAACCAGGGGGCGCGGCTCGTAGCCCAGGATTCCCTTGAGAGGTTCGCTGTTGGCTGCCGCTTCGAACATGGCATTGACTTCTTCAGCAGTTGTATGGCGTTCCACTTCAAAGACAGCGTCGGTGAGAGAAGCGTTGAGCAGTGGTACGCGTACGGCTACACCATTCAAGCGGCCCTTTAGCTCCGGGTAGATCATTGTGATCGCCGTCGCGGAGCCGGTCGAAGTCGGGATCAGTGAATTCAGTGCGGAACGTGCACGGCGCAGGTCCTTGTGCGGGGCATCGACAACGACCTGCGTGTTCGTCACATCATGCAGCGTGGTGATCGCGCCGTGTCGGATGCCCAGCCCTTCATGCATGACCTTGACGACCGGCGCGAGGCAGTTGGTTGTGCACGAGGCGGCGGTGACCAGGTGGTGATTCTCCGGCTCGTAGAGGTTGTCGTTGCAGCCCATCACGATGTTCAGGTCTGCGTCTTTGACCGGTGCGGAAACAACCACTTTTTTGACGCCAGCATCGAAGTAGGGCTGTAGTGACGCTCGGCTTCGGAACTTGCCGGAGCATTCGACGACGATGTCGATACCAAGGTCGGCCCATGGCACGTCAGTGAAGTGGGTGTGCTCGCTGAAACCAACAGGTTTGCCGTCAACGAGTATTCCTGTGTCCGTATGCTCGACTTCGTGCAGCCATTGGCCGTGGACGGTGTCGAACTTCAGCAGGTGCGCGGCCGTATGGGCGCCTCCCTTGATCTCGTTGATGTGGGCGATTTCTAGGCTTGCATCACCCCATGCGGCTCGCATACCCAATCGACCCATCCGTCCAAACCCATTGATCCCGATTCTTGTGGCCATGTCGGCTCCTTGCATATCTGTTTGGCGGAATATATCCAGTCAAATAAAAATCAGCAGCAGCTGCCCTCCGAGCAGCGGGCGGGGAGGGCATCTAATCGTTTGCGGTCTGTCTGCAGTTCCGGAACTTCCGACATGCAGCAACTGATGCACTCCAGCATTTTCTGATGGAAGCTTCCCGACGCGGGACTGAGCCGGTAGTAGATCCACTGGCCGTCGCGACGCGTGTCTACAAGCCCGGCCCGTCGGAGGTAGGCCAGGTGGCGCGATACCTTGGCCTGCTGCAGGTCGAGTACCTCGAAGATGTCGCAGACGCAAAGTTCCTGGCTGCTATGCAGGAGGTTCAGGATCCGCAGTCTTGTGCGATCAGAAAACGCCTTAAAGACGGTGTCGACATCGGGCGGTGTGGCGGCCTTAGGCATATATGGGCAAGCGTATATGCAGGTCGGGGTTTCGTCAACCTCGCTTTGAGATCTTATTTATGCCATCTTCGTTGGCAATTGGCCCCCTCTGCTTTTGATGAGATTGGTGCGAGGTGGTATTGGTCTGCGCGGATTCTGGCCTTGCGGCTTGAATGCTCGTCCTCCATGACGGTTTTTGATCTAAACTTTATTTAGCAGACGACTTAGAGCACGTATATGGCAGCAAGTGGTGATCCAGGCAAAGCCTCGGCCTCGGGCGGCGGCAAGGGCAAACTCAAAAAAGAGCTGGGGCTTTTTGATGTCTACGTGATCAGCACCGGGGCGATGTTCAGCAGTGGATTTTTTCTCCTGCCGGGATTGGCGACCGGGTACGCCGGGCCTTCAACTGTCCTGGCGTATCTCCTGGCGGGGATCCTGATTATCCCGGCGATGCTGAGCATGGCTGAACTCTCGACCGCGCTGCCACGGGCTGGGGGAACGTACTACTTCATCGACCGGTCGCTGGGCCCGATGTTCGGGACCGTCGGGGGGCTGGGGACATGGCTGGCGCTTGCGCTAAAGTCTGGTTTTGCGCTGCTTGGTATGGGGGCGTACCTCGCGATCACGCCCTATGTTCAGGACTTGCTGCCCGGCAGCGAGACGGGCGCACTGTGGACCATCAAGATCCTTGCGGTCGTCCTGACACTGGTTTTTATGTTCGTGAACCTCTTTGGCGCGAAGGAGACAACGCGCTTGCAGGGCGTGCTTGTGATCACGCTGTTGGGCGTGTTGGCGTTTTTTGTCGTGCAGGGGCTTTGGTTCATTTTTGCGGAAGTCCCAAGGGAGCAGTTCAGTGAGCGGTACACGCCATTCCTGCACCCGGAGAACGGGTGGGGCGGACTGGCTTCAACAATCGGACTTGTCTTCGTTTCTTATGCAGGCCTGACCAAGGTTGCCAGTGTCAGTGAAGAAGTAAAGAAACCCGAGCGGAACCTGCCGTTGGGGATGATCCTTTCGCTGGTCACGGCGACGGTGGTCTACGTCGTTGGCGTGTTCATCATGATCGCGGTGTTAAACCCCGAGTCGCTCCCGAATGACCTGACGCCGGTGGCGACGGCGGCGGAAGCATTCTTTGACTGGTTGCCCTATCCCGTTGGCATTTTGCTGGTGGTGGTTGCGGCGCTGGCGGCATTTGCATCGACGGGCAATGCGGGCATCCTCGCGGCAAGCCGATACCCCTTTGCGATGGCGCGCGACAAGCTTGTTCACAAACGCTTTGGTGAGGTCAGTAAGTTCGGCACGCCGACCTGGGGCATCCTTGTGACCTCTGGGCTGATGATCTTTTTCATTCTTGTCCTTTCTGCTGAAGGTGTCGCCAAGCTGGCCTCAGCTTTTAACCTGTTGGTCTTCGGGATCATCAATATTTCCGTGATCATTATGCGCGAGAGCAAAATCGCCAGCTATGATCCCGGCTTCCGTTCGCCGTTGTATCCATGGATGCAGATTCTGGGCGTGCTCATCTCGCTGATCTTGATTATCGAGATGGGCGAGGCGACGCTTCTGTTGACCTTCGGGTTGGTGGGGATTGGCCTGCTCTGGTACTTCTACGTGGCCAAGCAGCACGTGACGCGCGACGGGGCGATCTATCACTGGTTCGCGAGATTAGGCATGCGGCAGCACGATCCGCTCGATGCCGAGTTCCGCCAGATCCTCAAGGAAAAAGGCGCTCGCGATACGGACCCGTTCGATACGCTCGTGGCCAATGCCCCGGTCATCAGCATGGACGAGGGCCCGTCGATGCCTGCGATCATGGACCGCGTTGCCCATGCGCTTGAGGCGCGGGTTGGGTTGACGATCGATGAGATCAAGCACCGCTTCGTTGAGTCGGCCAAGCATGGCAACGCGCCGGTTGCCCGCGGGGCGATGCTCCCGCACTTCCGGTCTGAGCATATCCAGTCCGCTTATCTCGCGATCGTTCGTGTGCCCCACGGTATTGCGGCAAAGTTGGCTGAGGAACTTCAGCCCGGCCATGAGCAGGGACAGCCGGTTCTGCAACAGGTTCCTGCGACGGGGGACTATCCGACGGTTTACGCTCTGTTCTTCCTGGTCAGCCCCGAAGCGGATCCGGGGATGCACCTGCGCGTGCTGGCGCACATCGCTGGCCGTATTGAGCAGGACGACTTCCTCGACGCATGGAAGCAGGCTCAGCACGAGCAGGAACTCAAGGAGATTCTGCTTCGGGACGAGCGTTATCTCAGCTTGCTGGTCCGTGAAGGGACTGCAACCGAAACCTTGATTGGCAAGAGCCTTGCTGACCTTGACCTGCATGACGACACGCTCGTTGCGCTGATGCACCGCAACGGTATGACGATCACGCCCCGCGGCACGACGATCATTGAAGAAGGCGACCGCCTGACGATCATCGGCCAGCCTCAGGGCATTGCCCGGCTACGCGAGCGATACGCATCCGAGCGTGAAGGCAGCACCGAGGGCGGGTCGTCTTAGTCTCGACTTGCCTGTGCTTTGTCGTTCTTGAAGTAGTACAACTTCGTTTCGCTACGTAGCAGGACGTGGTCGTTGATGGGGATGACGGTCGCGATCTGTCGCTCGGGCATCACGTTGGTCTTAACGAGTTCCAGTCCTGCGTCAGTTTCACGCGCGACGTGAATGATGCCTTTTTCATGCGAGAAGTAGAAAAAATCGCCCGCCTTAACAGGGGAACTGTAGTAGCTGCCGGCAGCACGTGGCAGTTCAAACGGCTTGTCCCATAGCGGCTTGCCGTTGGTGATGTCGTAACACATCACATTGCCGTTAGTCTTGCCCTTCGCGTCCGTGAGGACGTATGCCTTGCCATCGACGGCGATTGGTGAGGGCACATCCGATCCGACTTTTGGTCCGACCAGACCGACGTGCGCGGTCTTAGTGACATCGCCTTTGCCGCCAATTTTGACGAACGCAACGAAGTCAGCGCGTCCATAAGGCACCACGGCATGGCCGTTCGAGATGCCGTGCGAAGCGATGACGCGCCACATGGGTTTATTCTCGGGGTTGAACCCGCCGCAGCTCCAGATGAGCTTGCCATCGAGACTGTGCCCGGTCAGGTGGTCTGCGCCCCAGGTGACGATCTGCTGCTGGCCGTCGAGTTCTGTGACGATCGGCGTTGTATAGGCCTGATCGGATTCGCGCTCGCACTTGAAGTTACGCAGTGTTCGCCAGGCAACTTTGCCGGACTTCTGGTCGAGCGCAACGAGGTAGGACTCTCCTTCGTGCATGACAGCGATGACGATATTGTCACCCGCGAGGACCGGCGAGGTGCCCAGGTCCCACCAGAGTGTGTCTTTGCCATATTCTTTTTGCAGGTTGAGCTTCCAGAGTTGCTTGCCCTTGAAGTCAAACGCCGCGACAGTGCCAGACTTGTAATAGACGAAGACACGCTCGCCATCGGTAACGGGTGTGGGGTTCGAGCCGGAGGCGTTCTTGTGCTTGCCGGGGCGTTGTGGGCCGAGCTTGTTGCGCCAGAGCTCTTTGCCGTCGAGGTTGTAACTGAGGACGCCGTCTTCACCATCGATGTCGCAGGTGATAAAGAGCTGCTTACCCCAGACACAGGGGGTGGAACTCCCCTTGCCGGGCAGTTCGATGGACCACACGGCATTCTTGGCGGGATCGAGGGTCGTCGGGTAATTTCCCTCGGGTGCGACCTGGTTAAAGGTCGGTCCACGCCAGTTGGGCCAGTTCTCGGCGGCGGCTTGGCCGGTGAGCATCGAGGCGGCGAGTAGCAGGCAGGCGAAGGTTCTAACCATGGTTCTGTCCTCTTGGTGAATACGCGGTGGTCGATTGACTCTACCCCTACAGACTACCACAGCAGGGCGGTTCTTACGCCTGTTACGCATTGTCGTATTGGGCGCGCAGCCGCATCAGGCAAGAATATCTTTCGCGACATGGCCGTGGACATCGGTGAGTCGGAAGCGGCGACCTTGATACTTGTAGGTCAGC
>JBMZAP010000073.1:0-18426 GCA_049611445.1 Phycisphaeraceae bacterium | reverse complement strand
GGGGCAAACAGCAGGGCAGACAGTGTATCGAGCCGAAGTTTATCAAGCAAAAGCCCACGTCCAAGGAACGTTGGCTTTTGTATTCACTGACTTGTCATTCATGGACTAGGCGGCGATTTCCTCTTCATCGTCCTCGACGAACTCTTCGTACTCGTCTTCCCAGTCACCGTCTTCCCCTTCTTCCTCTTCTTCGTATTCATACTCGCCTTCAGCGTCCTCGTACTCGTCGCCTTCTTCCTCTTCCTCTTTCCCTTCTTCTTCGTATTCGGCCTCGGCGTCTTCGTACTCGTCGTCACCTTCTTCTTCTTCTTCTTCTTCGTAGGAGTCGTCGCCCTGCATATCCTCGTCGGTGATAACGTCTTCCTCGTCGTAATCCGCTTCGACTTCTTCGGTCGCTTCTTCGGCCGGGGGAGCGGCGACAGCCGATGTGTCCGAGGCTTGCTCGGCCTGCATCTGTTTCATCGCTTCCCATTCCTCGGCCGTGATCTGTACTTCGCGGGCCTGGCTGCCCTTGTGGTCACCCAGGATGCCGGACGCAGCCATCGCCTCGATCAATCGTGACGAGCGGGCGTAACCGATCGTGAGTCGGCGTTGCAGCAGTGAGACGCTGCCACGCTTGGTCTCAAGCACGATCTGCACCGCCTTGTCGAACAGCGGGTCGTTCATCGACTCCTCGTCAACGCTGACATCGCCGCTGCTCTTGAGCTGAGTGAGCTGCGGCTCGAAGCTCTGCTTGGCGATCGTCTTGAGGAACTTGACGGTCTTGCGGACCTCCATGTCATCAATCAGGCAGCCCTGAGCGCGGGTGAGCTCCGCCGAGCGCGGAGACAGGTACAGCATGTCGCCGTGACCGAGCAGCAGTTCGCCACCTTTTTGATCCAGCACGATTCGGCTGTCCATGCCCGAGCTGACCTTCATACAGATACGGCAGGGCATGTTGGACTTGATCAGGCCGGTGACAACGTTTGCCGAGGGTCGCTGCGTTGCGAGGATCAGGTGGATGCCAACCGCACGGGCTTTCTGAGCGATGCGGACGATGAAGCCCTCGACTTCCTTGTTGGTCATCATCAGGTCGGCGAGTTCGTCGATCACGAAGACCATGTAGGGCAGCTTCTTGGGGATGCGTGCGGCCTCTTCTTCGCTGCTCGGTTCCATGCGATCTTTGATCTCGTCCCAGCCCAGCTTGTTGTACGTGCCGATGTCACGGACGCCGCACTCTGCCAGCAGCTCGTACCGCTCGTCCATCTTGGTCACGGCCCACTCGAGGATTGCAGCGGCCTTGCTCATCTCCGTAACGACCGGGCACATCAGGTGTGGGATGTTTTTGAACATCGACATCTCGACCATCTTCGGATCGACCAGCACGAGCTTGAGTTCGTCGGGTCGCTTGGTGAAGAGGAAGGACATGATGATCGAGTTCATGCAGACCGACTTACCCGAGCCGGTGGTGCCTGCGATGAGCATGTGCGGCATTTTGTTGAGGTCTTCGACGACGGGGTTGCCCGATGCGTCCTTGCCCAGGTACATGGGCAGGTTCATCTCGGTCGCTGCCTCGGGTACGGCCCGCATCAGTTCCGCGACGCGGACGATTTCACGCTTGATGTTGGGCACCTCGATCCCGACGGTGTCCTTGCCGGCCATGTTCGGCACGATGCGGATGTTCTGTGCCTTCATCGCACGTGCCAGGTCGGTGCTGACGCCGTTGAGGCGAGAGACCTTCGTGCCGGGGGCCAGACGGATCTCAAAGAGGGTGATGACCGGGCCCGAGTCGATGCCGACGACTTCGCCCTGGATGTTGTACTGCTGCATCGCCGACTCGAGCTTGACCGCCTGATCGCGGACAATCTTTTCCTGCTCTTCGGTGAAGTTGGTCTCGGGCTCTTCGAGCAGGTCCTGGCCGGGGAACTTGTATCCGGAGAGGTCCTGTTCGATGGGTGCCGCGGGGGCCGGAGCGGCCTTGGGCGCGAAGTTGATGGGCATCTGCGCCATCTTTTCACGCAGCGCGTCGGGGTCGAGTTTCTGCTTGCCCTTGGTATAGGCATCTGGTGTGTCGCTGCTGGCTTCGTCTTCCTCCTCCGCGTTGGCGATGGCCTCCATCGCCCGCTTTGCACCAGCGGTAGAGTCGGCCTGTTTCCTGGCCTTGGCTTCGCGGCGCTGCTTACGCTTGAGTTGCTTGGGCGTCAGCTCTTCTTCGACTTGCTCCGGGCCTTCTTCGACATCCGTCGCCGCGCCTTCCCATGCCTCAGGCGCTGTACGCAGTCGGCTGGTCAATGGGGCGAAGGCTCCCGCCATGCGGCCTGCGATATTCAGGCGCGGCAGCGGCAGCTTCTTCGGATCGATATCGCAGATCCGCAGGATCGCTTCGGCAAGTGCCTTGGGGATCGCCAGCACAATACGGTCGGCCGTCAGAATGGCCCCCACCCAGAAACTGACGAGCAGCAGCACGACACTGCCGAACGTTTCAAACCGAGCGGTCAGGTGGTCATTAACGAACAGGCTCAGCAGGCCGCCGGTCCCCTCGGGCATCGGCGAGCGGAACAGGGCGTAGGTATTGCCCAGGATCGCAAGCAGGGCGGAGATGGTGACCGCCATCATCGTCAGGCCGATCGCGCGGAGCACGAGCTGATTGGTCTCTCTGCTCGTTGCGGTGCGGTACAGGTAGACCGCCATGCCGATGACCAGTGCCCAGACGCCAAAGCCCAGCACGGAGTACAACTCGTACGCCAGCGCCGCACCGACGACGCCAACCCAGTTGTGCACCGGGTCCGCTGCGACGCCCACCGCGTGGCTGGGCGCATCGTCCGGGTGGAAGCTGACCAGGGCTGCTACGAGCATCAGCCAGAGCCCCGCAAGGACAGCCCAACCCACCCCGCGATAGGCCGCCAGGGCCTGCGTTGCTGAGGGGTTGTCCGTCTTTTTCTTTCGCTTGGCCATGTCGTTTCCTGGCAATGACTTAGGTTATCGGGCCCCGCCCGGATGCAGGCGCACTTCGGGCCCGGTGACATTCATGGGTCATCGACCAATTGGCCTGAAATCGGACAATGTTGAGTAGCTGACGAGAAACGCAAATTTACCCCTTTAACAGTCCCCAAGTACGGCACTTTCGTCTTGGCGAACAGCAGACGCGCGGTTATCTACAAGCGAACAAGTTTCGCTCTTTTGGGTGGATCTGATGCCGGCCACGTCATGGTCAGCCGACTCAACAAAGCAGCTGATTAGATTGGCTGTCCCGACCTGTTTGTCATCGATATGTCCGACAAGACCAAGCCCGTTTTGAAGCATTGGTGGCGGGGCGATTGGCGCACCCGGCGTGATGGGCCAAGTGCTGTCGGAGAGTTGGTCAAACAGTAATACGTGCTTTATCAATACGTCGTCAATCCTACAATTTCGAAGGATGTACCAGGATCCCTTCTGAAAGGTGGGTTGGCGATGAAAGAACAAGAACTCGGCGATAAATCATTGGCGGAAAGTGGTATGAACCGTCGAGCGGTACTCGGGACGGCTGCAGGTTTATTGGCCATGAGTGCATGGGCAGGCCACGGCGCAACAGTCGCCTTTGCAAAGCCCAATGATGCGCCCAAGCGCGACGCAAAGCGTCTTCTGCGACTCGCTCACCTTACCGATACACACCTGCAGCCTGAGCGTGCCGGGGCCGAGGGCTTTGCCAACTGCCTCAATCACCTTCAGGACCTTAACGATAAGCCGCAGCTCATTCTCTTTGGCGGCGACAACGTGATGAATGTTGATTCCGCGAAGAACACCGGCGAGCGGGCCGATGTGCAGATCAACTTGTGGAAGAAGGTGCTCAAAGAACACTGCAAGCTGCCCCACAAGTCATGCATCGGCAATCACGACATCCTCGGCCTGAAGCAGGACACCGGCAAGGACTGGGCCGTCAAGCAGTTCAACCTGCCCAGCCGGTACTACAGCTTCGATCAGTCCGGCTGGCACATTGTTGTTCTCGATTCCACAGAACCGCAGAAGGGCGGCGGCTATAAGGCCCGTCTCGATGACGAGCAGTTCGCCTGGCTTGAAAAAGACCTCAAAGATACGCCCGACACGACGCCTGTCCTTGTCCTGTCCCATATCCCGATCATCACGGTCACCTCTTTCTTTGACGGCAACAACGAAAAGACCGGCAACTGGGTGATCCCCGGATCATGGATGCACATCGATGCCCGTCGCATCAAGGACCTGTTTGCCAAGCACCCCAACGTCAAGCTCTGCCTCTCCGGGCACGAGCACCTGGTCGACCAAGTCACCTATAACCACACGACCTACTGCTGCAATGGGGCCGTCAGCGGCGCCTGGTGGAAGGGCAGTTACCACGAATGCGCTCCCGGCTACGGGCTGGTGGACCTCTATGAGGACGGCTCGTTCTATAACCAGTACGTTGTCCACGACTGGCAGCCCAAGGCTTAAACCCGTGTTGATCGGCTACACTTGCCAGTCATGCAGACCGCAGCCATCGCCAACCTGACCGTCGGCCAAGACCAGCCGCTTACCCTTATCGCGGGCCCGTGCCAGATCGAGTCGGAGGATATGTGCCTGTCGATTGGTGAACAGGTCCGCGACCGCTGCTCCGAACTGGGCATCCAGTACATCTTCAAGGCCAGTTTCGATAAGGCCAATCGCTCTTCGATTCATACTCCCCGCGGCACGGGTTTGGATGAAGGGCTCGCGGCACTAGAACGCATCGGCAAGACGCTGGGCGTTCCGACTACGACCGACATCCACGAGCCGTATCAGGCCGAGCCCGCCGGGCAGGCCGTTGACCTCTTACAGATCCCCGCTTTTTTGTGCAGGCAGACCGACCTGCTCGTTGCCGCCGCGAAGACCGGCAAGGCGGTGAACGTGAAGAAGGGGCAGTTCCTTTCCCCTGGCGAGATGAGCAATGTCGTCAACAAACTCGACGAAGCCGGCTGCAAGTCGATGCTTCTTACCGAGCGCGGCACGTTCTTCGGCTACAACCGACTGGTCAATGACATGCCTGGCCTTGAGGACATGATGGATCTCGGCTGGCCTGTCTGTTTCGACGTCACCCACTCAACCCAGTTGCCCGGCGGCGGCGGGACGCACACCGCGGGCCGACCCGAGCGTGCGCCTTTGCTTGCGCGATGTGCGATCGCTGCGGGCGTTCAGGCCCTGTTTATCGAGACGCACCCCGATCCGAGTCAGGCCAAATCAGATGCGGCGACCATGCTTCCAGTGACACAGGTTCTTGATCTGCTTGGGCAACTTGCGAAGCTGTATGAGACCGTGAAATCGATGTAAGTGCACGCCGTTCTAATCGTATTGACTGTTTGAGTAACGAAAGAAGAAATTTACTGCAGTCTGTTGTTTATCAGTCAGGCGGCAGGGCTTAATCTTCCTCTTCCCCGTACTTCGCCTCCCACCGCTCCAGCTTCCTTTTGTCTTTTCCGACGACGTAGAACATGAAGCCTGCAGAGGCGAACATGAGGATGCCGATGGGCAGGCCGATCAAGCCCAGGATGGCGAGTTGGTCGGCATTAGCGCGGTCGGCCATGGGCAGGCTCTCATTGCCTGCCTTGACCATGATGCCCCAGATGCCCAGGGCAAACATGACCAGGCCCATCGTGATCAGCACGGGGATGGACGCGGTGCGGATCCCGATCATGCCGACGTCCGGCTTCTGCGCGATACGTTTGTGACGAGAACTCGATCGGGTGGCCGGGTCGTAGGCGACGCTCTCTGTTCCGCTGAGCTGGGCCAGCGCATTGGCGGACATCTCTGAGACATCCCGTTCTGCGGCGGGTGGCTCCTCTGCTGGCTCGGGCGCTTTGGCGATAGGTGACTTGGGGCGGCCGCTGGCAGCTAGTGCGTCTGCGGCGTCCTTCGATTCCACCGGTTCGAGTTCGACCGGCTCGTCGCCACTGGCAGATGCGGCGGCCAAATCACGCAGGGCGTCTTCGGGGTCGGACATGTCAGGTGCTCCTGCGGAGAAGTGAATCGTTATGCCATTGTATCGGTCCAGTCCGGAAAACCCGCTTGGAATTACACTCGAATCGTGCCAATCGCGGGATTCTGAGAGTTTTTGAACCCGCAGGTGGGAGAAAACGTCCGATTGATATTGATAGTCCGCGCCCTGCTCGCATACGATGTAAGGACGCCTGCCCCTTACGTTCCGGAGATCGATCATGACCAACCCTATCCACCGCAGTATTACGAAGGTTCAAAGGCGCGTTGTTCTGAACCGTGTATTGCGGGCCTTGGGCTGGGCGGTGTTCGTCGGTCTTCTTGCGGCTTCGGTAATCCTTATTGTGGATCGACTGCTTCCGATGACCGTCATCCCTTTATGGGCGTACGGCATTGCGGCAGGTGTGTCCTTTTTCGGCGCGATGGCGTTTGCCTTCCAGAACCTCCCTGGTGAAGCGGATGCGGCGGTCTTGCTCGACGACAAGCTCGGGCTGAAGGACAAACTCGGCACCGCGCTTTACGCCGCAACACTTGAGGACCAGAACGAGCTGACACAACAGATCGCGCGCGAAGGTGACGAGGCGGCACAGAAGGCACGCGTCATGGTCGCCCAGGCCGCGCCGATCGAGATGGCGCGGGTCTGGAACTACACCCCGATCGCTGGCGCGGTGTTGCTGGCAGTCCTGTTCCTCTTGCCGGAGAACCTCGGTGACCCGCTGGGGCAGGTCGCTGCTGCTGAGGAAGAGGAGAAGGCGCAGCGCATCGCTGAAGAGGGTGAAGTCATCATCAATACGATCGAACAGGGGCTGGATGAGCCGGAGGATGTCGGCGAGCAGAAGATCGCCGAGGGCCTGCCGGATGAACTGCGCGATCAACTGGTGTCGATCTCTGATCAGGTGCGCAAGGACCCGACGACCGCTGAAGAGAAGTTGAAAGAGGCGGAGTCGTTGATCAGTGATGCCGAGTCGCGTCTGGGTGAGCAGGCCGATGTGATCGAAGCGACCTTTAACCCCTTACGCAACAGCGCCAGTGGTTTGGACCCGGGGCAGACCGGCCCGGCCGACGAGTTTACCCGTGCGATGAACCAAGGCGACTTTGAGAAGGCCAAGGACGCGCTCAAGGAGATGCAGGAAGCGATCGACAAGGGCGAGTACTCCGAGGATGAGCGGCAGCAACTACAGCAGCAGCTCAACAATATCGCTCAGCAGCTTCAGCAGCAGTCGAATCAGGCGCAGCAAGCCCAGCAGCAGGCGCAGCAGCAGGCTCAACAGCAGATGGCCCAGCAATTACAGCAATCCGGTATGAGCCAACAGCAGGCGCAACAGATGGCCCAGCAAATGGCTCAGCAGATGCAGCAACAGATGCAACAGCAACAAGGCCAGCAAGGTCAACAACAGCAAGGGCAACAAGGCCAGCAGCAGGGCCAACAGGGCCAACAACAGCAGGGTCAGCAGGGCCAACAACAAGGCCAGCAGGGTCAGCAGCAGACGCAACAACAGATGCAGCAACAGTTGCAGCAGGCCTTGCAGCAGCAGGGTATGAGCCAGCAGCAAGCGCAGCAGCAGGCTCAGCAGATGATGCAGCAGATGCAGCAGCAGATGCAGCAGGGTCAGGGCCAATGCCAGAGCGGGCAAATGCAGCAGCAACTCAGTCAGGGTCTGCAGCAGATGGCCGGCCAGTGTCAGGGTGGCGGCCAGCAGGGTCAACAAGGTCAACAAGGTCAGCAGGGTGGACAAACCGCTCAGCAGGCGATTAACCAGATGGCTCAGATGCAGCAGCAGCTCCAACAGATGCAGCAGCAGCAGGGCCAGATGCAGCAGGCGCTGCAGCAGATGAAACAACAGGGCGGTGGCCAAGGCAGTGGCTGGGGCGATGGTGAAGGTGGCAACCCGTTTGGTCCGCAGTCACCGGGATACCAGCACACCAGCTATGCCGCTCAGGACATCCAGCAGGGTGAAGGCCGTGTCATCGCCAGTTGGACCGAGAATGGCGAGGTTGCGCCTGGCGAAGCCACCGTTGAGTTCAACGCAGCACGCACGGAAGCGGTGCAGGCCGCCGAGCGAGCCGTCACTGAAGATCGCGTCCCGCGTCGATACCACGAGTCGGTGAAGGACTACTTCCAGAAATTGCCAGAAGACCCCAACGCCGGGAAAGCCCCCGCAGCCCCGCGTTAAGTTTTATGATTTGGTTCATCCGAGCACGAAGCGTTAGCGAGTGACCCAGACTTTTGATAACTCGGGTCACTCGCATACGCTTCGTGCTCTGTAGGATTGCGATAGTAAGCAAATCGTCACCAACGATAAGAGTAGACCATCCTAGACGCATTGATTCTCATCCTGGCCCTTGCCTACCTCACCGTCGCGGGGGTCCTCGCGATATGGCTGGCCTGGGTCGGGACTAACTGGCTGACGGGTAAAGGCGAGAGGCGTGCGATGCCTGCGCCGCAACTGATCACGTTTGGTGTTTTCGTCGCCGTGGCCGCTACATTGTGGTTCGGTGTCGGCCTTGCCGACAAGCTCATGTTCGACAAGCCGCTGCTGTTGCTGTTGGGCCTCATCGCGCTTCCAATCTTCGCGCTCGGTGTCTTCTCGTTGCAACAGCTTGGTCCGGCCAGGCGATGGGCGTCAGTCGGCCTGCGTGTGTTTGTCTTGCTGCTGATCACGACGATGCTCGCCGGCTTCCGCACCGTGCAGACGCATGATGAGCTCACGGTTGTTGCGCTGATCGATACCAGCGAATCGATCCGCAAGTTCTTTTCGCCGCCCCCCGATGCCGACGGGCAACCGCAGGACACCGAGCAGTGGTTGCAGTCGTACTTTCAGCAGGCCGGCAGCGACAAGCGAAGTGAAGACTATTGGTCGGTCCAGACGTTTGATGGTCGGCCGACGATCCGCCTGAGCCCGTCTCTGGGTGAGGTGACGATTCCGCTGGGTTCAATCGATGAGCCCTACGAAGGCTCGAACGTGCAGCGGGCGATCGAGTCGGCGATGGCCGCCAAGCAGCGGGGCGACTCGGCCCTGCGTATCGTCCTCGCCAGCGACGGCAACCTTGACGGCGAGGTTATGGCCGCGGTACAGGCCGCCGCCGCCGCGGGTGTTCAGATCGACGTGGTGCCCTTGCAGTACAAGGTCAAGGGCGAAGTCATGGTCGAGGCGGTGCGTGCCAATCCCGAGGCGCGCAAGGGCCAGACCATTAAGGTCTCCGTTGAGCTGCGCAGTGCCGACCGTGTGCCGGGCCAGCTGCTGCTCAAGCACAATGACCAGTGGGTTGATTTGAATGGTGCTGCCGAGGGCGAAGGCATCCGGATTGAAGCCGAGGAGTGGCGCACGCGTATCGACACCGGCGACGACGAGGTTGGGCTGTACGCCTTGACCAAGTACATCGATCGTCCCATCAGTTCGGCCGGCGTCAACACGTTTGACGCGATCTTCAAACCTGACGCTGATGCGGGCCTGGCCAATTCGATCGTTGCCAACGATACCGGGCAGGCGTTTACGCTCGTTGCGGGTCCGGGCAAGGTGCTGGTGGTCGATGGTGTCAACGGCGAGGCAGGCAAGATCCTCCCCCGCGCATTGGCTGAGCGTGGCATCGAGACGATCATGGCCCCGGTCACCGCTATGCCCAGTCGGCTTCGCGATATGCGCGACTTCGATGCGATCCTCTTCCACAACGTCCCGGCCGACAACGTGCCGCCAAAGGTCCAGCGTAATCTCACCCGCTATGTCCACGATCTGGGCGGCGGCTTCGCGATGATCGGCGGGCCGGACTCTTTCGGTGCGGGAGGTTGGACCAACACGGACATCGATAAGTACATCCTGCCGGTCCACTGCCAAATCCCCACGCAGAAGATCCTGCCCTCCGGTGCGCTGATTTTGGTCATCGACCGCTCCGGCTCGATGTTCTCGACGGTGGGCGGCACCAACCAGACCCAGCAGAACGTTGCCGCAGAGGCAGCCATCCTCGCCCTGTCTGCGCTTTACCCGCAGGACAAGATTGGCGTCGTTGCTTTCGATACCAGTGCGAAGTGGATCGTTGACCTGCAATACAACAAGGACCCCAAGGGCATCGCGAGCAAGATCCGCGCCATGCAGCCCGGCGGCGGCACCGATATCCGTGTCGGCGTGAAGGCCGCTTACGATCGATTGGTCCAGGAGCCTGTCGGTGAAAGCGCGATCAAGCACATGATCGTGATCACCGACGGCCACGGCGATCTGCCCAATAACTTCCAACTCGGCGGACAGCTCGCCAACGCCGGCGTCACGATCTCGACCATCGGTGTCGGTGACGGGCACAACGCCGCGGGCCTGCGCAACCTTGCCAGCACCGGCAACGGCCAGTTCTACCCCGTGGTCAACCCGGCCAACCTGCCACAGGTTTTCATTAAGGAAGCGCGTGCGATCCGTAAGAACTTGATCAAGGAAGAGCCGTTCAACCCGATCGTCCGAAATGTCGCTTCGCCAATCATGGTGGGGATCAATGCAGTTCCGCCGCTGCGTGGGTTTGTGCTGACGGGTCCCAAGTCTGATCCGCGTATCTTCACGCCGATCCTGGGTCCCGAGGGCGAGCCGATCTTCGCACACCACCAGGTTGGCCTGGGCCGATCTGCCGCGTTCACCGCAGACGCGACCAACCGCTGGGCGCAGGACTGGCTGGGGAACTGGGGTGGCTCATCCAACTATGCCGACTTCTGGGCGAGAACGGTTCGTCAGATCGCACGTCCCGCCGCATCGACCCAGGCCGACATGACCAGCACGATCGAAGGCGACACGATGACGATCCGCCTCGACGCCGCCGGCGATGTTGATTTCTCGGGCAGCCGGGGCGCCTCCTTCGGCAATAACCTGCAAGTCACCGGCAGTGTCGAAGACCCCGACGGCAACCTCGTCAACGTCACGCTCGAACAGGTCGGCCCCGGTGTCTATGAAGCCCGGCTGCCCGCACGCCAATCCGGCAACTACATCGTTGACCTCAACATGCGTTCACCTGACGGTGAAGCACGGCGTGTGATCGGCGGCTCCAGCAAAGCGGCCGGCGGGGAACTACGTAACTTCCAATCCAACACCGCGCTCTTGCAGCAGATCGCTGAGATGACCGGCGGCCGAGTGCTTGATCCAGGCAATCCCGTCGACGCGAATCTCTACAACCGTGATGTACCGATCGAAAGCATGAGCACGCGTCCGTTGCGTTGGCAGCTCATGCCGTTCCTGCTGGCGCTACTGTTGCTGGACGTCGCCTGCCGCCGTATCGCATGGGAGGGCCAGGAGGTCGCCGCTTGGGCCAAGGGCCGAGCCAATGCCATCGCGGGGATTACCCGGACGCGCAAGGTCGAGGGCGCTTCGACCATGGCCGCGCTCAAGGCCAAGCGGGAAGAGACCAGCGAGAAGCTCAACCAGCCGGCCGAGCCTTCGTCGCTCGCGGGTCTGGCTGCCAAGGTTAAGGGCACGACCAACGGCCAATCCACCGAGAAACCCAAGACAAAGCCCGCGGTCAGCAAGACGCGCAAGTTCGTTGCCAGCGATGCCGACCTTGCCGCCGCCACCGAAGACTTCAGCGAAGCCGTCGGCGGGGCAAAAGAAGGCAAGGCCGCCAAGCCCATCGTCACCGCTGCAATGCGCAAGAGCGAGAAACCACAGGATCAAGGCCCCACCACATCAAGACTGCTCGATGCCAAGCGTCGGGCTCAACAGCGTATGAAAGATCAAGAGGACTAAACCATGGCCATACCCGACAATCAAGCCAACGAACAGACGATCCTCCAGCAGGCCGATGCGTTCCGCGAGGCCTACAAGAACGTCCGCACCCAGATCGCCAAGATGGTCGTTGGTCACGATCAGATCATCGACGGCGTACTCACCTGCCTCTTCACCGGCGGCAACGCACTGCTCGAAGGTGTGCCCGGCCTCGGTAAGACGCTGCTGATCCGCTCGCTGTCGCAAGCCCTCTCGCTGGACTTCAGCCGCATCCAGTTCACCCCCGACCTGATGCCCGCGGACATCACTGGCACGACGATCGCGGTGGAACAACAGCACGACGACGGCTCGACCTCCCGCGTCTTCCAGTTCCGCAAGGGACCGATCTTTGCTCAGATCGTTCTGGCTGACGAAATCAACCGTGCGACGCCCAAGACGCAGGCCGCGATGCTCGAGGCCATGCAGGAACGCAGCGTGACCGTCGGCGGCAACACCTACGAGATGTCCAAGCCGTTCTTCGTCATGGCGACGCAGAACCCCATCGAGCAGGAAGGCACCTACCCGCTGCCCGAAGCGCAGCTCGACCGCTTCATGCTCAAACTCGAGGTCGGCTACTCCACCCGTGACGACCTGCACGAGATCGTCAACCGCACGACGATGGCTCAAAGCCCGACCATCGACCCGGTTCTCGATGCGGAGAAGATCGTCGGCTTCCAGAAAGTGATCCGTCAGGTGATCATCGCCCCGCACGTGCAGGACTACGCGATCCGTGCCGTGCTCGCGACACACCCGGGTGGCGAGTTCGCGGGCAACATGGCCAGCCAGTTCCTCCGCTTCGGCGGCAGCCCCCGCGCCTGCCAGGCGCTGGTGTTAGGCGGCAAAGTCAAGGCCCTGCTCGACGGCCGGGCGCATGTCAGTGTCGAAGACATCAAGGCCGTGATGCTGCCGGCACTCCGTCACCGTGTGCTGCTGAACTTCGAAGGCCAGGCCGAGGGTGTGACGCCCGACATGGTGATCGAAGACATTATTGAGAAGCTCCCCGTCGAAGCGGCGGGTTTGAAGGTTTAAGAAATATCGATTTTGAACCGCCAAGGCGCCAAGACGCCAAGGCCAAACTAAAACCTATTTGCCTTCCTTGGCGTACTTGGCGCCTTGGCGGTGAAGAAAGCGAATCGTGACCCAATTAGGTTCTCCAACCCGGCAGTCCAAGACAGGTGACTTGTTGTCTCCCGACTTCATGCGCCAGCTCGACAAGCTCGACGTCATGTCGCGGAAGATGCTGCGCGGCTCTCAACAAGGCGAGCGGCGGACCAAGAAGAAGGGTCAGTCCGTCGAGTTCGCTGACTACCGCAGCTACGTCGTCGGCGACGACCTGCGCTTTGTTGACTGGAATCTCTATGCCCGGCTGGACAAGTTGTTCATCCGCCTGTTCATGGAAGAGGAAGACCTCTCTGTCTCGATTGTGCTCGACGTCACCGGGTCGATGGACTACGGCGAGCCGAACAAACTCGACTATGCCAAGCGACTGTGTGCCGCGCTGAGCTATATCTCGCTGACGCACTACAACCGCACCAGCATCTACACCATGGCCGATAGCGTGCTCGATTCCACGGTCGGTATGCGTGGCCGACGTCCGATCCCGCAGATGCTTGAGTTCCTGAATCGCCAACAAGCCATGCCTGCGGAAGCCAACCGCCCCGGCGACATGACCAGCACGTTCAAGTCGTTGGCCATCGCCAACCAGCGGCCCGGCGTTGTGATTGTTGTCAGCGATTTCTGGGACAAGGGCGATGTGTCCGACGCTTTCCGTTTTCTGGCTGGCGACAAACGCGATACGTATCTGATCCACCTGCTTTCGCCGCAGGAAGTTGACCCGGTCAAGGGCAAGGTCATTGGTGACCTCCGCCTGACCGACCTCGAAGACGGCGACGTGGCCGAGGTCTCCGTCAGCCCCGCGCTGGTGAAGAAATACAAAGCGACGCTGCAGGCTTACTGCAACCACATCAAGGACCAGGCGCACCGAAGAGGCCTGGCCTACATGATCAGTGAGACCGATGTGCCGTTCGAAGTGATGGTGCTGCAGTACCTCAGGCAAAGGGGGTTACTGGCCTAATGGGATTCATTTCACCCACCATTGCCGCCATTGCAGCAGCCGTGACTATTCCGGCCTTGGTATCGCTGTACTTCCTCAAGCTCAAACGCAAACGGATGGTCATCCCATCGACGCTGCTCTGGCAACGAGCGGTGCAGGACCTGCAGGTCAACGCCCCGTTCCAGAAGATCAAAAACAATCTGCTGCTGTGGATTCAGCTGTTGCTGTTGCTGCTGCTGCTCTTTGCGATGGCCCGGCCGACGCAGAACGCGTTTGCCTCGCCCGGCGAGCGTGTGGTCATCGTCATTGACCACTCCGCTTCGATGAACACGAAGGATGCGGATGGGGAGTCACGCCTCGAAGCCGCGAAAGAGCGTGCGTTAGACGTCGTGGACAACCTTGATGCGGGTGGCGGTGACCAAGCGGGCGCAGGCGCGATGGTGATCGCCTATGCACACCGCACGGTGGTGTTGCAGGACTTCACCACGGATCTCGCACGGGTTCGTAGTGCGATCCGAAGCATTGAGCCAACGGACCAGAAGAGTCATCTGGACAGCGCGATCGCCGCGGTCGAGCCGCACGCGCGTCAGGCGGGTGGCGAAGACAAGCTCTACGTACACGTGTTCAGCGACGGCCGCGTGAGCAAGTCAACCGATGAACCACTCGCACTGGCTAACGCCGAGGTGAAGTACCACCGCATGGGGACCAGTGAGGCGAGTGGCAACAACCTCGCCATCGCTGCGCTGAGTGCTCGACGTGACTTTGAGAAGCCGCAGCTGGTGCAGGTGTACGCGCGGCTTGCCAACTTCAGCGATCAGCCGATCACGACGAACGTGCGGTTCATGGCTGACGACCGGGTGCTCTCGACGCAGAAGGTCACCGTCCCGCCCGTCTCGACCACAGCCCCTGCACCGGGCGTCTTGCCGCCCGTCGGTGAAACGGGGCTGACGTTTGACATGACCTGGCTTGGCGATGCGCTGATCACGATCACGCACGACCATCAGGACCTTCTGCAAGCGGACAACACCGCGCGGATGCTTCTCTCGCCTTCGCGTGAGTTGCGTGTGCTCATGGTCACGACCGGCAACGGCTATCTCGAACTGGCCTGTCAGGCCGCGGGTATCGAGAACCTCGTGCAGATGACGCCCGACCAGTTCGAGAAGCAGGACCCCAAGCGTCTGCGTCGCGGTGGTTGGGACGATGCGGCGATTGCCGGCGCCAGCGGCGCCGCGGGCGAGGGCTTTGATGTCATCGTCTTCGATCGCTACGCCCCGGAAGATGTTCCGCTGATCAACAGTTTGTACTTCGGTGTGGTTCCACCCTTGGAGGGCCTGGAACGCAAGGACACGCGTCCGGACTCACCGGCCAACGAACTCATTACGCAGTGGGAGCGCTCCAGCGAATTGCTTCGCAATGTCGAACTCAGTGATATCCCGCTGCGTCGGCCGGGGCGGTTGGTCGTGCCTGTTGACGGGACGGTGCTGGCGATCGGACGGGAGGGCCCAGTCATGGCCGAGGTGACACGCGACGCGGTCCGGCACGTGGTCGTGGGCTTTGACATCTACGAGTCCCTCTGGCCACACCGCATCAGCTTCCCGGTGTTCATTAAAAACGTGCTGCCCACGCTCGGCCTGGACGGTAACACGCAGGAAGCGGGCATCGACTACCACACCGGCGACAACGCCGTGATCGTTGCCGACAGAGAGATCGACAAGCTTGCCTACGACGGCCCGGCCAAGATCGCCGGCCGAGCCTTGGGCACGACTTTCACCGTCGATGCCTTCCCCCGCGTCGGCCTGTACGAAACCGATGACGACGTCCCGACACGCTACAAGCAGTTGGCGGTGAACCTGCTGGACACCAAAGAGTCGGACCCTCGCGTCGCGAAGGTGTTGGACATCGGTACGAGCGGCCAATCCGCGCAGGCTCAAGCGGTCGAAATCCGTAAAGAGATCTGGCCATGGTTTGTCTGGGGCGCGCTGGCGGTGCTGCTGCTCGAGTGGCTGGTATATGCGCGGCGGATGCATATCTGAGAGCAGATGATGTTAATGAGCTTTCTTAGATCAATCTGGCGGTTGTTTGTTGCGACCCTTGCAGCATTCATTGGAGCGATCCTGGGATTGATTGCCTATAGCGCACTCGTCTCGCCATTTACGATAAACGGTGTGCTGATCAGTATGGGGACCGGCGCGGTATTCCTGGGTGGATTGAGCCTGTTTTACCCTAAGCCCATAGAAATCATCCTCGATGTTGTCGGCATCGCGGCTGATCCTTAATTGAAGCTTGAGATCGGTTGTTCAGATCTGAGTATCGCTGTCGAATTTCCCGACCAGTTCGACTTGGATCTCATCCACGGTAAAGCCGGTACGCTCGTGGATGGTCTCGAGGACTTCGGCAGGGACATGGTCGAGGATCATCTGGGAGATGTCGTCGGGGGCGTCGGCGACCTTGCCGGTGCAGCGGTCTCGGAGGTGAGTGTGCGGTTCGCGGTGGGCGTCGTAACGGGCGCTGCCGTTGTTGCCGGCGTCGGGGAGCTTGCTGATCAGCCCCGCATCGTTGAATGCTTCGAGCGTGTTGTAGACGGTCGCCAGCGACACGCCGGGCAGGGCATCCTGCACCTGGCGATAGAGTTCGTCGGCGGTGGGATGGCAGCGTGAAGCGGTCAATGCGTTGAGGATCGCCTTACGCTGCTTGGTGCAGCGCAGGTTGTGCTTGGCGAAGAGCTCAGCGTGTTGATTGTCACATCCGCAAGTCATGTGTAAGTAATAGTATCGGCTGTTTTGGGTGTTTTCCACATGTGTTGTGGAATTGAGAGTGGGTTTTAATTGGGAGTCGGGATGCCAGGCCCCTTAATCCCTGTTCCCTGCATTCAGCCGCTACACTATGCCGCTCATGGCGCGTAAAAACAGCAAAAAAAAGACCTCGGCAGCCCCGATGACCTACGCCCAGTCCGGCGTTGATATTGAGGCTGGTGATGCCGTTGTCGGGCTCATCAAGCACCACATGCGGCGGACCTACGGGCCACGCGTCCTTGGCCAGCACGGTGCCTTCGCGGGCTGTTTTCGCCTGGACTTCAATGAGAAGCTTTTTAAACGCAACTACAAGGACCCGGTGCTCGTGGCCTGCACGGATGGCGTGGGGACGAAAGTCTTGCTCGCGGTCGAGACGGGCATCCTCGACAAGATAGGCCAAGACTGTGTCGCGATGAACGTGAACGACATGATCGTTCAGGGGGCCGAGCCTTTGTTCTTCCTGGACTATGTCGCGGTCCACGAGGTGATCCCGCAGCAGACTGCAGACATTGTCAAGGGCGTTGCCGACGGCTGCTCGCTCGCGGGTTGCGCACTGCTCGGCGGCGAGACCTCGGAGATGCGCGATGTTTATAAGAAGGGCGACTTCGACCTTGCGGGCTTTGCGGTGGGTGTGGTGGAGTTGAAGAAGGTCATCGCTGGACCCGAACGCGTTGAAGCGGGGGACGTGGTACTGGGGCTTGCGTCAAGCGGGATCCACTCCAATGGCTATTCGCTGGTGCGGGCGATCCTTAAGAAGAAGCGTTTGAAGCTCGACAAGGTCTACGACGAACTTGGCACCGACCAGACACTGGGCGAGGTCCTGCTCGAACCCACGCGCATCTACGTCAAGCCCATTATCGAGGTCCTGCACAAGTACAAGGTCAAGAAGCCGATCTCCGGCATGGCCCACATCACAGGCGGCGGCCTGCCGGGCAACCTCAACCGCTCGCTCTCGCCTAAGCTCGATGCCAAGCTCAGCAAAAAGAGCTGGGACATCCCGCCCGTCTTCAAGTTCCTGCAGAAGCACGGCAGCGTCTCGGACGCGGAGATGTTCAAGGTCTTCAACATGGGCATCGGCTACACGCTGATCGTCCGCCCGCACTTTGCGGATGCGATCGCCAAGCAACTTACGCGGGCAGGCGAAACCGTCTTCCGTCTTGGTGAGATCGTCCCCGGCACCGGCAAGGTCCGTTTGTAGCGGTTACGCGGACCCGGGCCGCGACTTTGTTGACCCAAAACAACATCCGTGCGTAGACCGCTTGAATCTTTCAGGGGCGATCGCTCGCTTTATCGGTCGATCAACCGTGCTTTTTCATGCTGAAAACAAGGGTTTTTGCGGACCGCGGCGAAACGTGTTCACATTCGGCTCGACTTTCTGCTTTGCCGTGGTACAAATGCTGTGTACCCCAAGCACTTCGTGAAAGCCCGACCGATGGACGAAAAAACCTTCCAAACCAAGCTCTCCCACCTGATGAGCGAGATCAATACCCTCCCCGAGGGCGAGCGTAAGAAGCTGGCTAATCTGGCCCAGCAGACCCGTGAACGCCACGACAAGATGAAGAAGACGGTCGGCGACCTTCAGGAATCGCTGGACTACCTGCGGCTATCGATCAAGTATCTCGTCTTCGATCTCGAAGCAACGCGTCGTGAGAATCAGTACCTCCGCGACATGATCAACAAACAGGACATCGACACCAACAACGACGGCCCATCTCTGGAAGATGGCGACGACATCAACCCGATCTGAATCGACTGACTGAGGCAAGAGGCGCGGCCCGAAGAGGCCGCAAAAGACGCAGACCCGATCCTACGAGAAACCCGCTTTTAAGCGGGTTTTCTCATGGTCGAGATCGAATCTGGCAAGAAAAACTACGCATCGTCATGCAAATGGATTATGCTTATCTGAGTCCTTTCT